>JABDHD010000115.1 GCA_013285685.1 Bacteroidota bacterium
CCCGGCGGCGCAAACGTGGTGAAAATAGCCGGAAACTTTATGATCATGGCCTCGCTGGAGATGATGGCCGAGGCCTTTACCCTTGCGGAAAAGAACGGGCTCGACCGCGCCAAAGTTTCAGAGTTTTTCGGCGCTACCCTGTTCAATGCACCCATATTCCAAAACTATGGCAAGACCATTGCGAACAAGCAATACCACCCCGTTGGTTTTAAATCGAAATTAGGCTATAAAGACGCCCGCCTGGCCTTTAAACTATCGCAGACAAGTGAAGTACCCATGCCCATGGCGACAGCCATTCACAACCGCTTATTGACAGCCGTAGCCAAAGGCTGGGGCGACACGGATTGGGCCGAAGGAATTGGGCGCGGGGTGAGTGAAGATGCGGGCACGTAATTTCGGATTTCGAATGTTCGATTTCGGATTTTTAAATGCGGATTTCGGAATGTCGATTGCGGAAGTACATGAAATGCGAAAGTCAGAATTTTCATCTTCAATTCCGAATTCGGCATTTCACATTCAAAAATTTCACACAATAAATAAATCCGAAATCCCAATTCCGAAATCCGAAATTTTTTCCTCAAATACCCCGAAAACAGCAGCTCCGCTCCCACTCATGCTGGCATAAATGGCGCCGGCTTCGTACAGGGCTGCCTTCACTCCTCTTATTACAGGATGGTTTTTAAAGACCGATTGCTCAAAATCGTTTTTGACGTGATTTTTCCATTCGGCAACCGGCAATTGAATCAATTCTTTTAAAGAATGCTCCGGAACCGATGGTCCAACGCCGCGGTAAGCTTCAGCGGTTGAAACGTGTACAGGCGGCTTCACCAGGACGAGTTTATATTTTGACAGGTCAAGGTCGACCGGTTCCAATTCGTCCCCTATCCCCTGCGCAAATACAGGTTTGTTTTGGATGAAGAAAGCGCAGTCGGCGCCGAGTTGCCGCGCATAACCGTTCATTTGCTCGTCGGTCAATCCCAGGTTGAATTTTTGATTTAGCAAACGGATAAAAAAGGCTGCGTCTGCCGAGCCGCCGCCCAGCCCTGCACCTATCGGAATATGTTTATACAAAAATATCTTCACCGGCGGCAGGTCGAAATCTTTTTTGAGCAGGTGGTAACCTTTAACACATAAATTATCTTCCATCCTGCCCGGTATCTCCAGCCCTGCTGATTCAAAACTTAACTCACCGGCTTCTATTACTTCAAGTACATCGTTTATTTTTATAGGATAAAAGATTGTCTCCAGGTTATGGTAACCATCCTCGCGGCGGTTAATAACGTTCAGGCCGATATTGATTTTGGCATTGGGGAAAATGATCATAAAACGATTAACACGGCAGCTATTTTTGAACAACCGTAGGATTCCAAAAATAGATTATTTTTATTTGCAATTGATAAGGCGAAAAATGTTGTAACGGCCTACCCAAAACCATTACAACGTATTACAACCCTTACAACTTTTACAACTAACATGAAGCAATATCTCGACCTGATGGACCATGTGATGAAGACCGGCGCACAAAAGCACGACCGGACAGGCACTGGTACACTCAGCGTGTTTGGCTACCAGATGCGGTTTAACCTGCAGGATGGCTTCCCGATGGTCACCACCAAAAAGCTCCACCTAAAATCGATCATCCATGAGCTGATCTGGTTTTTAAGCGGTGACACCAATATCAAATACCTGAAAGATAATGGCGTGCGCATCTGGGACGAATGGGCGGATGCAGATGGTAACCTTGGTCCTGTTTACGGGTACCAGTGGCGCTCATGGCCTAAGCCGGATGGCGGCCATATCGACCAGATCAGCCAGATGGTTAACCAAATTAAAAACAACCCGGACTCCCGCCGTATGATCGTTTCGGCGTGGAATGTTGCGGATGTTAACCAAATGGCCCTCCCCCCCTGCCATAGCTTGTTCCAGTTTTATGTGGAACCCCCTAACCCTCTGAAGGGGGAACAAAAAGGCAAGCTGTCATGCCAGCTTTATCAGCGCAGTGCGGATATATTTTTAGGGGTTCCGTTTAATATTGCCTCATACGCGCTGCTCACCATGATGATGGCACAGGTATGCGACCTAAATTATGGCGACTTTGTGCACACGTTCGGCGATGCGCATTTATATAATAATCACCTGGAGCAGGCAGCGCTGCAATTAAGCCGGGAACCCCGGCCGTTGCCAACAATGTCCATTAATCCGGATGTAAAGGATATTTTCGGATTTAAATATGAAGATTTTACGCTGGAAAATTATGATCCATGGCCGCATATAAAGGCGACAGTTGCGGTTTGATACAACTGTAATATTTCATTATTTTTGCGTATGACAACAATAGAGGTAAAAAAAGAGATACAGCGGGCCTTGAATCATGCATCTGACGACTTCTTACCTGAAGTTTTAGAATTCATTAAACAAGGAACCTATCATTCTGCAATTAGCGCAAAACGATATAAGAATTTCAAAAGAATACTTGCTGAAAATGACAAACTTTTTGAAAAGCTGGCTAAATGATTGCGTTGGAGGAAGTATTGGTGTATCACAGCGCACTGATCGAAAAATACGGAGGAATTGATGGTATTAGGGATGAGGGTTTGTTGCTTTCTGCGCTGGCACGCCCATTTATGACTTTTGATCAACAAGATTTATATCCCACACCGAGTGGCAAAGCTGCAGCAATTTTCGAAAGTATGGTAATAAATCATCCTTTTCTGGATGGGAACAAACGAATAGCATTTTTTTTACTTTGTTTAATATTGTCTGATTATGATCTTGACATTTCAGCAAACGACAGTGAAAGATACGATTTTACCATTGCTGCAAGTATGGGAGAGATAGCTTTTGACCAAATAAAAGCCTGGATTGATAGTAAACTTATTAGTATCCCATGATCGTCTCCCAAATAGCCGCCATGTCCGAAAACCATGTCATCGGCAAGGACAACCAATTGCTTTGGCATATGCCGAACGACCTGAAGCATTTTAAAAATACCACCTCCGGCCATACCGTCATCATGGGCCGCAAAACATTCGATTCCGTTGGTAAACCGCTGCCCAAACGCAGAAACATTATCATTACCCGCCAGCATATCACTATCGAAGGCTGCGAAGTGGTTAATTCAATCGAAGCGGCCCTGGCGCTTTGTAAGGACGAAGACGAAGTATTTATAGTTGGCGGCGCCCATATTTACCAACAGTCGCTGCACCTTACAGATCGCATCTACCTAACCATCATTCACCACCAATTTGAAGGCGACAGCTTTTTCCCGGAGATCAGTAAAAATGAATGGAAAGAAGTATCACACGAAAGTCATCCTGCGGATGACAAAAATGCGTTCCCGTATTCGTTTGTAACTTACGAACGTGCATAATTATGTCGTTAGCCATGGCGTTTGAACAGTTTTTAAGGTGGAGAAAACATTCCAAAGCTTTCTTAGCCAATTACTTAACTAATCTCTAATCACTAACCGCTAACCTCTAAACAAAAAAATTTCATGCTTACGAATTTTTATTAGATTTGCCGTCTTATTTAAAATGCTTATAAACTAATTAATTACATATTTTGATTCAAAATGCAAGGCAAAGGGGTTGTTAAATTTTTCGCTTTTCTGTTAGCCGCAGTATGTTTATACCAGCTTTCGTTTACCTGGGTAGCACACAGCGTCGATGACAAAGCCAGGACATATGCAAAAGGCGATACAGCAAAAGAAACGGTGTACCTGGATTCGATGGCAACACAGCCGGTGTACCCGATACTAAAATTCGATTATCAATACTGCAAACAAAGGGAACTTGCACTCGGCCTCGACCTTGAAGGCGGTATGAGCGTAACTATGCAAATTTCGCTCCGCGAACTGGTTCTAAAATTATCCAACAATAATGCTGATGTGGTTTTTAACCAGGCGTTAAAGGCAGCCACAGATGATTTAGTTAAGGGCAGCCAGGAGGACTACATTACCTTATTTGTTAAAGAATACGAAAAGATGAACCCCGAAGGCAAGCTCGCCGCCATCTTTTCGACAAAAGACAACCAGGACCGCTTAAAGTTTAATGCCTCCAATAGTGAGGTAGAAAGTTATTTGCAGGATCTGGCCAAATCAGCGATCACGCAGGAATTCACTGTCCTGAATACCCGTGTCGACCAGTTTGGTGTTGCCAATGCTAATATCCAGCGTACAGGCGGCGACCGTATTGTTATCGAACTGCCGGGTGTTAAAGACCCTGATCGCGTGCGTAAACTGTTATCGGCTACGGCTACCCTGGAGTTTTACAAAACCTATGAAAACCCCGAGGTATTTGGCATGCTGAATAGCCTGAATAGTTTGATTGCCGCAAAGCAAAAAACCGCCAGGAAAGATACAAGCAAAACTATAGCAACGGCGGCCCCGGTAAAACCGGATACCGGTAAATCAAAAGGCGGCCTGGCGTTACTAAATAAAGTACAGAACAGTACCGGTAATAAACCGGTGGCTAAACCCGCGCCGGCGGCAGCGGACACAGGCAAAACAAAAGGCGGGGCTTTGGCCTTGCTTAGCAAAGTTCAAAAAAACGCGGGAACTGATACTTCGGGGCTGGCCAAAAAAAATGCGGCCGGCTTAATGAATCCATTGTTCTCGGTCCTTACACCTATGGTTTACCAGGGACAAGACGGCCAGATGCAATATCAACCCGGGCCGGTTGTAGGGCATGCAGCAGTGAAGGACACCGCCAAGGTTAACCAATACCTGCGTAGCCCGGAAGCTAAATCCCTTTTGCCTCAAAATATTAAATTCCTTTGGTCGGTAAAAGCGATAAAAGATAGCAAGACTTTTGAGTTATTCGCCATGAAGCTGGTTGGCGCAGGCAACAACCCCGTACTAACCGGTGACGTGGTGACGGATGCCTTTAGCGACGTGGATCAAAAAGGACAGCCTGAGGTAAGGATGCTGATGAACTCGGACGGCGCAGAAAAATGGCGGGCTATTACCGCGGAAGCCGGCGCGGATCCTGATATCAATAAAAAGAAATCTATTGCAATTGTTTTAGATGGTAAAGTATACTCGGCTCCGCGGGTTGACGGTGAAATCCCTGGTGGCAGTTCGTCTATTAGCGGAAGTTTCACAGTAACGGAAGCAAGCGATTTAGCTAACGTGCTTAAGGCCGGCCGTTTACCGGCGCCGGCGCACATTGTTCAGGAGAATGTTGTGGGACCATCGCTGGGGCAGGAAGCTATTCATGCAGGCTTACTATCAAACTTAGTTGGCTTGCTGGTAGTAATGATCTTTATGATCGCCTATTATAACAGGGCAGGCACCGTTTCTGTTGTAGCGGTGCTGATCAACATCTTCTTCCTGATGGGTGTATTAACCAGCCTCGGCGCGGTTTTAACCATGCCGGGCGTAGCAGGTATCGTTTTAACTTTCGGTTTATCCGTGGATGCGAACGTGTTAATTTATGAACGGGTCCGCGAAGAGCTCTCACTGGGCAAATCACTGCGCATATCTGTTAATGATGGTTTTAAACATGCTTTATCATCCATCCTCGACTCCAACATCAGTACGTTCCTTACCGGTTTGATCCTGTACGTGTTTGGTACCGGCCCAATCCAGGGTTTTGCTATTACGCTGATGATCGGTATCATAACTTCATTGTTTTGTTCATTGCTGATATCGAGGATAATTTTAGAATGGATGATTGGCAAAGGGTGGGATATCAAATTCTCCAATCCATGGAGCTCACATACTTTTAAAAACGCACATTACGCGTTTGTAAAAAACCGCTTTAAATATTACATTTTCTCCGGCACGTTTATCGTAGCGGGCCTGATTTCCATGGCAACGCAGGGCTTTAACTACGGCGTGGATTTTGTGGGCGGCCGTACGTACATTGTCCAGTTTGATAATAAAGCGGTTGGAGTTGAGGACGTGCGTAACGTAATCGGAAAAACACCATTTGGCGAAGGCAGCGAGATCAAGACTTTTGGCACCAAAGTAAGCATCACCACCAAATATTTGATCAACGATGCATCCGATAGTACCGGTACAAAGGTTCAAAATGAACTGATCAGGCTGCTGGATTCAAATCCTCAAACCCACATCACCAAGGACAATATCAAAGATAAGGAGTTAGTAAACCCAACAATCGCCAACGGTCTCAAAAAATCCGCGTCTTTAACGGTGATTTTTGCTATCGTCATCATTTCCACTTATATTTTTATTCGTTTCCGTAAATGGCAGTTCAGTTTGGGTGCGATGGTGGCCACGGCGCACGATGCTTTGATGGTTTTGGCATTCTTCTCGATATTTAAAGACGTATTGCCGTTCTCGTTGGATATCGACCAGTCGTTCATTGCGGCAATCCTGACGGTTATCGGTTACTCCATTAACGACACGGTGGTGGTATTCGACCGTATCCGCGAGTTCCTTAACCTGCACCATGCAAAAACGGACGATCCGAAAGAGGTCATCAATGACGCGATCAACAACACGCTAAGCCGTACTGTTATCACCGCGCTAACGGTATTACTGATCTTATTGGTGCTGTTTATATTCGGGGGTGATGTGATCCGTGGCTTCTCTTTCGCATTGTTGATCGGGGTATGTTTTGGCACCTACTCATCAATCTGCGTGGCTACGCCGGTTATTATCGACTTTGGGAAGAAAGACCTGAAATAAAAAGTCAGTTTTATAAAAAAATAAAGGCCCCCAAAATTTGGGGGCCTTTATTTTTTTATAACAGGCTCAGCAAATATCAGTTTCTTGCAGGGAAAATACCTTGAAGTGCAATTACAAAGGTGATGCATTCATACGGCTGTATATTGGCATGAGGCTGGTTTCCACCGGTTGGCGCGATGGTGGCTGGGTTAAACGTCGCGCCATTGGGCGCCGTGGTTATATACGTTTTCAGCTGCGCGGCATTCGGCCCCGAACCGGTTAGCGGGCTTGCTGCAAAAAAGGCGCCATCAGGGTTTCCCGTATTGGGTCCACCATTATTTGCATTAACTGTGTGGCTATGCCCCGGCATCTGGGCACTGAGCAGTGTTACATTTTCCGTGCCGCCGTTTTGGCCTATGTTATAATTTGAAAGGCCGGGTCCCTGTCCCCAATGCATGGGAACACGGCCCCGAAGGTCGGGAAGACCAAACGTTTGTTGACCGTCCCCGCCGAAATTTGTTCCCAGCAATGAAAACAGTGCCGTGTTCTGACTGATCGACAATAGTTGGCCGTTGCAAAAAGCAAATCCATGAGGGGCAAAATTCCACCCACCCATGAAAATCTCGCCTACATAAGCTTCGCCCATAACGTTAAATGTTTAAGTTTTAAACGATAAATTATTTTATCACTAATATAAAATACTTTTTTTGACATTCCGCGCTAATATTTTAACTATAACAATTTAATGCATAGGATAATGATTATATTAACGGTAATTATGCTTGCTGTACGCTTTTTGCTGCAAGCGACATCCCGCCTGACGGGATGATATTTAACAAATGCTATCCAAAACTTACATAGTGATTGCAAATTTTCCCCTGCGCTCACACTTTTTGAATTACCTTGTGTTGTTTAAATGCGCAATTTCAATACGGATAACTCATGGCATCAAAAGACAAATCCAAATTTCCAAAAGTTGTGGTCGTTGGCGGTGGGTTCGGCGGTCTGCAAGTCGCCAAAAAATTAAAGGACGAGCCTGTTGATGTGCTGATGATCGACAAGCATAATTATCACACCTTTCAACCCTTGCTTTACCAGGTGGCTACGGGCAGCCTCGAACCTGACTCCATTGCATTTTCGCTGCGAAAAAATTTTGCGGGACAGAAGAATTTCCGTTTTCGTAACGCGGAAGTAACCGGAATAAACCCCGAAAAGAATACTATCGATACAACCATAGGCGAAATTGCCTTCGACTACCTTGTTATTGCCACCGGATCAACTACTAATTTCTTCGGCAATAAAGACATCAAGCATTTTGCGATGCCGATGAAGTCGATCCCTGAAGCGCTCAACCTGCGTTCGCTCATCTTGCAGAATATTGAAGAGGCGGTACTTAAAACCACCCGCCAGGAAAGGGAGCCTTACCTGAATTTTGTACTGGTTGGCGCCGGGCCAACGGGCGTTGAGCTCGCCGGTGCTTTAGCTGAACTACGTAATCATATCCTCACCTCCGACTATCCTGAATTAGAAAAGGACCACATGAAGGTTTACCTGGTCGACTTTCAGGACCGGGTTTTGGGCGCGATGTCAAAAGAAGCATCCAGGGGCGCTGCAGAATTTTTAAAAAGCATGGGGGTTGAGGTACTTGCCGGTGTAAAGGTTGAAAGTTATGATGGCGTTGAAATAAAATTTGAAGGCGGCAAAACCATCCCCACCAAAAATGTGATTTGGTCGGCCGGTGTGATGGGCGTCGTACCAGGTGGTATTTCAAACGATTTGATCGTGCGCGGCAACCGGGTAAAAACCGACAGCGTTTGCCGCGTTGTGGGTTATTCCAATATTTTCGCAATCGGCGACGTAGCCTCAATGATCACCGAGGAAACGCCAAAGGGGCACCCCGGTGTTGCCCAGGTGGCCATACAAATGGGCAACCATACGGCCAAAACCATTTTGCAGCTGATCAACGGCGAGCCTACAGTACCGTTTAAATATTTCGATAAAGGTTCCCTGGCTACCATAGGCCGCAATAAAGCTGTTGCCGACCTCGGAAAATTGAAATTCCAGGGCTTTTTTGCCTGGATGATCTGGATGTTTGTGCATTTGATCACCTTGTTAGGTTTTCGTAACAAGCTGATCGTTTTTATCAACTGGGTAGGCAGTTATCTAACTTATAATGGCGGCGCCAGGCTTATTATCAGGCCATTTACTCCCGAAGCGACGCCTGAAGAACCGGCGTCCCTGTCAAAAACGAATTAAGGTACGGCGGCTATTCTCCTCAAAATGTCAATAGATAGTGTCGTCGCGCGATTATTAGCTTTTTTGGCCTTATCTTCGCTAAACTGATGCAAACAATGAGAATTCTTATACTATTGGCCGGAATAGCTGCGATATTGCTGAATGTCCCCGCGGCCGCAGGGCAGGCCCATAATACTGAAGCAACTGCAAATACGCCAAATAATGCGATTGAAACGCATCCGGATTCCGTCAAGCTCATCGCAGAAGGCGAATACGCATACTATCAAAAAACAGTAAAAGCCGACAGCATCCCCGAAGGCCTCATTTATTTGAGGGCGATCCAGTTTATGGCGGCAAAAAATTTCCAGCAAAATTATGGCTACCAGCAGGAAGGTAAACTGATCTTTACCACTTCGCAGGATCTGAATGTAAACGCCGTGTACGTCGGCGACGAAAATGATGCGGTAAACCCTTACAATGCCCAGTTCTCTATCATACTCGACCTCAAAAACGGGCGGTACCGCTACACCGTTAACAACATTGTATTTTTCTTCCCCACGGAAAATGGCAACAAACGGGAAACCCTGTACGACGTTTATTCGAAGGCCGGCAGCGGCAGTGAATCCCGGCGCATGCAAAAAGTTTATAAGTCGATCATCGATTCGTTCGAAAAATATATAAGTACCCTGGTAACTGAACTTCGCGAAGCAATCGAGCAAAAACTGACTATTTATGACTCAAAATTTTAAACCGCAAGGTTCCTCATGCTTCCCGAAATAAAGATCACCGAGTGTCCGCGCGACGCGATGCAAGGGCTTCACCCATTTATTCCGACTGAACTAAAGGCGGCCTACATCAATTTGCTGCTTGGCGTAGGTTTTGACACCATCGATTTTGGAAGTTTTGTATCGCCGAAGGCGATACCGCAAATGGCTGACACCGCTGATGTGCTGCAAAAACTCGATTTGACCGGCACCCGGTCAAAGTTACTTGCGATCATCGCAAATTACCGCGGCGCTGAAGAAGCTGCGCAGCATCAGGAAATAACCTATTTAGGCTTTCCTTTTTCAATATCCGAGACTTTTCAGCAGCGCAACACCAATTCAGGTATCGCTGATTCCTTCCAAACGGTAAAGCGCATCCAGGAGTTGTACGTTAATAAAAACAAAAAGCTCCGCATCTATTTGTCGATGGGTTTCGGCAATCCCTACGGTGACGCATGGAGTGTGGAGATACTCGATAAATGGGCGCACGAAATGATCGGTTTGGGTGTTGAAGAGATCTATCTTGCCGATACCATCGGTATCGCAACACCGGAACAGATCACCCAAATTTTAAATGAGTTGACAAGTTCGTCCAAAATAAACTTCGGCATGCACCTGCACTCGACACCCGACACGTGGCTTGCAAAGATCGAAGCTGCTTACATGGGCGGCTGCCGCCTGTTTGATTCCGCATTAAAGGGCTACGGAGGCTGCCCAATGGCCGCAGACGAGCTCACAGGCAATATTGCCACCGAAAACCTGATTGGCTACCTGATAGCACAAAACGAGCGCCTCGGGCTTAATTTGGATAAACTAAAGGAGGCGATGGATTTTTCTGTTAGGATATTTAGGTGAAGTTTTATAACTTCACGATATGACAAGTGATAACAAAGCAGAATCTAATTCTAAAAACGCCAAAGAAGGAAACGTTAATTTAGAGCAAGAACTACATATGCTGAAGGAAAACGAATTGGCACACCTTGAATCGGAATTCGAAAACTATAGAGTATTGTATCCAACCACTGAATTGCCTTCAGGCATACATTAATTTACCTTTGGGTAAAGGTACTTCTCTGCCAAGTTCAAGGGCCGTTTGAATCCACTGCTGAATAACGACCTCGACATTTATCAAAGCCTCCTGGTAATTTGCGCCATCAGCCATGCATCCCGCCAGTTCTGGAACTTCAGCAATTATAGCTTCGTCTTCCTTGCTCCAGTACATAATTATTTCAAATCTATTCTCCATCAACAATCAATTTAAATTTTAAAATAATTGATCTAACCTGTTTCACCTGATAAGGCTTTGATTTACCACCTTTGGGTTGAATATTTATAATCTCATCGACCCCCATCTTTATAAAATATCCTGTGGCTTCCGCCTGTAGTCCTTTCATTAAATCCTAAGTGAAGCAGAATGTTTCTTAAATCGTCAAAACTAAAATTATTATCAGCATTACCAGACAACAATTTATATTTTAGCTTCTCAAATTTACTCATTTTTTCACCATTTTATAATGCCTAATCCCCGCTTCTTCAAATTCATCACCTACTTTTTCAAAGTTGAATTTCTCATAAAGCGGGATAGCGCCCAACTGGGCATGCAGGTAAACGTATACAGCGTCTTGGGGAAGGTCATTTAAAGCGGCTTTTACCAACTCCTGCCCTACTCCACAGCCTCTAAATTTCTTCAATACCGCAAAGCGCTCCAGCTTGTAGCCATTATCCGTTTTGCGCCAGCGGCAGGCGCCACCCGGTTCGCCATCAATAGTGGCTAAAAAATGATTGGATTCATCCTCAAACTCCCACTCCAGTTCAGGCGGGCAGTTTTGTTCGCCCACAAAAACCTCGCGGCGTATGGCAAATACTTTTTCCAGCTCAGCAGGATCGGTTACTTTTTTTACTTCAATTTTTGGAGACACTGGTTTTGAGGTAAAAGGCGAATTTGAGGTGAAAGGCGAAAGGTAAAAGGTGAAAGGTAAAAAAACATTCGTCCGCCTACCTTTAACCTTTCGCCTTTGACCTTTAACCTATTTTCTACCTATAATTTTTCGTTCACATCCACACAATTCAAATCGGCGAATGCTTCTTTTAGGCGTTTTACAAAGCTTTCTTCGCCTTTGCGCAACCATACACGCGGGTCGTAGTATTTTTTGTTGGGCGCGTCTTCGCCTTCGGGGTTGCCGATCTGGCTTTGCAGATACGCTTCTTTTGATTTATAGTAGTCCTTAATACCTTCCCACAAAGCCCATTGCATATCGGTATCGATATTCATTTTAATGGCGCCATAGGAAATAGCCTCGCGAATTTCTGCCTGGGTTGAGCCTGATCCGCCGTGAAATACAAAGTTGATCGGCTTTTCATCGGTCAGCCCAAATTTCTTTTTCACATATTCCTGCGAGTTATGCAGGATAACCGGCTGTAATTTCACGTTGCCGGGTTTGTAAACGCCATGCACATTGCCAAATGCAGCTGCAATGGTAAAACGCGGGCTAACTTTTGAAAGTTCTTCATATGAATAGGCCACGTCTTCGGGCTGCGTGTACAGGCGTGAACTGTCCACGCTTGAATTATCCACGCCGTCCTCTTCACCACCGGTAACGCCCAGTTCAATTTCGAGCGTCATGCCCATTTTTGCCATGCGGGCAAGGTATTTGGCTGATATTTCGATGTTTTCGTGAATGGGCTCTTCGGAGAGGTCGAGCATATGTGACGAGAACAAAGGTTTACCGGTCTCCGCATAAAATTTCTCACCATGATCCAGCAAGCCGTCAATCCAGGGCAAAAACTTCATTGCCGCGTGATCGGTATGCAGGATAACTGCTATCCCGTAATGCTCAGCCAGCAAATGCACATGTTTTGCGGCAGAAACAGCCCCTAAAATACAAGCCTGCAGTTTTGAGTTATCCAGCGATTTGCCGGCATAAAACGCCGCGCCGCCGTTTGACAATTGAATAATAACCGGCGAGTTTACCGCCTTAGCGGTTTCCATTACCCCATTGATGGTATTTGTACCTGTAACATTAACAGCAGGTAAAGCAAACTGGTGTTTTTTTGCGGCTTCGAACAGCGCCTGTACCTGGTCACCATGCAGAACGCCTTTGATATTTTTTAAATCCATTTATTTTTAAATTGGCTTGCGAATTTAGGAATTTTTAAACTTTTAGCTATACAAATGGCAGAATTAGAAACTTAATGATTAAACCACCATTATTTGCATTTATGTTAAAAAATGCCCGATAAAAGGTGCGGTTATTTTTATTTCCATAAAATTACAAATTCATAAAGTTGCCAAATTCGCCCTTATATTTTAAATTACTGTTGATTTACTTTTAACATTCGCTCAAATCTTCGGGCCGATGGTTCATATCTAAAATATTTCGTTTCTTTGTAGTCAATTTGAAAGACTTAGATTTAGATATGGCTTGGTTTAAACGGGAAATCAAAGGGATAATTACGACCACGGAAGAAAAGAAAGAGACCCCCGACGGGATCTGGAACAAATGCCCCGAGTGTAAAAAACCACTTCACTATTCCGAGCAAGTTGAGAATCAATATGTTTGCCACTATTGCGGCTATCATATGCGCATCGGTTCCAAGGAATACTTCTCTGTATTGTTTGATAACAACGAGTTTACCGAGCTGGATGCCAATATGGTATCCGGCGACCCCCTTCATTTTGAAGACACCAAAAAATATA
>JABDHD010000116.1 GCA_013285685.1 Bacteroidota bacterium
ACTAACAAAGCAAAACGTAAAAGCATGTCGGCGACCTGTCAACGGGACACGAGTCGCCTTTGCGCTTTTGGCCAACCCGTCAGACGCGCCTGAACCAGGGGCACCAACTGCTTTGATACCCTACACTAATTTGCTAGAATTATTTCGTCCGAACTGACAGTCAATATCTCCAAAGTTTCAAAATTATCATCGACAAATTCGACTTCAAACGCTGTTGGAAAGTCTGGATAAACAATTACTACAGTTCCTTTGCATCCTTTTGGGACTCTTTTGCCCAAAGCTTTGGCAGACTTTACAATATCATATGCCTTTATCATAACTATTTTGCTGGAAAAGCTGTGATTAATCTTACAACATTATCGTTATTTTTAATCCAAGCTGTCATAACTTTTATTGCTCGACCGTTTGTACCCCCCTATTCAGACGTGAGTCTGAAGGGTCGGCGAGTGCGCAAAGGCGACTCGTGCCCCGCTGACAGGTCACTAACCGTGCAGATCATGGCATTATCGGGTCGATAAAAATCACGTCAATTAACCCTGGCAGACCACAATAATCCCTCGCGCGGCTACGCATAGTTTTCTCTGGTCGTTGAATTTATATTTGGTGCTCATTATAGTTTAAATGTACAGCACTAAACTAATAAAGCAAAATGTAGAAATACGTCGGCGACCTGTCAACAGGGCACGAGTCGCCTTTGCGCTTTTGGCCAACCCGTCAGACGCGCCTGAATAGTGCAAACTGCCGGCTGCAAACGGATTGCCGCCTGCTTCAAACTGAATCAATCAGGTAGTGGCGGCGTGCAGTGGTCAAACTATGTAAACAACTTACTGCCAATTGCTTACCGCCAACCGCAACCTGTTTAACGCATATAATGTACAATCCCGAATTCTGCAAACCACTCAGTGCCAACTGTTTACTGGTCCAGGTGTTCACGAAATTCCTCAAAAACGTGACAGTTTTGCGAATTGTAAATTTTAACTTGCTAAAAATCAACGCTTTCAGTTGTTATTTATGGGGTGTATGTGTGCAAAACGTGAACACCTTAAACACGATTGCCGGTAAATTCCAACCGGCTGCTGCGCCCGGTAATCCATTTGTAATACTTGCATTATTTTACCCCGGACTCCCGTAATTCAGGTAATTTAGCAGCAAAAAAGACAACCCCGCATCGTCCATGACCTATAGATCAGCATACCAGGCTGCGGCAACCGTGGCACCCGCGATAGAGGCCCACTTCGGCAGACTGCTTCAATCAGCCTTTCAGCAGGGCGAAACCGGCCTTGCACCGGCGCCTTCGTTAAAAATGATCAGTTCGGTTATTGACGTGGCGTTTTGGGCCAGTTTGCGGAAGGAAGAAGGCAGGTCGCCAAAAATTTCGCTTGCTTACCTACCGCCGGCGGTTGCGGGCCAGCCACTTGTGTTTGGAGAACCGATACTGCTTACTCCATACGTTTTAACCAAGCTCGCCCCGGCTGTTGAGCGTTCGGGCATACACCTCGGCGTTTGGGATGAGGATGGCGACTTATATGTTTGGGGAACTACGCGCGCCATCCCTGACGGCTGCCTGGTGCTGGAAGTAATAGAGCCTGGTTTGCTGGTGATCAAACACCGGCGGATCAACGGTTTTGGAAAATTCATCAATGTGGCCGTGTTAAAGGGCGACGAGATAAAAATTATAGACGAACAAAGCAAAAGCCTTCCAGACTGCCCTGCAATGCTCACTAACCTGCTGGATTACAATTCGCCGGCGGGCTGGAATGATTCGGTAAACATCCTTGTTCAGCTGGCCGCTTCTATGCGTGCGCACGGGCATGGCGGCTCATTATTGGTGGTGCCTTCAGGAAGCGAGGAATGGCGTGACTCCATCATACATCCCATAACGTACCCGGTACTGCCCGCTTTTGATGAACTGCGGCAGCTAATGGCGCAACAGGTTACCCCGGCAAACCTGGTGGTTTGGCAGGAAGATGTTAACCGGACAGTTGAAAGTATAGCAGGCCTTACCGCAGTTGACGGCGCAACCATCATTACCGACCAATTTGAATTGCTTGCATTCGGCGCTAAGATCGGGCTGTCCTCGAATGGCCTTCCCGTTGAGCAAATGCTGGTAACGGAGCCCGTTGTCGGCAATCTCGGCACGGTTATTCACCCTTCACAAAACGGCGGCACCCGGCACCTGTCGGCGGCCCAGTTTGTATTCGACCAAAGAGATGCCATCGCCCTGGTTTCGTCGCAGGACGGGAGGTTTACCGTTTTTTCATGGTCTCCTTGCGAAGAGATCGTGCATGCGCATTATGTGGATGCGCTATTGCTTTGAGGAAGTTCATGGTTCATAGTTCATGGTTCATAGTAGAAGAACAATGGCGTTTAGCCGAAACTTCCTACCATGAACTATGACCTTGAGGAAGTTCATGGTTCATAGCTGATGGTTCATGGTAAAAGATAAGACACTTTCTACCATGAACTATGAACTATGAACCATGAACTAAATATTATATGCCAGGGAACATGGTTTGCGCCATTTTCCCAATAATTGGAATGGGTTTTTCTTGCCCGTTAACGGCACCGATCAGGCCGATCAGCCAAAGAACAAATAAGCCAAGCTCTATTAACCTGAACAGGTAGTATAACGAAAAAACCCCGGCGGTAAACAAGAGGGCTCCTAAAACCACCGACAGGAGAAACCATAATCCAGTTGAGATGATATGCAAAAGCAATGTTTGCCTCAATTGATAGCTGCCTAAACTTGTTTTGTTGTTTTGATGCATGCCAAAATAGGCGATAAGCCACCCAATGATCGTAAAATAGCTGACAATGCCTGCGGTTTTACCGCTGTCTTCGTTTACTAAAGGTTCCATAAATTTAAGATTTAATTGTTGAGAACTTAAAATTAAGTAGTTTGCTGAAAATCAACTAATTTAATCCGGAATATTTTTTAAATATAACACGTTTATACTATGGCGGCAGATAACCTGGTCAGCAGCGAAATAGAACAGTTTTACATAGGCGCAGCAGAGGAAAAACGACTAACCTATGGCCTTGGCCCGCTTGAGTTTGAGCGCAATAAGGAATTGATAGCGCGTTTCCTGCCAAAGGGGCCGTCATTTATCATCGATGTTGGCGGCGGGCCGGGCATTTATTCGGAATGGCTTGCCGGAATTGGGCACAACGTCCACCTGATTGACCCTGTAAAAAAGCATATACAGCAAGCACAAAAACGCGCCGCAAAACTTAAGCCGCCATTCAAAGCGGCCTTAGGCGAGGCAAGGCTGCTTGATTTCCCCGACGAGGCGGCTGATATCGTGGTCGAACATGGCCCGCTGTACCATTTGCAGCAGCGGGCAGACAGGATATTGACCTTAAAGGAGGCTTATCGCGTTTTAAAGCCAGGCGGCCTAATGCTTGGCTTTGCCATCAATCATTCCGTATCAACATTAACCGGCTTGCTAAATGGTATGATACACGACGATCAATTTTATAATATGTGTATGGACGAGCTAAAAACAGGCCTGCATAACCCGCCCGCTGCATGGCCCGGTATCCTTCCGGAAGCTTTTTTTCACAAACCTAATGAATTACTGGCTGAAGTAACTGAAGCGGGCTTTACCGGCATTAAACTATTTGCAGTTGAAGGCATGATCTGGCTTGACGCGAAATATTTTGAAAGCCGGTCGAATCCTGGCAAGAAAGAAAAAATGATGAACCTGCTGAAAGCTTCTGAGCAAAGCATGGGGCTAATGTGCTTTAGCCCGCACATGATGATTTGCGGAAGGAAACAATAACTCAATTTGAAATGATAGTGGCACGGATCATGGTGTTATTCCCCGAAACGTCCTTTATCCATTTAACCACGCCAGAACGGGTGTGGATTTTCATAAAAGTCAAGACTTCCTTAAATTCATGCTGTGTAAGTCCTAAATGTGGTGTAAACAGGCCTTCACTGCTGGTCACCAAACCATTGCCGTCCTGGTAGCCCGCGTGAATTTTGTAATAGTTTATGTCCAATAAAACAAAGGCCACAAAAAATCCATTTTCCGGGGTTTCAATCTGATAGCCTGAAACATCGATATCAAGCCATGCGTTATTTTTTTTCGCCGCTGCTATTATCACATCATTTGTTAATTCTTTACCAGGCATCCCGTTTGAATCGGCTGCGTAAACACAAATTCTGAATGGCGCCGTCACATCTCCGTGGCCTTTAACAAATATATTGCCGCCTTTGCCCAAATAGAATCCGACGGACTTCAACGAACTAACATGACCGGCTGATCCAACCATGAACATGGCCTCTTCCATTCCGGGCAAAAAAGACGATAAACTGGGACTGGATTTTACTGCACTCCCACTTTTATCAATTTATACCCTATTTTAACCTCTCCCAGCAACATAACCATAGGCGATAAACTGATAGTGGTATTTTGCACAATATCTTTGACAAGCATTTTTTGGTTTGATAACCGATACACGAGATGCTCAGCGTATTTGCCCTATCCAGCCTTTGGTCATCGATGGAAAACTTACCGGCGTCATTAGCCGGGTAAAAAAAGTTTTTGACAGAGACGCTTAAAGTAGCGGACGGTATAGGTTTGCCGGTTTGCGAGTCGACGATACTTCTCTGTAAGTGCAGCGGCTGTGGCTGCGTTCGGATCGTGAATAGCAATAGAAAAACAAGGTTTAGCAGTTTCATTCGGTTTTAGTGTTCAAAGCCGTCCGGATAAATATCCTTCCCGCTGATGGTTTTCAAATCTAACGAATCCACTTCGCATAATCCGTTTGAAATAAAACCAAGCCCGGTTATCAACCCGCATGAATTGCGGTAGCCTGATGAGAACACTTTTGCGTTGTTTATGCTGATACTAACATTTTTGTTGACCACCCTAAACTCCACCTTTTGCCAGTTTTTTACGTCGCTGCCAAGCGCCGACAGATCGCTCGTTTTGCCGTTTAAAACATTTTCGCCAAACTGGCCGAATAATTCGCTGGAGCATCCTTTTAATGTACTCGTAAAAAACATAAAATTTCGCTGGCAAAATACCTCGGCCGCGAAAGAAGGGCACGGATCGTTTTTCAATACGTCAACTTTTATCCTGAATTTCAATACAAAATTATCGCTGCTGCTTTCAATTACGGACGGGAAATAAACATTTACAAAGATGTTTTCCTTTTGAATATCGATTTTGTTTTTTAGCAGATCATCCGGCGTGAGCTTTAATAACCCGTTCCTAAAACCATTATCCGCGAGGATATATTTTGGCTGTCCTTTTGCGATGCCTTCTTTGGCGTAAAAAAACCACCGGTTGGTGGGGATGCTTACATCAACGGTTTTTATGATCTTGCCGTTGGCAATTAGCTTGGCCGTATGGTATCCTGGTTCATAGTAAATATCAGTCAGCGTGTAATGGTGTTTATATACCCTTACGCGGCGGTTCCTGTCCCACGATTGTTGAATAAAAAAGCTGTCAGCCTGTACGGAATCTATATTATAGCTGAAGACAACGGTATTGGGGATATCATTGCCGGTAACTTTTTCGACGGAAAATCGGGCTTTGTCAACGTTGCTCAAACCTGATTTCCCGGTAGTCATGATCGCCCAGAAAAATATCGCCGCCACGATAAAAAGTGCGGTCCAAACAAGCGTTCGGGCATTTGAAAAAATATTACGATTGTTGGCATGCGCCGGCGTTTTTTCTGCGAGTCCGTTCCCATTCCGGACGGACAATTGGCTTTTGGCCGCCTTAAAATCCTGCCAATTCCGATAGCCTGCTGTCGCCGCTATGGCGTCAAGCGTTGCTATTTGCGGCAAACGCGAAAACTGGCCGTTCAGTAGCCGTTTTATCGTCGACAAACTGATCATCACACCGGTTTGCGATTCGATCCTTTCGCATAAATAAACCAGGTCCCTTTGCACCATATTCTTTGAATCGGCAAAACCGGCTTTTTTGCAAAGTTCTGCCATGCAAATGTTCACCAGGGCATGTTCGCCATTGGTTTTTGCCTGCCTTTTGAATTTGATTGAACGGCTTTTGAACATGTATTTAAATTAAACCCGGCTAAGTTTGCTAAGGATATGACGGAAATACGTCTTCAACAAATTTAATCTTAAATCGCAAAAAAAATTAAAATGAACAAATTCTTCAAAACCGTGCTTTTAACCGCGCTATTCGCAGGCACTACAGACATTGTCTCAGCCTTCATTTCTGTTTATATACAATCGGGCAAGTTTCCCGAAAAAATGTTTAACTATATCGCCGGCGGTGCGCTGGGGCTGCCAGCGGCCATAAACGGCGGTACTGCCGCAGGCTTTTTGGGACTGTTTTTTCAATATTTTATTGCCTTTTCTTTCACCCTGTTTTTCTTTATGATCTTCCCGAAGTTAAAGTTCCTTTCCTTTAATAAATACCTGGTCGGGATGCTTTATGCGGTTTTTGTAAATGTGGTAATGGGCGAGCTGATTTTACGGTTAACGCCATTGCCGCGCAGCCCGTTTAGCCTGGCTGAGGAATTTATAGGCTGGGTTGCATTTGGCCTTGTATTTGGGATACCGATTGTTTACAATACCTATAAATATTATGAGGTGGAGTAGAATGATGGCATGATGTATACGCTGCCCTAAATAAAAAGCTCATGCTTTGGGTAATCCCAAGGCATGAGCTTTTTATATTTTTTTAAAGAGGAAGTGCTGATATTAAATCAGTGCTGTTCCTTTATGATAAACGAAAAAATGTGCTGAGCGGCAGGCCCTATTACCGGGATAGGTTTTTCTTCAGCATTGGTGGCTGCGTTCAAACCATATATCCATAATCCAAGGAACGCCGCAATGACCACGATCTTCAGGCTTTCAATATTAAACACCGCACTTTGCTCGATGAGAGACGCCTGTGCAAATGAAAGACCAAACCAAATGGCCAGGAAAGTTAAATACAGGCACAGCGTTTGCCGCAGGTGAAAGGCGCTGAGGGTGTTCTTATTCGGCTGATGGAAACCGAAAAAACCGATCGACCATCCGATAACAAAAAAATAACTAACCATTCCGGCGGTTCGCCCACCGTCATCAATTCCAAAAAGATATCTACGTTCCATACAGGGGTTTAGCAAAATTATCTCCTTCTACGATATTGGTCATTCAATTGTTTCCAAAAAATTCCGGGAAGTTGTACAATGGCTATATGTAACAGAAAAGTGACAAATGAAATTCCCCATCTCGCGTAAACAATAAATTAGCAAATCCCGGGTGTTTTTCACAATTTTAAACTGTCGTCAAATAGTCCCCGACCAGGCATTAAACAAATTGCATTTTGAACAAGATATTATGTGTTGGTGAAGCGCTGATCGACATGATCTGCACCGACAAAGGTTCGTCCTTGTCCGACGGCCAAAATTTTTTAAAAAAACCAGGTGGGGCACCAACCAACGTAGCTGCGGCAATAGCCGCACTGGGCGGTTCTGTTGAGCTTGCTGCCAAAGTTGGGGCCGACCCCTTTGGCAGGCACCTGGCAGAAGTAATGGAATCATTCGGGGTTTCTACCCGTTGGATGCTGCAGGATAAGGACCATTTTACTACACTGGCCTTTGTTTCGCTGTTGGAAAGCGGCGAAAGGGATTTTTATTTTAACCGCGGCGCCGATGGCCAATTGAGCGAAAGTGATGTGAACGATATCGATCTGGCTGCGTTTTCCATCATCCATTTTGGCTCAGCAACGGGCTTTCTTCCGGGACCACTCCAGACCGCCTATTATAGTCTGATGACCAGGGCTGTGAAAAATGAGATATTTATCAGTTTCGACCCGAACTACAGGCATTTACTGTTCCGCGGAAATACCCAATCATTTATCGATCAATCCTGGAATTTTTTGCAAAGCTGCCATTTTTTTAAAGTGAGCGACGAAGAGGCGCTACTGCTTACCGGGAAATCTGCTCTCGAAGAAGCAACCACCGTTTTCCTCGAAAAAACCAATGCCTTGTTTGCCATTACACTCGGGAAAGACGGTACGCTGCTGGGCATCAACCACCAAACCCGCATCATTCCAAGTATCCCGGTAAAACCAGTTGATACCACCGGTGCAGGCGATGCGTTTGTAGGGGCTGTTTTATACCAACTGAGCGATAAAACACTCAGGGAAATAAAGGTAATGCCGGCCGTCGAATGGGAGAAGATCATTTTCAATGCCAATAAAGCCGGGGCGCGCACCTGCGAGTACCTTGGGGCGATGGAGGCTTTTAAACACCTAAGCAATAATATTTTCAAGGCATAAATAACCGCGTGCAATCGTCGTCTCCGCCAATAAACGAGTCAGTTACTATTTTGATTAGGGTAGAATTCAACTTTTATCACCGTTGCTTAATAAGATCATAGTAGTTAAAAAGCATAATGACGCGTTGTTTTATCAGGTCTAAATAAGACGCATCGTCACTTAGCGCTTCTATCGATCCACCGGAATAGGCCTCATTATCAACTGCCATTGCCAGGTTTTCCTCGCTGTCGCGGTAAGCCAGCCAGGCCTTTTGAGCATCAACCAACTTTTTCTTATCTGTTGCGGTGAGGATTTTCAACAGCTTTCTAAAATATTTATTAAGCAAGGCATCGTACATTTTAGCTGCAGTGACTGTTGCTTGTTTCATGCTATAATCTGAATAGTTCAGCTTGAGCCATTTTGCTTCGAAGCGTTCAACACGAAAGGTATCTGCTTTAAAGGCGATGGTTGCCGTATCCTCTTTTTCATTTTCCATCTGTTTTTTAAATGCAGGTATTTCATTTTCAACTTCCTGCATCAGTCTTAGCTGTATTTTTTCAGTCACTTCAGCCATTGTCGCATCCGATTGCTGTGCAAAGCAATTGACCTGAAAAATCACAAAAAAAAGAATTGAAAAATATCTCACTTTAAAAAAATTTCCTGCTTGTAAAATAAGTGAAAAACTTTAAAGATCGGGCAATTGTAAAATTCATTATTCCACCAAAAACTTTGTGGTTGCCGTTGGATATTATCCTAAATTTGACGCTCAAAACAATTAACTATACTATGGCAAATATGATATCAGAAGGGCCTACCCCGAACGATGCGGCAAAGTGCCCGTTTTTGGGCGGCGCGCTGAAAAAAAGCGCGGGCAGCGGCACCAGGAACCATAACTGGTGGCCCAATCAATTAAAATTGAATATTCTGCGCCAAAACTCTTCGCTTTCCGACCCGATGGGTAAGGCATTCAACTATGCTGAGGAATTCAAAAGCTTGAACCTGGCCGCGGTGAAACAGGACATCTTTGACCTGATGACCACCTCGCAGGATTGGTGGCCGGCCGATTACGGTCACTATGGGCCGTTCTTTATCCGGATGGCCTGGCACAGTGCTGGTACTTACCGTATCTCTGATGGTCGTGGGGGCGCCGGATTCGGTACCCAGCGTTTCGCACCATTGAACAGCTGGCCCGACAACGCCAACCTGGATAAAGCACGTTTATTGCTGTGGCCGATAAAAAAGAAATATGGTAAAAAACTTTCCTGGGCCGATTTGATGATCCTCACGGGTAACTGCGCATTGGAATCGATGGGGTTCAAAACCTTTGGTTTTGGCGGAGGACGCGCGGATGTTTGGGAACCCGCCGAAGATATTTACTGGGGCGCCGAGGACACCTGGCTGGGGGACAACCGCTATACCGGCGACCGTGAACTGGAAAACCCGCTGGCCGCCGTGCAGATGGGTTTAATTTACGTGAACCCGGAAGGCCCTAATGGAAATCCCGACCCCGCGGCATCGGCCCGCGACATCCGGGAGACCTTTGGCCGGATGGCCATGAACGATGAGGAAACTGTGGCGCTGATTGCCGGCGGCCATACTTTCGGTAAAACCCATGGCGCTGCCGACCCTGGCAAATATGTGAGCAAGGAACCCGCCGCGGCGACTATTGAAGAGCAAAGCCTGGGCTGGAAAAACAGCTATGGCAGCGGCAACGCAGGCGATACCATCACCAGCGGCCTTGAAGGTGCATGGACCACCACGCCAGCTAAGTGGAGCAATAATTACTTCGAAAACCTTTTTGGTTACGAATGGGAGTTAACTAAAAGCCCTGCCGGCGCTTACCAGTGGAAACCAAAGGCTGGCGCAGGCGCCGATACGGTTCCGGATGCGCACGATCCGTCAAAACGGCACGCACCAACAATGCTTACTACCGATATCGCCCTGCGGGTTGATCCTGCCTATGAAAAGATCTCGAGATATTTCCACGAGAACCCCGATCATTTTGCCGACGCTTTCGCACGTGCCTGGTTTAAACTGACGCACCGCGATATGGGGCCGCGGCCGCGTTATCTCGGTACAGAGGTACCTGCTGAAGAATTGATCTGGCAAGATCCTGTTCCGGCAGTTACGCATCAACTGATCGACGATCAGGACGCAGCCGCTCTGAAAAGTAAAATACTTGCTTCAGGACTTTCCATAGCCGAGCTGGTTTCAACCGCCTGGGCATCAGCATCCACGTTCCGCGGCTCCGATAAACGCGGCGGCGCAAATGGCGCGCGCATTCGTTTGGCTCCGCAGAAAGACTGGGAAGTTAACAACCCAGCACAACTGGCTAAAGTACTTACCGCGTTGGACGGAATACAAAAAGAGTACAATAACGCTCATTCAGGCGGAAAGCAGGTTTCGCTGGCTGACCTGATCGTTTTGGGCGGGTCCGCCGGTATTGAGCAGGCCGCGAAGAACGGCGGTTATGATGTAACAGTCCCTTTCACTCCCGGACGTACGGATGCTTCACAAGAGCAAACCGATGTGGAATCATTCGCCGTGCTTGAGCCGGGCGCCGACGGGTTCCGTAACTACTTCAATACTGCACGTACTTCGTCTGCTGAAGAAATGCTGATTGATAAGGCCCAATTGCTGACGCTGACTGCCCCGGAACTGACAGTTTTAGTTGGCGGTATGCGTGTGCTGAATACCAATTTTGACCATTCTCAACACGGCGTATTTACCAAACGCCCGGAAACGCTTACGAATGACTTTTTCTTGAACCTGCTTGATCTGGCCACCACGTGGACGGCTACTTCGGATGCCGGAAAAGTGTTTGCGGGTTCTGACCGGGCAAGCGGGGAAATCAAATGGACCGCGACGCGTGCCGATCTCATCTTCGGCTCCAACTCCGAGCTTCGTGCACTGGCAGAAGTTTATGGGTGTGAGGATTCAGCAGAGAAGTTTGTAAATGACTTTGTTGCGGCGTGGACGAAGGTGATGAACCTTGACCGGTTTGACCTGGTTTGATTTAAGAGTCGCAACGTTTATATCTTAAAAGGTGGTTCGGCAACGGGCTGCCTTTTTTATTACGTGGCGATACTTTAGCCGGACGTATCGCGACATTAGATATAGCGCCTTGTTTTTATCCCCGCCGAACAAACAGTCCGCTTCAATCGGCGGGGATACCAGGCAATCTGCACTCCTAATCATCCTTCGGCTCCCAAAGCTCAATAATATTACCTTCCGGGTCCAGCACATGCACAAACTTTCCATAGTCATATTCGGCAATTTCATCAACAATGGTCACGTTGTCCTTTTTTAGCTCGTCAAGCAGCGCAACCAGGTTTTCTACCCGGTAATTTATCATAAAAGGCTTTGCCGACGGATCGAAATATTTGGTGTCCTGCGGAAATGTACACCAGGATGTCGATCCTGTTTTCGACGGATCATCGGCTTCCAGCCATTCAAACGTAGTTCCGTATTGGCCGACAGGCAAGCCAAGGTTTTTGACATACCAGTCGTTCATGCTTTTTGGGTCGTGGCATTTAAAAAATACGCCGCCCAGGCCTGTTACTTTTTTCATATTTTAGCAGTTCTATTGTAATTTATACGTTTACTGTAGCTGGTTTAGCCTTCTTTTTAAGTATAAGCGCGGCTATTAACGACATCACTATGCCCACCGGCACAATTTCACGATAGGTTACCAGGGCATTTAAAAATGGGTTGTTATACGTGTTGGCGTATTCGGCTACCTGGGCCATTTGTTTGTCAATGCTTGCCTGGCTTGCGTGGCTGGCTTTCAGGCCGGCCAACACGGATGCAGCGTATTTTGCCATATAATCGGGTATGAAAAAATAGTAGTCTATCAGCCATACCCCTACATAAACAGTGGACGCTACAGCGGTTATCAAAAGCGCTACTTTTATCGCCTCGCCAAAACTAATAACACCGCCGTTATAGTTATCCCTAAAGTTTTTAATGCCGACAAAAATGAGTGAAAAAGCCAGCACCATTGAGGCATAGCCAAAAAACAGGGCCTCTTTCACGCTCAAATCGAGCTTGAATACCTGCGAACTAAATATAAACCAGCCGACGCTGATCAAGCCGCTAATAATCCCGCAGACAAAAATTATCTTTTTCATTTTTAATGTTTTAAATCCGGGTCAAAATTGTGTTATAACGCTCGGTTTCCATTCATACTTTAGGGTGATTTTTAAAAAAGATCGCCTAATCATACCTTGGTATGAAATATTTTAAGGTATCAAACTTAACCGTTTCGCCTTTTCAACCGCTTGCGTGCGGCGCTCTACGTCCATTTTTATAAAAAGATTTGATGAATGCGTTTTGATGGTATTTAACGACACGAACAACCGTTCGGCTATTTCCTGGTTGCTCAGGCCTTCGGCCATCAGCTGCAAAACCTCCAGCTCGCGCGCGCTCAACCGAAGCCTATTTAATTCCGCTTCGTTTAAAACGAAATTAGCAGCAGCGGGCACATGTTTTTCAATTATTACCGTTTTTAATTTTGGTGTTATCAGTTTTATGGCAAGCCATATGCCCAGGCCGGTAAAAATAACGGCTATGGAGCCGGCATAAAATTCAAAAGCGTTGTCAACAATAACAAAGCGCCACTCCAGCCATTTCAATAACAGCAGTAACAAGGCGAGGCATACGCCGTATAATATATTCTGTTTATTTTTAACGATTGCTGCAATAATCATGAAATGAGGTTTTGCATTTACCGGTATGCAATTTATCAGAAATAATTCGAAATTTTTCTCACCAACTGTAATTATGAACGTGCGCGTTGATAAAATTAGTTGGTGAATGCGGTTGCGGACATGCTTGTTTTGCGGTATAAAAAAGCCCGGATATTTCTACCCAGGCTTTTCGGTGGAGAATATCGGAGTCGAACCGATGACCTCTTGCATGCCATGCAAACGCTCTAGCCAGCTGAGCTAATCCCC
>JABDHD010000117.1 GCA_013285685.1 Bacteroidota bacterium
CAGGCGGCTGCGCCACACTTGCGCGCTTTGCAAAAAGCTTTGGCAAAAGACGTTACCATTCGGGTGCACGGGGAAGCCGAATACGAAAAGGCCATAAAATCATCCGGGTTTTTATTTGGAAACACTGGGATTGAATTTTTGAACGAGCTGAGCGATAACGAAGTAATTGGTCTATTTGATGGGGTGCCTGGCTATACTATCAAGCTTGATGATTTGAAACCAGGCCTCAATGTTGCCGATCTGCTTGCGGTGCACACATCGGTATTTTCGTCAAAAGGTGAAGCCAAAAAGATGATTCAGGGCGGCGGGGTATCTATCAACAGGGAAAAAACAGCGTCTATCGACACTGTTTATAATGCCGAAAATTTAATAAACGGCAAGTTCGTGGTAGCGCAAAAAGGCAAAAAAAGTTATTTTTTGATTATTGCCGAATAATTTGCAAATACGACAAATAGTATTTATTTTTGTATAAATGTCGTGATAATGAAATCGGAAAACAAAAATATAATCGGGGAGCCAATGGTAGCATATGCTTCCGGTGGTTCGTTAAACCCATTTTATGACCTGCTCGGCGGCCCCAAAAATACTTTTTCAAATGATTGGGATATCATAAGGTTGGCCCGACAAGGGTTTTCAAAGCGGGCTTTATTGTCGTTGGCAAAAAAAATCTCATTAACCTTCCAGGAGTTAGCTTCTATTTTGCATATCTCTGAGCGTACATTACAGCGTTATGATGACGATGCCATAATCAAAACTGAATACGCCGAAAAGGCCGTTGAGTTAGCGCGCCTGTACACCCGCGGACAGGAAGTATTCGGTTCGATGGATAAGTTTAAATTATGGATAAAGACCCCAAGCCTGATATTTAATGGTGAGGCTCCCGTATCGCTATTGGATACCTCCGCCGGTTTTGACATGGTTTTCACCGAGTTAGGCCGTATTGAACACGGCATTTTTGCCTGATGATACTTTACCGCATCAGCGATTGTAATTACATTAACGATTTAAGCGGCACCGGTACGCGGCTTTTTGGCGGACGATGGAGCAGCAAAGGCAAACCGGGCCTTTACCTGGCATCATCCAGAGCCTTGGCTGTGTTAGAGGTTCTGGTACATTTGCAACCCTTATTTATCCCTGATAACTATTGCCTGGCCGAAATTGAAGTACCGGATGACAGCGTCGAACGAACTAACATTAGCCATCTGCCACCAAATTGGAAAGACGTTGCGCCGCCCGCCGGGATAAAAAAAATAGGCGACGACTTTTTGATGGCTAAAAAACACCTGATGCTGAAATTGCCTTCGGCTATCGTGGAAGCGGAGTTTAACTTTTTGGTAAATCCTTTGCATCAAGACATGCAAAAGATAAAATTGTTAAAGCAAGAACCTTTCAGTTTTGATGAGCGGCTCATCTAAACCATTTCGCCAGGTTCAACAACCACGGTAACCTGTTTCATCGCCAGGCTTTGCTCCAGCCTGCCGAATGACATGTTTGCGTAAATACTCCTTATCCCGTTTGACAGCTCGATCGAGTCGGTTGAGCTGCCTCCCTGCATAAACGCCTCGGGATATTTCGGGTTATGAATTATTTCCTCTATTTCTAATGAGGTAGGCTCGGAAATATGAAAGGTTTTCGACAATTGATCGCAAAAGCCTTTTTTTAGTGAGGTTTTAACAGGAAAAACGTAATTGTAACATTTCACGCCGTTTATTTTGGAATAGTCAACCTGGGATGAGAGGTACATGATCCCATCAATTCTTTCGCCGGCATCTTTGAATGTTGCGATATATTGCAGCAGCAATTGCGGAATAATGTATTGAGGCGTAAAATTGTTCCTTTGGTCTTTTACTTTTACCGTGCAGCCTATTATTAATGGGTAGATGATCAGGTATTTACATAAGTGGCTAAGTTTATCATGATCGGCCCTGTCCATTTTTTCTATTTCATCCAGCAGGTCTTCAAATCGCTGAATTTTAATCACCCGTAAGATTTCCTTGTTTTCGATCCTCGAAAACCACAGGTCCCTTAACCGGTACCGGTCCGACTCCTCCCAGCACACGTAGGTGGTCTCTCCTAAATAAAGTGCAGGAAATCCCGGTATGCTGTAACGGTTTGTCGAGATTTTGTTTCGTTCCTCAAATTTAACATGGAACATGTCCCCCCTGTCAAACGACCTTTTTTCGTCCCTCCTCGATCTGTAGAAGACAGTGTTTTTTGGAACATCATAAATCGGGCTAAACTCCCTGAATAGTATCGAATTTAAAGAGTTATTAAAAACCTGCGTCGCCCTGAAAATGTCGCCGTTAAAATAAAGGTCGACGGATTCTTTTATGGCCTTTGCCAGATTTTTTATGCTTTCGAGCATGTTTGCCCAGTTATGAGGCTCGGTAAGCGGCGGCACGCTTTTAAAAATAAACGAACGGTTTTCTTCGTAATATTTTACGTATTTTTCTAATTGTTTGGCAATAAACTCCGGGAAATATTCTGAATTGTACTCCTTCGGGATGGTAAACTCACTTTTATCAATGGATTGCAGTATTTGATTAAAATAAGGTTGCTCGACAAGATTTATCTTTTGATCGATCATTATTTTAAGATCTTATGCGATTGGCGATGACACCAATCGGATTAAACACCACTACAAATCACTCAGCAGATCCAGCTTTTTTATATTGTACTCTTCCTGCGAGATCAGGCCATTATCAAAAAGCATGCGCAATTTTTTTAGTTTTTCGGTAAGCTCGTCGGGTTTGGGCGCTTCCTGCACCGGTGCGGGAGCAGGGGCCGGCGGAGCAACTGGCTCCGGTTCGGGGGCTGCTAACACCTGCGCCACCGAAGGCTGAGCCCCTGTTCTTGGGTTGTTTTCGAACTGAACCGCGCCCGATTCTGCGCGTTTTTCCTCGAGATCGCGGAGCCGGCGGGCCTCACGTTCTGCTTCCTTACGTTCCTGGGCATATTGGTACAGTTTGCGCGCCTGAACTTTCGGCAGATAATCAACACCCATCTCGGCGCCATTGGTTGTTTTTATGCTGAATATGGCGCCTATAATCTCTTCTTTGGTAAACACATCAACGATATCCTTCCAAACAAAGTCAAGAAATTTTATAGTTAAACCAAGGTTAGCGGGGGTAAAAAACAAAACGCGTTTGTTGGTCAGGGCAACGCAATCGGGAAATAAGTTTACAATAGGTTTTTTTTGCACTGCAATGTATATGATCTCCTCGCCGCTGGTCAATAGATCAGTGAGGCGCAAATAAATTTTTTCGACTGCTTTGGGGTCCTGTTCTTCGGTCAAAAATTTTTCCAGCATGGCGTTGTTTTGATTATGGAGCAAAAATAACAATATTATATAACACGAATGTTTACGAATTATGACGAATTACACGAATTAATTGATCGTCGTTTTTTTTTCGTGAATTTAGAGACCATTCGTGCAGTTAGTGTCAATCAGGCAATGAGCAAATTGCATCCGCGGATGTCCGAATGGTCAAACCGGCCTAATACTTCAAACGAATTATCAGCATAAACCTTGCCTAAATCCTGCGTAGCAATGAATGAACAGGAATTGATGTTAGCCAGGTCGATCACGTTTATCCCTCCCACTTTTCCGCCATTCACCAAAGTCATCGGGTCGTTCGTGTCCCTGGTAATAATCTTCATCCAGGGCGGACAATTGAAAATACCCTCCCCTTTCGAATAGGCTTGCGACAGCAGTTCTGTCATCCCGTACTCCGAATGGATCGTTTTAACGCCAAATCCCCTGCACAATTGCTCGTGCAGTTCCTCGCGGATCATTTCTTTCCTGCGGCCCTTCATTCCCCCGGTTTCCATCACAATCAGTTCAGGAAAATCCAATTTATGGCTATCAACAAAATCCAGCAATGCAAAGGTCACGCCGATCAATATTGTCGGCTTCCCTGCTTGCTGTTGCTTTTTAAGTTGCTGATGTAATTTATCATGATCGTACAAAAAAAAGCCGCTGTCGGCACTCCCGGATTGCCTGATCAAATCATCGGCCATGTAAATGAGCGACGACCCTTCGCGTTCCAGGTAGGCAGGCAGCAGCGCCAAAATGGTGTAATTCGTAATATCCCCGTAAAACAGGCTGAAGGCTTTTCGGAAGCTGTCGGCGTACCAGCTAACATCAGTAACAAAATGGCTGCTGGTAACCATCCCGGTAGTGCCTGAGCTGGTGAAAACAACATCCACCGGCGTGGGCGAGCTTAAAATAGCGTGTGATTTGAAGAACTCTATGGGCAAAAACGGCACCTGTTCAATAGTTTCAACGGCCCGGGCGTCAATATTCAAACCTTCGATAAATTCCTTGTAAACAACGCAGTTTTTAGCCTGGTGTCTGAATATCGTGATGGCCGCCCGTTCAAAGCCCTCTTCGGTTTTGACTGAAAATACCTGCTGTTTGTCCATCGCGGCAAAGATAGGGAGGTTTTGATTTGCACGACCCATTCGCACCGGAGAAAATTATTGACTTTTGAAACGTAACTCGCGGAAAGTTTAAAAATGAAAGCAAGTTTCGGGTTGGGGCGCCGGCACTTTATCAGCAATTTTGATTCATTAACTATAAAAAAGATGAGCAAATTTAAAATTGTACCGCTTTCAAAATCCTTCGCCGAAAGGATCAGGCGAACCATGCGCGATGACTTCGGGCACCAGGTTACTGAGCAAATTGCCACAGGCGCCGGCCCATGCCGCGTTTCGTTAAAGCCGTTTAAAAAGACTGTGGATAAGCGGCTTCTATTTACCCATAGTCCTTTTGATACCGACAATGTCTACAACCAGCCGGGACCAATTTTTATTAACAGCGCTGATGTTGAGGAATATAGCGATATATATCGTTTTCCTCCCGAAATAAAGGCTAACAAAAAAAGTTTCCCGTTAACTTTAATTGGGTACGATGCCGAACAGCAAATGGCGTGCACTAAATTAGTTGGCGATGCTGATGTAGGCAAGTTGATTGCTGAGCTATTCGAGACACAGCCCGATGTGAAATACCTGCATGTACGCAACGCGCAGGCATGTTGCTTCATTTGCAAAGTTGAAAGATTAAATGAGCCCGAATGCCAATAATTTTAAACATATAGCCGTTTTAAAGGTTGTGAAATTGACGCGGCTTTTTATTTTTGCCGCAATTTTAAAAAACAGAATACCTATGAAAACGATAAAATTTTTGCTCTTTCCTGCTCTGTTAACCTTTTTGTTTATTGCTACCTCTGCCACTATCGATGGCAGCAAAGAAACTGAACGCATTCACAGCTCCATCAACGTGCTGAAGGACTTTACCCAAATGGAGGAGAGCATCCCGCACGACCTGATCAAAGAATGCCAGGGCGTGGTTATTGTACCCAATTTAATCAACGCAGGTTTTGTAGCCGGGGGTAAACGCGGCAGGGGAATTGCCCTGGTGAAATTGGATGACGGCACCTGGAGCGACCCTGTGTTTATCACCTTGACCGGGGGCAGTTTTGGCCTGCAAATCGGCGTTCAATCGGTAGATTTGGTACTGGTGTTTCGCCACAAGGGGGTTTTAACCAAGGTTGAGAACGGCGATTTCACTATCGGCGGTGATGCCTCTGCGGCGGCCGGCCCGGTTGGCCGCAGCACATCTGCTAATACCGATTACAAGCTTGAGGCCGAAGTATATTCTTATTCACGCAGCCGGGGCCTGTTTGCCGGGATCAGCATCAATGGGTCCAACCTGGGCATTGATAAAACGGCGATTGCCAATTATTACGGGTCAAATGCCAGCTCACAGGAGATTTTCTCGACAGCCAAAAGCAATACCGATGCTGTAAAGGAATTGAAAGAGACTTTGAAGGGGATGCAATAAACAAAATGGCCAGGATCGGGACGGCCGTTGGTCATCGAACGATAGTAAAATGTGCGCTTTTTTAGTTATTTTCTTTGGCTGCCCGCCTAATCAAGGCGCCTGAGAGCGCCGACATACCCCCTACTATCCCACCGATAATTGCGGTAACGACCAAAACCCATATCCAGTTGTTTGGCAAAGGGAATAACTGTACTACCCTGCTTGCCAGGATATTATCATTTGGAATACTTTTCATCAGCGCCAATATCGCCCAGGCGGTAAAAAGGGCCCCGAAGCCCGATAAAAATGCTTTTCCCGCCTTGCCGCCAATAACCAGCGCCGCTAAAAAAGCAATAATAGCAGCCGCCCACCAAGGCAAAAAAAAGCTGCCGGCAAAGGCCAGGATAAGGATAATGAGGAAAAGCATAAGCGGTTGTTTGTTGTAAAGATAGAAAGTTTCGGTAACTAAAAATAGGATTTTATAGTGTTTCAGCAGGCTTCAAACGAAGTTCAAAAGCACTTCAAAAGCTGTCAAATATAATGCGAAACTGTGTCAAACAGCGCACGAAACGGTATCGAACATTTTTCGTTGGTTGTAAAAGGCGTTCATTTTTTGTTCATGGGGTGAACGGTAAAAATACCAAAAATCAGTTTCTTGAGGGCGTCGCAAAACTGTCACACGAAACTTATCGGCTCATTATCAGCTCTTATCGGCTCTTATCGGCTCAAAAATGATTTTAACTTTTGTATCTTTGCAGCATGAGCAGGGTTAACGTCTATACTGAGATACTGGACTTGAACTGGAAGCTGGTTAACTTAATCAGCGAAATAGATCGTTTTGACGCTTCCTGGCAAGCCGTTGAACGGCGGGAAGGCCAAAGTCTGAAAGAGCTAAAGTATATCGCGACCGTTAGGAGTGTCGGCGCATCTACTCGTATTGAAGGGTCAAAAATGAGCGATGAGGAGGTCGATGTTCTTTTAAAGAATATGGACATTACAAAGTTAGTGGAACGTGACCAACAGGAAGTAATCGGTTATTTCGAGGTATTGGATTTGATCGATGAAAACTACGAAGATATCCCGGTATCGGAAAATGCTTTGAAAAACCTGCATAACCAGCTACTCGAATACAGTGACAAGGATGAGTGGCATAAAGGGGATTATAAGCAACACGCCAATGCCGTTGAAGCCCATCTGCCCGATGGAACTAATCAAGTCATTTTTCAGACTACGCCGCCGGGATTTCCTACCGAGGATGCGATGCAGGAAATGGTAGTTTGGTACGCCTCGGATTTGGATGCGCACGCCTTACTTAAATGCGCTCTTTTCTGCTACGAGTTCGTTTCGATACATCCCTTTCAGGATGGAAACGGCCGTTTAAGCAGGTTGCTGGCAACATTGCTATTAAGAAAAAACGGTTATCAATGGATCAGGTACGTCAGTTTTGAGCATGAAATTGAAAGCCAAAAAACTGAATACTATCGGGTGTTAAGAGCTTGCCAATCCCAAAGACCAGGCGAGGATATTACCGAATGGGTCATCTTCTTTTTATCGTGCCTTAGAAATATCCAGGAGGCGCTGATGATTAAATTGGGTACTTACGGTGCTACACAGAAAATCTCATCCAGAGAAAAGCAATTGTTGTATATCATAGAAAGTAATCCCGGCATCAAAACGGGTGAAATATCGAAAAAGCTTAATATTTCCAATTCGACGGTTAAAAGGATGTTGGATAATTTAATCAATGCCAAACTGATTGAACGGCAAGGTGTAGGGCCAGGGTCATATTATACCTTATTATAATCGGCCAAAGTGAAGGCCCGTTATGCTTATGCTATTTTCTTCCCACCTCTTTTTTCGAGCCACCTCAATTGATCATCAGTGTCAGGCACTGTCAATCCTCTTGCCACACTTATTCTATCAATTACATCTTTGACGCTCGATTGATAGGCCGTTTTTAAAAGAATACTGGCTGCAACTATGGAAGATCGACCTATTCCCATTCTGCAATGAACCACAAGGGAATAACCTTTTTCAATTTCTAAAGACATTAAATTTACAAACGCATTTACTTTGTCCTCATCGCCTGGGATATCCCTGTCTGCTATTGGGAAGTTAGAAAAGCCAATACCATATTTGGCACAAATATTTCTTTCTTGATTCAAACCCAACTCTTCGATTTCAGCTGATTGCAAAAGAGATATAAGATGATTTACCTTTTGCTTCTTTAGGCTCGCGATCTCGTCATCGAGCCAATCATCTCCTCTTGGCCTTGCCATGATCCCCAACCTGGCATTATTGGCAAATGTTTCAATCCAGTAGATTTTAACAGACATTATTTTTTAGGGTATAAACTTATTTAGTTTATTTCACTTGCTTGTTCAAATGGGTCATCCGAGCAGCACAACCAGACAAAGATAAGTAACTCAATAACTTTCCTTTGACAGGCCCATAAAATTCGAACCAGCTCCGTAGGAGCTAAATATCGGTAGAAAAATAACCAAAAGAGATTAGCGTGCCGTAGGTACGCAACCTAATGAAGCGGCATTAACGCAATGCACGCCGATATTCCGTACCTGACGGCACGGCATTTCATATTCATTTTCTTTTCTACCGATATTTGATCCCTACGGGATCGGACGTTCTTAAACGAGTAACGTTATTTCAGCATCGGGCTTTCAAAATCCAGCTTTTTCAAACCATGCTGCACTTCGGGGCAGCTCATAAATAAATTCCAAAGCAGGCCGCTGCGGTAATTCTCAATCATCACCACTATCGGCCCTTCGTCAATCGCCAGGTACGATTTGGCGTACCAGTTGTGCGACTCGCTAAACGCATCCACGAAACCATATTCCCCCCAAATCTTATCGCCCAAATCATAATAAAAATGGCGCAGGGCTTTCATCGAATATTCGGGTGTATATGGAAAAGCGGATAATGCTGCAGTAGGCGTAATTACCCCCAAATCATTGGTTGGTGATTGGGCGCTATAGCCTTCGTAATTGTCGCTGGCGGTAAGGCCCCAGCAATCGGGACCATAGCCTTTATATTTTTTGGGGTTGTCCACGCAATAATCGTGGTTTATTAAAGTATGGTTGAGGTTTTGCTCCCAATAATCTGCATACTGATCTTTGAGTCCCTTCGGATCAAGCGCCATAAAGGTGTATTGCGAAAAGAAAAGAGGGCCGCCATAATCAAACCCCAATGGCAACACGTGACCGTAAAAGGTTTTGCCGTTTTTAAAGAAATCGCTTTGCGCCCAGCCGCCATGGTAAACATTTGTACCTATGGGGTAATGGGTTGCCGACTCGCCCAAAATATAGGTGATCATACACTCATTAAAGCCGCGTATCGGGAAATTCATCACCCAGCCGTTATTTGGCGACCAGTGCCAGTACAAGTTGTCGCGGCCGCCCTGGGTATACCAATCCCACTCAATTTCACCCCACATCCAGTTGATCACGTCGCGCAGGTGGCGTTCTTTACCATCGTTGCCGTTAAAATATTGCCGGGCGCAAAGGAGGCCTTCAAACAGGTATGAAGTTTCGACCAGATCACCCCCGTCATCTTTACGGCCAAAACGAATGGTCTTGCCGGTCGAGCCATTCATCCAATGCGAAAACACACCGTGATATTCATCGGCCTTGTCCAAAAACTCAACAATCTTCAGCATCCTGGTTACCGCCTGTTCATGACTGATCCATTTGCGATGGTCGGCAACAATCAATGCCATAATACCAAAGCCTGAACCTCCCGTTGTTACGGTTTCGTCGCCGTAATCATAAGCCACATTGCTGCGCTCGCGCGCCAGCCCGCTTACCGGGTGCCCAAAATCCCAGAAATAACGGAACGTTTGGCGCTGCACTACATCCAGCAGCGCACTGTCGGACAGGCCTTTGATGATGCCTACCGGTTGTATCGGATCAAACGCTTCGGGCTTTGTGGTATTCTGCGCAAAAGCGCAGGTGGAAAACAGGATAAATATGGGAAGTATTAGTTTTTTCATTATTTGTTATTAAATCTTTTAAGATAAAGCCTGTCCAAATTTAATTTAACCTGTAAACCTACCAGACCGTCGTTGCGAGGAACGAAGCAACCTCTACACTCGCTAATCAATTGTCCCACGTCTCCGGGTTACCTATCAGCCGCACGCCGGGCAGTTGTGCACAACGTTTCGCTGACTGTCTGATGCAGAGGTTGCTTCGTTCCTCGCAATGACGTGTCGGTGAGCATTGGAGGTTTCTGAAGCACTACTACAAATTCGTCCCGGTAAACCCTAAATTCTTCATCCCTGTTTGTACCTCGGGGCAACTCATAAACAAGTTCCAAAGCAAGCCGCTCCGGTAATTTTCAATCATATTAACTATCGGCCCTTCATCTATCGCCAGGTCTGATGTAGCAAACCAGGGACTGTCCAGGTCGAAGGCGTCATAGAAGCCATAAGGGCCCCATATTTTATCGCCCAGCTTATAGTAAAAAAAGCGCAGGGCAGCCATAGATTGTGTTGGCGTATAAGGTAAAGAGGCTATCGCCGCGGTCGGCGTAATAACTCCCTGGTCGCTGGTGGGCGAACTGGCGTTGTAGCCGTTGGGCACATCGCTGGCGGTCAGCCCCCAGCAATTGGGGCCGTATCCATAATAACCCGCAGGGTCAGCCACGCAATAATTGTAATTGATCATCGCATGCGCCTTATTTTGCACATCATAGCTGGCATACGCATCTGACAAGCCATTGGGGTTTATGCCCAAAAACGAATAGTGCGCAAAAAACAGCGGACCACCTTCCGGCGGGCCCAGTGGAAGGGTAACCCCATAGTAAGCGCTGCCGTTTTTCATGCTGCCGTTACCTGCCCAGCCATTATCGTAAACCGCTTTTGTTATGGGATAAGTAGTTGACGATGCAGCCAGCGCATAAATTACCAGCGCCTCGTTCCAGCCGTTTATCTGCATATTGCCTTCCCAGCCAAAATCAGGGCTCCAATGCCAGAATAAGGTATTCTGACCGTTTTGAAACCAGGTCCATTGCACATTGTTCCACAGCGTATTAATGTCTGCCCGCAATTGTGTTTCGGCCGTAGTGGTCTGATTAAAATATTGACGGGCAGTAAGCAGTCCTTCCATCAAAAAACCGGTTTCCACCAGGTCGGCGCCGTCATCCTGTGCGCTGAATGGCACCACGGCGCCCGTCGAGCCATTCATCCAGTGCGGAAAGGCGCCGTGAAAGGTTTGCGCATTGTTCTTTAAAAAACCCACGATGGTTTGCATCCGGGCTAAGCCCTGGGCGCGGGTAATATAATTGCGGCTCGTGCCGGCAACCAGGGCCATTATACCAAAACCCGATCCACCCATCGTCACCACGTCGCCTGATGTATTCCGCTCTCTGGCCAAACCGCTTACCGGGTGGCCAAAGTCATAAAAGTATTTAAAGGTTTGTTGCTCAACAATGTCCAGCAACTGCGTATCGGTCACCACCGGGAATTTGTTGGTTGTATCTATCGCGGTAAGCAGGTTAACCGTTACGGGCGAAATGAGGCTGCCGCCGGCCGCTGATTTAAGCGCAGTGGAAACGGTTAGCGTATACTGCGTAATGGGCAGCATACCCGACGGCGTAATTACCACCGTGCTGTCGTTATTTTGCCAGGCGGTGCTGTAAGTTACAGCAGCGCCCGCCTTGCTGGCAAGTGACACAGCGCCGGCTACGGCGTTGTGGTTAAGCGCGGCTGTGAAAGATATTTTAATAACCGGTGCAGTATTAATGCCTTTGTAGGTATACCCGTTATATACGCCATTAACCTTAAGTCCCGAATACTCAAAAGAGGACGGCGCTGGTGGCGCGGGTTTTTGCTGTGTGCCTTTACCGCAGGCTGTCATTAAAATGCTTAACCCTAAAATATAAATGCTCGCTCTGCCCATCAATTCCCTTCAAATTATATTAAAATTAAAAACAGCGTGGTAAAAAAGAGGCTGCCTGGCCTGTCAGCTCACCGCAGACAGGCCCGCAACCTCAACAACCAAATCTAAATCAATTATCTTCCTAATTTTTCCAGGCTGTACAATGCGAAAGCCTGTTTTGAGTTCAGCACCGTATTGTATACCCGAACGTGTTCCATCGACCCCGTTAAATAATTCGCCCAGGGTTGTGAACCTGTGGCCGAAGTAAGAGAGGGGTTGGTTTCAAACTGTACCGTGCCGAAAACCATTTGTGTAACACCCGACCAATCTAAAGGGCTAAACCCGGACTGCGTTTGCGTACCCACTGCATTACCATCAAAGTAAACAACCGCAGTACCTGCATTGTCGTCATAAGTTACACCCAACTGGTGCCACGCATCGTAGGGTTTGGTAATGGTGTAGTCGCCGGCCCACAAATCCGTTGCAGCTGAACTTGTTCCCTTGTCATACAAATGCACCTTAAGGTTGCCAGTTGCTCCACCAGGCGGCGGGTTTTCAATAAACATATCCATATTCCCCCAAAAGTAGTTGTTGTTAACGATGTCAACCGGGTTTATAAGGCCATTGTTGTTTATAGGATTGTTATACCATACCGTGATTGTAAAGCTGTGTAAAGCTTTAACCGCCGGAGGTGCAGCGCTGATCACGTAGGCGTTTTCCGCTCCTTTCAGTGCCTGGCCGGTTATTCCTGTCGTAAAACTTGTGCCGGTTGATACGCCGGCAACGCCCGATATGCTATCTTTTAACGTACCGTTAAATGACCAGTAAGCAACCAAATTGCTGGTGGCCACCTCAGCCGAACTGGAATAGCCGTTAAATGTTGGCGGCGGCTTTGGCGGGTCGTATGATTTGGGATTAAAATCCTTTTGACACGACGAGATCGATAAAATCATAGCCGAACCGATAAGGCCCGCTATCCATATATTTTTAAATGTTTTCATTGTTTTCCTTAGCTAAAATTAATAACCCGGGTTTTGTTTTAATACACCTGCACTTATATCGATTTCATTTTGAGGGATAGGCCACACTTCGCTTTTACCTGCTTTAAAATTAGGCCCAAACAGTGCCGGGCCCTGCCCGATGCGGATCACATCAAAATGGCGATCAAATTCCATACCTAATTCAACCCGGCGCTCGTGATAAATAGCAGCGAGCAACTGGGTTTGATCGGTAGTAGTTACTTTCGGCAATATATTTGCGTTTCCTTCCCTGGCCCGTGCCCTAACCATTTCAAGTGATGCCAATGCCGCTGTTGAATTACCCGCCTCAGCGTTGGCCTCAGCGTTCATCAGCAGCACCTCGGCATAGCGGAGTGCCATAAAATCCTGCTGACAGCCCTGGTTATAACCAGAAACATATTGGGCAAACGGTACATATGATTTCATGT
>JABDHD010000118.1 GCA_013285685.1 Bacteroidota bacterium
TCGTTGGACATCAGAAATAATGCAGATTATACTTTTGACCTGGATGTACGCGACACCGCAACTTATGGCGCTAACCGTTTTAGTGTAGTGGTTAGGCAAAACCCGGCATTGGGCGTGCATTTACTCGATTTTAGCGTTATAAAGGCATCGGGTGGCGCAGAGATCGGCTGGCAAACCGAAAACGAAGAAAACTATACCAATTTTACCGCCGAAAGAAGCAGCGGCAATGGCGGCACGTTTGAAGCGATTGGCGGTTTTAGCTCAACCGCATCCGGTTCATACAGTTTAATCGACAAAAACCCGCCTGCAGCGGCTGACCGGTATCGCTTAAAGATAGAAGACCTTAACGGCACCATAACTTATTCAAATATTATCACGCTGATATACGGCGGGCCGGGCAGCCCGGCTGCAAACAACATCAGCGTATATCCAAACCCGGCCGGCAACGTCATTAACTTAATCATGCTATCTCCAAATCTTTCGGCTGCCGGCACGGCGGCGCAGCAAACAACAGGCAAACCTATCGGTTTGGCTTCAAACCAACCCGGAAATACCTCATACCGCATTAACATTATAAATATTACCGGCCTTGTTGTAAAAACAGCGACGTCCGCCCAGGCCAACTGGCAGGACGACATCAGCAACCTGCAGCCCGGTACTTATATCATCCAGGTACAAAATAATTTTGATAAAAGCCTGATCGGGAAAGGAACTTTTGTGAAATTATAATTCAGCCGGTTAAACAGCGATGGCCTATCCGTAATTTATTATGCTGCATTGTTGTTTTTATTGGCTGCCAACCACTTGACGAAATTGCCCGGAAAACAGAACTTCAAATATACAGCCCCGGATTGCCTGCAAATAAAACATTCAAACCGCCGGTTCATCCCGAATAGTGATAAGGGTCACTAAAAATAGTGACAACAGTCACAAAAAAACGTGGTTTTCAGGAGCCTGTCCTACGTAAAAAGCAGTGTTAAATTAAAATAAAAGCATAGCAGACTCATTACCAAGAAAAACGATCATGAAAAGATTCCCCTATTATCTTTTTTACACAATTGCCTTAACAATTGTTTTTAACAACGCAAAAGCGCAGGCCCCCGCCCCCGGCACAGTTACTTTTAAATACATGACCGGGACGCAAACAAACTCAACCTCAGCATACGCCGATTTTGTTCCGGCAAGCGCATTGGGACAGGACGGTGGCTATGGTTACGAGTTTATAACAGAGGGTATCGGTACAAGTTCTGTCAGATTTGTGCAGGTTTCTTTTTTTGTATTTAATCCCGCAACCAATGATGGCGTGATAAGCTTTGACCGGAATTCAACAAGCGTTACCGTCCAGGCGGCATTTATCAGGAGTGCACGGACCGGCGCGGTGACCACCCAGGGCGAAACGTCCAAACCCGTTGCAGGCGGCGAAATTAAAATGCAGTCGATTGACCTGCTGGCCATATCCGGCACGCCCACGGTTTCTGTTCAGGCATATGCCAATGGCGTTGCTATTGGTTCGCCGCAAACCGGCGTAATAAACACAACAACTAAAACAAAATTTGATTTTTCCACAAATCCAAATTTTTACGATGTTGATGAAATTGGCATTACCGGTTTTAATGCTGATGGAATAAGGGCCGATAACCTCATCAGCACAACCGCCATTGTAAATACCGGGGCGCCGGCTTTTACTTATGCAGGCCCGCAGGTATATACCTCAGGCACGGCTATCACCTCTTTGGGGCCGACCATTACCGGGGGCGCTGTTGGCGCTTACGCGGCCTTTACTACTTTTGCAAGTGTTAATACGCCCGGCGGTATAGATGTGGATCAATATGGCAATGTGTACGCATCGGATATTAATGATAATTCGGTTTATGAATTTAATTCCGGCGGCACAGCGCTGCCCGGAAGCCCGCGCACCGCTGCAGGGTTACAAACCCCTTACGGTGTCGAAATTGATAACCAGGGCAATATGTATACGGCGAACGGCCCTGCCGGCACGGTAACAAGGATAACCGCAGGGGGGATAGTTAGCACCATTACAGGGTTCACATTTCCCGTTGACGTAACTGCTGACGCTTCAAATAATGTTTATATTACTGACCTGGGAAACTTCTCAGCCGGAAACGGCACTATTTATAAGATGCCGGCTGGTACCCATGCGCCAACCGTTCTGATAACAGGCTTGAACAATCCTTCGGGCGTTGCAATAAATAATACCGGCGACATTTTTATTGCCCAATACTTGCTGAATTCCATCATCAAAGTGGCAGCCGGAACAACAACCCAAATCCCCTTTGTCACCACGGGTTTAAATTCGCCCTACGGTTTGGAATTTGGCCCGTTAGGGAATCTGTATGTTGCGGATGAAGGGAGCAATACCATTAAAAAAATTACGCCGGCCGGTGTCCTCACCACGATTAACGGAACTGGCTTATCATTCCCCTATGATGTAGATTTTGACCCCTCCGGAAATATGTACATCACCAACAACGGCGCCAACACGGTACGAAAATCTGTTGCTTCCGGCTATACCATAAGCCCTGCGCTGCCTTCTGGCTTAAATTTTGATGCATATTCAGGCGCCATCAGCGGCACGCCCACCACCACATCGCCGGCAACCATTTATACCGTTACCGCCACTAACGCGCAGGGCGCCGCAACGGCCACGGTAAGTATTGCCGTTAACGCCGCAGCCCCGTCTATCTCCTATGCAAGCCCCCAGGTATACCCGGTTAACGTGGCTATTCCCCCTTTAGCTCCAACTAATACCGGCGGCGCTGTTGGCAGCTATGCCACAGTTACCACTTTTAAAAATGTTAATAGCCCCTACGCAGTAGTTGCTGATGCATCAAACAATATTTTTGTGACAGATGATGCAGATGGCGACCTTTATAAATATAATTCAGCCGGAGTTGGGGGTACAATATACCTTTCGTTAAATCTGCCGACGGGTATTTCAGACGATGCACAAGGAAATATATGGGTATCTGATTGGGGCGCAAATACAGTTTGCAAGTTTAGTCCGTCAGGAACTTTATTAGCTACAATAGCTGGTTTCAACTCACCTTATGGTATAACTGTCGACAATTCGAACAATATATATGTCGTAGATAACGGAACCGGCTCCATTATAAAAATAGCTGCAGGAACAACTACCACAAGTACTTTTTTAACGGGGTTTACTAACCCTTACGGAATAACCATTGATGCATCCGGAAATACATTCGTATCGCAAATGACCTCAAATAGCATCATCGAAGTAGCTGCGGGCAGTACCACGCACACCACTTTTGCAACCGGTTTTAACACTCCGCGAAACATACAGGACGATGATTTGGGCAATATATATGTGGCTGATTTTGGCGACAACGTAATAAAGGAAATCACACCGGGCGGTGTAGTCACTACTATTCTCACAGGTCTAAGTTCGCCGCGTGATGTAGACTTTGATGCTTTGGGGAACCTTTACATTGCGGATTTCGGTACTAATACCATTAAAAAATCTGCTGGTACAGGCTATGCCATTACCAGCGGCACTTTGCCTGCAGGTTTATTTTTAAATGCTTATACCGGATATATTACCGGCACACCCACTACCATTGCCGCCGCAACCAATGTTACGGTTACCGCAACCAATGGCACCGGAAGCAGCAGCTGTGTGATCAGCATCGCGATCGGCACAACCGTATCATGGACGGGCGGCAGCAGCACTACCGGCTGGGCTACCGGCGGCAACTGGAGCACCGGCGCCGTGCCCGGCCAAAATGATGCCGTCAGCATCGGCGTTTCGGCTTATACCCATCCATTTGAACCTTCGATCACCACCGGAAGCGTTGCGGTCAATTCAATAACATTCGGATCGGCACACGCGGGTGTTCTCACCCTCGGTACCGGATCAACATTAACCATCGGGAATAATTTAACGGTGAATACGGGGGCAACGCCTACCCTTACCGGCGCCGGTACAGGGGCGGTAAATATTGCGCCGGCTGCCACGGTAAATATTGCGGGCACCGGGGTCCTGACCATCACTGCACCCTTGAGTTTTACGCTGAAGTCCAACGCCTCCGGGTCTGCATCGGTAGGCCAGATAAGCCCGACTGCTATCGCAGGAACAGGCGCCGACTCGATCAGGGTAGAACGCTACTTAGATGGCGGCGCGGGATACCGCGGATACCGCCTGCTGTCTTCACCGGTTTATGCGGCAACAGTAAATTCAAACAAAGTTTTCAATATTAACTATCTCAATGACCATGTTTTTCTAACCGGTGCGGCAAGCGGCTTCGATAAAACCGGAAACCCGACGCTCTACTTATTCCGGGAAGATCAAGCTCCCTTAAATACCACTTTTACCAATGGTAATTTCTGGGGACTAAGCAGTATCGCGCCCGATTCTCATGCCACTTATAATTATTCTGTGACCGGCGGCAACCCCAGCACAACCAGTTCTTTTAACCTACCGGCCGGCAATGGCTTTATGTTCTTTTTCAGGGGCGACCGAACCACGGTCAATCCTTATACTACTACTACCGTTCCGGTTGCTGCCACTATTACCGCGGTTGGTACGTTAAATGCCGGCCAGGTAATAGCGCATGACTGGTACACGCCCGTTTCAGCTAATTTAGGGTGGACAAACGCCACCGCCAATACCGCCGTAAGAGGCTTTAACCTTGTAGGCAATCCGTACGCAAGTTCTATCGATTGGGAAACCTATAATACCACCACAACAACTTCCGGTATTTACGCCAACAATGTGTCCAACACCATTTACGAGCTTAACCCGGTAACTAATAACTACGATGTTTACCAGGTGGGCGGAATAGCCACCAATCATGCTACCCGCACAATAATGAGCGGGCAAGGGTTTTTTGTGCTGGCCGGCAATAACAGCAGCCCGCAGCTCATCTTCAATGAATCCGCAAAAACCAGTTCGCAAAATAGCGGGCTTAATCTTTTTATGGCAACAAAACGCGATATGGCCGATCTGAATAAGGCCGGCGTCGACCCGCACCTGCGTTTGCAAATGGCCCTGGATTCAATCAATACCGACGATGTTTATATCGGCTTTAAATCAAATACCTCGGCACAATTTGTTAACAACGAAGACGCCCCTTATAAAAAAGGCAGCGGCAAAGTGCGTCTTGCAAGTTTTTCAACCGATAGTGTTATGCTGGCCATAAATAAAATGCCATTAACCGGCCCCGCACCAACAACCATCCCCTTATTTGTAACAGCTGCTGCTTACGGTACTTATAAGCTAACCCTGACGGAATTGGAAGCTATACCCCAGCTTTATCAGATCTGGCTGATGGACCGTTTTAACAAAGACTCGTTAGACATGCGGCACAATTCAACCTACGCGTTTGATATCACTACGGATACCAATAGCTGGGGGAGCCGTCGCTTTCAATTGCTCATGCGCCAGGATCCTGCACTGATGGTGCATCTGCTAAGTTTTGGCGCCAGCAAAGTAATCAACGGCGCACAGGAAGTTTGGGTAACTGAAAATGAGCAGAATTATACCGGCTTCGCCATTGAAAGAAGCACCAACGGCGGAGCCACTTTTACCGTTTTGGGCTGCTCCACATCAACTGCATCAGGTACGTACAATTTTTTGGATAAAACCCCGGCGCAGGGGGCCAACCTATACCGGTTAAAGCTAACCGATCTGAATGGGACTGTTACTTACTCAAATACCATTACACTGATGTACCAGGCCTTAAATGGCCTGTTAAAAACCGGTATTACCGTTTATCCAAATCCCGCAAAAACCACATTGAATCTTAGTATTGCCAACGGCTTTAACCCTGGTCCGTCAATGCTGTTCATTGCCAGGCCGGTCCCGGCAGCATCATATGACATACAGGTTTCGAATATTTTAGGAGCGGGGATAAAAAAGACAACCATCAATCAACAGAGCTGGCAAACTGATGTAAGCAGTCTTATCCCCGGCACCTATATTATAACTGTTATTAATGATAAAGATAAGAGCCTGGTTGGCCAGGTAAAATTTGTAAAGCTTTGAGTTGAAAACTGACGTGTTCCAAAAGTGGAACATACTGGTTATCAGCCAATAAAATGGTTTTGGTCAAAAAGATATTTTTAGAATAACTGATTATCAGCCACTTATCGAAGTTTGGCGACTTTATTAAAACACAAACAGGCTGATAATCAGCATGTTTCACAATGTTCCAGGTGTTCCGTGAGTAAAAATGGAACGCTTCACGAGCTGCCCGGAATCTCCATCCAAAACCGGGTGGCCTGCTGTTAGACTATTTTACAACACCCGTTTTAAATATTGCGTAACTTGCTATCTATCACGACCCCCAACGTAACATTTTGATAACCAATCTGCAGCATGGGTCACCTTTTGGCCCTTTGCGGTATCAATGTTAAATCCAAAAAATTATGAAAACCAAAATTTTAATCCCGCTTGCGGGGGTGGCACTTTTTTGTGCCTGTAAAGGCGGCGGTTCTTCCGCGGCATCTGCCGATTCTGACACAACTACCAGGGTAAACGCAGCCGTATCCAATTTAAAATCCGACTCTGCCCGGGGTGCTCAAACCGTTAAAACTGCCCAGTCTATCCAGGCCGCGCCAAAGCTGGTAAAAACGGCGAGCATGCATTTTAAGGTAAAAGATGTTCAGCAAACCAGCAACCAGATCGCGGCTTTAACGGCCAATTGTAATGGTACGGTGATGTATCATACCATTAATTCCGTCGTGGGCGACAGCACGACTATCCGCAAAACGGATGACTCATTACTAAAGATCACTGTGTATAATTCAACGGCGGATATGACGGTAAGGATTCCTTCGGCTAATGTGGAGTCGTTTGTGACACAGGTAGCGCAGATGGGCCTGGTAGTAAACAGCCTGAAATTTGAGATTAATGATAAGACGTTCGACTACCTATCCACGCGCCTTAAACTGAACAATCAAAAGGAACGTGCACGCGATAATAGCGATGGCAGTGCCAGGCTAAAGGACCCTGATAACATGCTGAACTATAAAAACCACCTGGTCGATCAACAGATCAGTAATCTTAAAACCGACGACTCGGTTAAAAATGCTGTTATCGCGCTCAATTTTTATCAGAACAATGCGGTGCATAAAGAATTGATCGCAAACCCCGACCTGTCGGCCTATAACCTTCCCTTGTCAAACAGGATGGGCACATCAATCAAAAACGGCTGGTCGGTTTTTATAAATATTATGGTTGAACTGGCCAACCTTTGGGTGCTGGCGCCGATAGGGGGGCTGGTTTGGCTTGTGGTGAGGTATTTTAATAGAAGGAAGAAAGCTGTGGAGGTGGCGAAAGGTTAATGCTCTGCCTTTTTTGAATAATTAAACTCTTAATCCCAAAAAACATGAAAACAAAATATTTGATCCCGCTTGCAGCGATAGCGCTCTTTTGCGCATGCAAAGGCAGCGGCGGCGGGTACGAAGTAGTTAATAACGGCAGCAGTGCTGATTCCGATGTCTCAAAAAAAGCAGACACTTCGTCGGCCCCAAAACTGGTTAAAACCGCCGGTATGAACTTTAAAGTGAAAAATGTAAATCAAACGGCCATCCGTATCGATGCGTTAACCGCGGGTATTGGCGGGATGGTTGTCCATCAGCAGATGGGCTCTTCTGTTCAGGGGAGCCATGAGGTGCGGATCAGCACTGATTCGGTTATGCGCACTACTTCGCTTATGACTACCGCGGAGCTCACTGTAAAAGTGCCTTCGGTGCAGCTGGAAAAGTTTATGGACAGTGTGGCTTCGATGGGCATGTTTGTAACCAGCCGGAACCTGGATATTACCGATAAAACATTGGATTATCTTTCGGCGCAACTAAAACTGAAAAGCCGCAATGAACTGATCAGTCAGCAAAAGCAAGGCAAGATCATTATTAAGAACCCCGCCAAAGTGCTTGATTTGAAAGACGATATGATCGATCAGCAAATCGGCAACCGGCAAATAGCGGATGCGGTTAAAAACAGCGTGGTTAATCTCAGTTTTTATCAGAGCAATACGATAAATAAAGAAGTGATTGTAAATGACGACCCATCGGCTTATGACCTGCCATTTTTTAAACGGCTGCTGATGGCATGTCAAAACGGATGGAACCTGTGCCTGGATATTATCATCGGGCTGGCAAATGTTTGGATATTGCTGTTGGCTGGTGCGCTGGTTTGGGTTGGTATCAGGAATTACCATAAAAGAAAAAAGGCGGTTGGGGTGATGAAGGGTTAGCCTGATAGTGACCGATCACCCCATCAAGTCATTATAAACTTGTTTCGGCACCCCATACGCTAAGTCACCACACGACAGGTAGCCCGGAGATAGGCTGCCTGTCAGTTGGTTACCTGCATGATGAGGTGCCGAAACAAGTTCGGCATGACTTTTTTATATACTTTCAATTACTCCGTTGTCCCGCAGGACGATAAATTCATTGTCCCCCCATCCATTGAAAATCGCTTTGAACCTAATTTGAACAAACTTGACCTGTTACCGGCTTTATTTTGATATCGTGAATGTATTATGTTTGCCTATGCTCTTAAATCCATTAAATCATACCTGATATGAAACGCCTGTTTTTTTTGATGATCGCCCTGTTACCCTTAACGGTTATGGCACAGGGAAGCTTCTGGAATTCGAAAGATGCCTACCTGGGGCAGAAGCGGCCGCTGGATACACCCCTGGTTTTTGCCAATAAAATGCTGGTGCCCGATAGCGGCATTGCGATGGACCGGTCGGCTTTTTCGAAGGATGGAAAAGAGTATTATTACTGCAATGCGCAAAATTGGTTTGATGCGAAGTCGAACAAGATCAGGTACTTTAAATATAAAGCGGGGAAATGGCAAGGCCCCTTTATATTGAATCAAGGCTATTACGCGCCCACTTTTTCAACCGACCAGCAAACGATGTACCTGGCCGGTGGCAAAGGCGACGGCAAACACGCCTTTGTTTATGCCGTTCACCGGCAGGGGGATGGATGGTCGCAACCGGAAGTGTATCTTAAAGCAGATTACGGTATGTATGATTTTATGCCTGCCGAAAGCGGCACTTTTTACGTGGGCAGTAATGCACGGCAAGGCGATAAAAAGAACTACCAGACCTACGACTTTTGCTCGCTTAAGATCAACCCGGGAGATACCGTTGTGCAAAGCCTGGGGACTGAAATCAACACCTCCGGTTTTGACGGCGATTTTTATGTTGCGCCCGATGAATCGTACATGATTGTAAGTTATAAAGAAAAGCCCGATTATGAATGCGAGCTCGGCATCAGTTTCCGCCGGCCGGATGGCAGCTGGCCGGCGCCTAAAAACCTTGGCCCGCTCATTAACGACGGCAATGCCCATCGCTGGGGCGAATATGTTACACCGGATGGCAAATACCTTATTTATACAAAAGGAACAAGTCCGAAGGATTGCCGCCTGTACTGGGTGCGGTTTGACACCCTCAAAAAACGGCTGCAAACGGCTGCTGATTAGGTTGCCAGGGTCGGTGGTGGAGATTAAAATATCTCCGGTACATGCCCGGTACGGTAGTCGTGAATTTTTTGTAGCTTAAGTGTTCACGAAATTGCTCAAAAACGTGACAGTTTTGCATAAGTCAAATTTTAAACAGCTCAAAAACAGTGCGTTTCGTGAGCATTTATGGGGTGTATGTGTGCAAAACGTGAACACTTTAACCCCATACGTACGGGGTTTGCAGGCCATTTGTGATAGGAAAAGACCCGGTCAATTTTAAACGCTATTGCCCTCGGTTTGAATCAAAATTATCGATCGGCCAAAATTTATTTCCCCAAATCCATAAACATTTTTATTTTTGCCGCATTACTTTAATCATACTACAAAATGAACCCGACCGAAGAAGCCAATGCAGAGCGCCATTACCTGTTGATAACCGTAGCGGTAATTATTATGATCGTTGGTGTTTATTCGCGGTTCGCGGATTTTAAAGCAGCCACAATTGTAGCTAACATCCTGCTTGTCATCGGGGTGGCTATCAGCCTGAAAGCCGTTTTCGCGATATTGAAATAAGTCCGAAAGCCCTGGGTCGAAAGTCAAAAACAGAAAATGACTTCAGACTTAGAACTTTTGGCTATTCACCGGCCTCCCCGTTCTTCGGGCGGTATTTTGATCCATTTAAAATTTTCTGCGCGTCATTATCTGTCATCAGCTGCTGGAGCGTTACATCCGGGTTTTTGTCCATATACGCCCGCACAATTTGCCAGCCTGTCCAAACACCCAGTTTTGGGGCCGATTCATTTTTGTCGCCGATGCCGGGCGTAAAGGGTGCCGGGCCAAGGTATTTCTGCATTTTAACATTATCCGTTTCGTACAGCAGGTTTTGGTCAAGAAAATACGCCCACATGCTCGACTGAAACTGCCGGCACCATTTTAACTGCGCACCGGTATAGCCTATTTTTAAGGTATCGGGCGTATCGGGCAGAATATCATCCATAAAATACATGATCTTGCCCTCGTATATCATCTTTTGCAGCATGGTTTTGTCGCTGTCGCTCTCGGCAAACATATCCTCGCGGGCGATCCCTTCTATCACCCGGGGACAAATGTTTTGCTGATTGAAATCCTTTGATAAATAGCGTGGAAACACTTCGGTAAGCGCCGGGTAGAAACGTGAATTCGCGCCGAGGAAGCAATCAAGGCCGATACCAACATAACCTTCGCCGACAGGTACCTGCACTGCAAAACCCGAGAAGAAAGCGTAAACTGCCGGTAATTGTTTTTGCGGGAAATAATATTTGATGTGCTTGAAGGCTTCGGTTAGCTCGGCCTGGGGTTTATCCAGGTTTGGATATATCGAATCGACATCGTGCTCCAGGTCATTATAAGGTTTCCCGGCGAAAACTTGCCGCAACCTGGCAAAATAAGCCGTATCTTTTGTATCCGTGCCGGCACTTTCCAAAAGCATCGAAATAAAATTGGCATAGAACGGTCCATATTTATGCTGAAGATAAGCCGCCTGCTGCGCCATGGGCTTTGTTTTCATGCCGTCAAAATCCTTATCAAAGCGTTCTATATTTACGGTTACCCGGATGTTGCTAACGTCAACGTCATTTTTGCTGTGCTTGCAGGCGTTTAGTGACGCAGCGATCAGAAAAAATAGGTAAATTTGCTTTGTTTTGTTCAAAACGGTCATTGTTTGTCCTTTGGGCAAAATTAATTTTTTATTTGAATTAATACCCTAAACGGCATATTGCGTGCGTTAGTTTAGCGTGTTAACACACTTTGCTATTTTTAACCACAAAGTACACAAAGGACACAAAGTGGGTGGCGGATACACGCTTTGTGCTTTCTTAGCGTTTTTGGTGAACTTAGTGGTTTGCAATTAAATAAGAACATAATTTATAATGAAGATCGCCTTAGCCCAGCTTAATTACCACATCGGCAATTTTGAATCGAATACGTCCAAAATAATCGAGCATATAAAAATAGCCAAAAATAACTGCGCCGACCTGGTAGTGTTTGCCGAATTATGTGTATCGGGTTACCCTTCGCGGGACTTTTTGGAGTTTGATGAATTTATCGACCTGTGCGAAGCATCCGCCCAAAAAATTGCCGCCGAATGTACGGATATTGCCTGCATCATCGGCCTGCCGACGCCCAACAATAACCAGGAAGGAAAAGAACTGCACAATACGGCTTACTTTATTGAAAATGGAAAAGTTAAGGCCGTAGCCCATAAAGCCCTGCTGCCTAATTACGATATTTTTGACGAGTATCGTTATTTCGAGCCGTCGCGGGAGTTTAGTTGTATCGCGTTTAAGGGGCACAGGATAGCGCTCACCATTTGCGAAGATTTATGGAACACCATTGAAAACCCGCTTTATATTACCCGGCCGATGGACATCCTGATAACAGAGAACCCGGATGTGATGATCAATATTGCGGCATCGCCATTTGCTTACAACCATGATGAAGAGCGGATTGAGATTTTAAGCGATAATGCCGTACATTATAAACTGCCGTTGCTATACGTAAATAACGTTGGCGCCCAAACCGAACTGATCTTTGACGGGGGCTCGCTGGTGTTTGATAATACCGGGAAGATGATAGACGAAATGCCTTATTTTAAAGAGGCCATAGCTTATTATGATCTTGACCAAAAGGGGAATATTACTTTCCAGCATCAATCAACCACGCGGAAAGAGCGGCAAAGCGATATTGAACAGATACACGATGCGATCATCCTGGGGATTAGGGATTATTTTTATAAATCCGGGTTTAAGCAGGCAATTTTAGGTTTGTCCGGCGGTATTGACTCCGCAGTGGTATGTGCCCTGGCAGCGGAAGCGCTGGGACCCGAAAACGTGATGGCGGTTTTATTGCCTTCACGCTTTTCAAGCGACCATTCGATAAAAGATGCAGAAGATCTGGTGAAAAACCTCGGCTGCAAGCACGAAACCATCCCCATAAAAGATATAACTGAAGCGTTTGAGACTGCACTTGAGCCACAGTTTAAGGGGCTGCCATTTAATATCGCCGAAGAGAACATACAATCGCGAAGCCGGGCAGTAGTGTTAATGGCCATGTGCAACAAGTTCGGCTATATTTTGTTAAATACTTCAAATAAAAGCGAGGCTGCGGTGGGCTATGGTACTTTGTACGGGGACATGTGCGGGGGGATTTCGGTAATTGGCGATGTGTACAAAACCCAGGTGTTTGAAATGGCCAGGTATATTAACCGCAACGGCGAAGTCATCCCGGAAAACTCGGTCACCAAACCTCCATCTGCTGAGTTAAGGCCGAATCAGAAAGACACGGATTCGCTGCCTGAATACGATGTACTTGATAAAATACTGGCAGAATATATTGAAGGAAGGTCATCATCAGGTGCGATTATCAAAATGGGTTTTGACGAAAAAACGGTGAGGAGAGTTATAAAGCTCACCAACCTGGCCGAGCACAAAAGATATCAAACACCCCCCATACTGCGGGTATCGCCAA
>JABDHD010000119.1 GCA_013285685.1 Bacteroidota bacterium
GCCATAACACAGAAAAAAGGGCTGAAATGCGGAGAGTTTGGTCAAAAAGTCGGAATAAAATTGCCGTTTAATATCCTATTTTTGCAGTAATAAACGCCTGGTGTTTTAAAAACCGGATATCGGCATGCCGGATGTTTATATTTACCTAATTAACAAGTTATTATAATATTAACCATCGCCTGGTAACGCACAGCGTTCAGCCTTATGCCGAAAAAAATTGCCCGCTTAAGCTTCCCGAAATTTGTCGACCTGTATGCCGATAAGGCAGTTGGGGCCGATTTTTTTATTACCGAAGAAAAGCAGCTGCTGGAGCTGAGTGAATACCCATACCGGTCCGACGGTTATATCATCGGCATATGCACCCGGGGAACTGCCGAGGTGGAGGTTAACCTGCAGGTGTATGAGGCCACGCCCGATGCTATGCTTTTGGCCACGCCCTTTCATATCTTAAGAATTTACAATAGCAGCCCCGATTTTTTATGCCGCTTTGTGGTGTTCTCCAGGGCCTTTTTAACCGAAAACAGCACCAACAGCCATTTCCTGGAGTCTTTCAGTTATTTTAAGAACTCGTCGACGCCGGTCATCTACCCCGATCATGAACATGCCAAAGTAATGCTGGAGCTATATGCCCTTATCCAGCAAAAACTGCAGCAGGAAGAACATCCCTACCGGACTGAGATATCGCGAAGCATTTTAACCATCCTGCTATACGAGATAGCCGCCGTGTATGAGCAGCAGCACGTCATCATTAAAAGCAAACAAACCCGCAAGCAGGAGCTGAACACGCTTTTTCAGAACCTGGTCTTCCACCATTATAGGGAGCACCGTAATGTGCAATATTATGCCGATGCCCTTTTCGTATCGCCCAAGCACCTTACCGAAACCATCAAGGATGTTACCGGCAAAACCGCCGGCGAATGGGTGGACGACGCCGTAATCCTGGAAGCCAAGGTGCTGCTGCGCAACCACGAGATCAGTATAGCCCGGGTAGCCGAGGATGTGCATTTTCCCGATCAATCCACATTCGGCAAGTATTTTAAAAAGCATACCGGCGTTTCGCCAACGGAGTACAGGATAAAGGCGAGTGGTTGAAGGCGGCGGTAATCCGGCAGTATTCACCTATTACGGCGACATAAAAAATGAACGCTTTTAACGCTTTTTACCATCATGTCATTGCGAGCGCAGCGTGGCAATCGCTGACTTTTCATTTCCGCTGTGCACTACCGCTTGCAATGTTCGCGGCTGCTTCGCTTTGCTCGCAATGACAAAGTTTGTTAGTTTATGTCGGATAGGTTGCCCCCTTTACCTGTAAAACCCCGCCGAAAAATGCGCCGTATTATCTTTTGCATCCGTTACCGTTAAATCAAAACTGTGCCTGCCGGGGGCGATGTCATTGGTAAAATAGTAGTGCAGGATATGCGTTTTATAATCCCATTGCATCAGCACCCATTTGCCGTCTATTTTGCCGCTATAGCCTTTTATGCCGGATAGCCTGTCGCCGATGCGCAAGGCTATGCTTTTTGCTTTTTTAAGGGTGGCGCCATTTTTTATATTGATGGGGATGATGAAAGGCGGCTCGATATCCATTTTAACAAAATAGTCGCCGAAAGTGCGGGCTTTGGTTTTAACATAGCCATCCTCGTAAGTGCTGTTTTCGCAAACGCCGTCGGTGTTGACGATCACGGCCTTATCCGTGTATTTACCTATCGTGCTGTCGGGCTTTATCCACAGGTCGAAGGTGTCGTTAATGGGCGTAAGGTGGTTGTGTATGCGATGGACTAGCGAGTAGGTACCCGGTCGTTTGGGCAAGGTAGAGTAGGTAAAGTCAAGACCATCGTACAAATTGCCCGGGGCTATCATCACCTTCACCTTGTCGTTGCTGAATTCGTTGGGTTTATCGTAATGGAAAAGCGTACCTGGGGGCGCAGTGCTCAGTTCTGCCGTGCTGCTGTTTGATTTTACGTTAATATCCAGCGTGGAGGTATTGCCGGCTACATCTTTTACCACGTATTCCAGCGCATGCACGGCATCGTCATTAAAATTAACCACGCCCCGGTTTACGGATTGCGCGTACAGCGTTATTTTGCTTCCGGGCGGGATAAAGCATTTTTGTATGTAGCGGTGCGTTCTTAAAAATTCGGGATAATCGAGGTAAGCATTGATAGCATGGGTTTCGTCAAAGGCGAAGCGCTCCACCGCGTAGGTATAAACCGTTTGGCCGTCCACCTTCAGCTCAAGCGAGTAGATGCCGTTGTGGTTGGGCGACGCGCTGGTTTGGTCGTTGGCGATGATGCCGAAGCCCGTTTCGCCGCTTACGTTGATCACCTGCGGCTTCAACAGGCGGTAGCTGCCGTTTTTGCCGGTTAGGGTTATAAACTGGCGTGGTGTGTACTCGCTGAAGGGCTTGCTGTCCAGGTGGTAAACACCGATGGCATACAGGCTTGGAGGCACCTTATCCGGTATGGTAAGACCGAAAAGCTGCGGATTAATGGTTTCCTCGGTTTTAGTATCCCTGATCTCGAAATGAAGGTGCGGTCCCGCCGAAGCGCCCGCGTTCCCCGACCAGGCGATCACATCGCCCTGGCAAACTTCTATCTGCATAGGGTCCAGGTTAAAGTCAACCATATCTGTTTGTTGTGTCTCCTGCATTTGGTGCACCGCTTTTTCAAGGGCCGGGGCAAAGCGCTCGATGTGGCCGTAAACCGTTGTATAGCCGGAGGGATGGGTAACATAAATAGCATTGCCAAAGCCGCCAAACTCCACCCGCAGCCGCGATATGTAGCCATCCTGCGCGGCATGCACCGGGTAACCGGTAACCTGATTGGTTTTAAAATCAAGACCGGAGTGAAAGTGGTTGGGCCTTAGCTCGCCAAAGGTTCCGGCGGTAACCGGCGGCAGATCAAGCGGGTAGCGGAAATAATTTTTAGGATATGCCCTGCTTTGGATGGGCGTATCCTGGGCAAAAAGGTGCGGCGATAAACAAAAAAGCATGATGAAAGCAACAAGGATGTTTTTAACCATGCCTATTTAACCAAAAAATCAAGCATTTTGTTGTCTTCAATATAACCTTCCAGGCGGTCGCCAATGGTAACTTTGCTTACACCCTGCGGCGTACCGGTGAATATCAGGTCGCCTTTTTTTAGGGTGATATATTTGGATACAAAAGCAATGATGTATTCAAATGAAAACAGCATGAACGAGGTATTGCCCTGCTGCCTGGTTTGCCCGTTAACATCCAGCCTGAAGTTGAGGTTTTTCAAGTCGGCAAACTGAGTTTTGGGTAAAAAAGCGCTTACCGGGGCTGAGTTATCAAAGGCTTTGGCCAACTCCCAGGGCAGGCCTTTTTCTTTGTGGCGCGATTGAATATCGCGGGCAGTAAAATCACCACCCAGCGCAATCTCGTCAAAATAATTAGCAGCAAATTTTTCGCTGATGTTTTTGCCTTCTTTGCTGATCTTTAAAACGATCTCAATCTCGTGATGAATATCTTCCGAAAAGTCAGGGTGGTAAAAAGGCTTATTCTCCTTTAACAAGGCTGTGTCCGGTTTCATAAATATAACCGGAACGCCCGGCACCGGGTTATTCAGCTCTTTGGCATGTTCGGCGTAATTACGGCCTATGGCGATGATCTTCATGGAGGCCGAAGTTAGAACTAAGATTTATAAGATTAAAGAGATTTTTAACTAAGATTTTTAAGATGAAGAGAATTTATAGGATTTTGGAATAAGACTTTAACCAGGATCTTTTAGCTAATATTTTTAAGATGGAGGGGATTTATAGGATTTGGTATTGGGATTTTTAATTAAAGATTTTAAGATTACAAGGATTTTTAGGATTTTGGCAGAGGATCATTTTGAAATGATGGGTGACCGAAAGTGGATTTATCGACCATATTTTAGTTTAATTTATTTCTACAAAAATGCAGCATGAAGATTTAACACATAAAATAATTGGCTGTGCCATGAAAGTGCATCGCACGCTTGGTTGTGGGTTCATGGAAGTTATTTATCAGAGGGCTTTAGAGATTGAAATGGGAAAACAAAAAGTGTCTTTTGTGAGGGAGCATGAGATGTCTATTTTTTACGAAGGCATCAATATCGGAAGCAGGCGGGCAGACTTTTTTGTTGAGGAAAAAATTATGGTGGAGCTAAAGGCAGTTGCTTTTTTAGATGATCTGCATTTAGCGCAGGCTATGAATTATTTGGAGATATACAATTTGCCTTCAGGGCTATTAATTAATTTCGGCAATAAAAACCTTGAATTTAAACGAGTTTATAATTCAAGACATCCTGACAATAAGAATTATAGGAAGGCATAAATATTAAAATCTTTTGAAATCCTTAGAAATCTTAGCCTAAGTGTCAACCAGGGAGTTTATCAAGGCGATAAAATCCTAAAATCCTCTTCATCTTAAAATCTTAGTTAAAACACCGATATCCGCTTAATCACCGATTCATTCCCGGCAACGATGCGCACAAAGTAAAAACCGTGGTTAAGCCTGTCGGCAAGGGCATAGTTTAAAACTTTTTCGCCGGGATCAAGCCGTTGGTTAAAGATGGTTTTAATATCATTGCCCAACACATCTACTATCTTAATGGTCACCAGCGAATAGCGTGACAGGTCGTATTTAACGTTGATCACGTCGGTGACGGGGTTGGGATAAACCTGTACATTATTCAGCAACTTATCATCCGATTTATAAACGCTGATCTTTTGTGTAGAAATTACAGCCGGCTTTAAAGGTGGCAATACCAGGTGCAGCGGGTTTTTCGAGGCTGCCTTGCCGGTTTTGGGTTTGAACAGGCGCTCATAGGTGGAGTCGGTCTGCGAGTAGGCAAAATTATTGAACATGGCGAAATTCAGGAGCACTATCGCAAGGATTAATGCAGCCCATAAATATTTATTAGTAGAATTTCGCCTCATTACCAGGTATTATTTACAAAAATATAAATAAACACACAATGCATTGAACCGCCTGATGTTTTAACACATCTTTTTAACAAAATTTAACAAAATAAGCTTTCGCCGGTTGTGATAATGCGGTTTGAACGGTTTTTTTGTTAAATTTGCAGGGCGTATTGTAATATTTTTCAATATACGAAATTAAACGGTGTCAAGTCATAAAGATCTGCAAAAATTAACAGCCTCGGGGCTGCTCATCAGTTTAGGAATCATTTATGGCGATATCGGCACATCCCCGCTATACGTTTTTAAAGCCATCGTCGGCACCCAGCGGATAGACGAATCACTGATATTAGGCGGCGTATCCTGCATCTTCTGGACGCTCACACTTCAAACTACTTTAAAATACGTAGTGATCACCCTCCGGGCGGATAACAAAGGCGAGGGTGGCATATTCTCGCTTTTTTCACTGGTGCGCCGCAGGGCCAAATGGCTTATCATACCAGCGGTTATCGGCGGCTGTGCGCTGCTGGCCGATGGCATCATCACCCCGCCTATATCCGTATCAGCTGCGATAGAGGGCCTGCAATCTTATTATCCGCACCTGCATACCATACCGATAGTGATCGCCATCATTGTGATGCTCTTTATTATTCAGCAGTTCGGTACTTCATTGGTTGGGAAAGCCTTTGGGCCGATGATGTTCATCTGGTTTAGTATGATGGGACTGCTGGGCATCTTTTTTATCGCCCAGATGCCCATGGTGATCAAGGCATTAAACCCTTACTATGCCTATCACATCCTCAGCACCAATCCAAATGCTTTTATTATACTGGGCGCGGTATTTTTGTGTACTACCGGGGCCGAAGCGCTCTACTCCGACCTTGGCCATTGCGGCCGCCAAAACATACAGATCAGCTGGATCTACGTAAAAACAAGCCTGGTGCTCAATTACCTGGGTCAGGCGGTTTGGCTGCTGCAGCATAACGGCAAAGTAATGGACCTTGACCTGCATAATCCTTTTTATGAAATCATGCCGCAATGGTTCCTTTTATACGGAATAGGCATTGCCACTATCGCTACCATTATTGCCAGCCAGGCGCTTATCTCAGGGTCGTTTACCCTTATTGCCGAGGCGGTCAGATTAAACCTTTGGCCCAAAGTGCGCATCAACTATCCAACCGTGCAAAAAGGTCAGCTGTATGTGCCAAGCGTTAACTGGCTGCTTTGCGCCGGCTGCGTTGGAGTAGTATTGCTTTTTAAACACTCCGACCATATGGAGGCGGCCTATGGTTTAAGCATTACTGTAGCCATGCTGATGACCACCATCCTGGTATCCAATTTTTTGCGGCGAAAAAAATTGCCAACCTATATTATCGTCGTGTTTTTAACGGTTTATCTTATTATCGAAGGCTCGTTCCTGGCGGGTAACCTGGTAAAATTCATCCATGGGGGTTGGTTTACGCTTTCGGTGGGCGCTGTGTTGTTTACCATTATGTGGACTTGGTATAATGCCCGCCGGATAAGGAACCGGTATGTTAAATTTATCGATATAAGCGACTATTATAGTATATTAAAGGAGCTGAGTGAAGACGAAACGGTGCCGAAATATGCATCGCAACTGGTGTATTTAACCAGCGCAAATTTTGACTCGGAGATCGAGTCGAAGATCATCTATTCTATCCTGCAAAAGCAGCCCAAGCGGGCCGACATTTACTGGCTGATACACGTTGATGTAGTGGATGAACCTTATAAAAAGGAATACGAGGTTAATTTCCTTGTTCCCGGGAAGCTGATCAGGGTTGATTTTAAACTCGGCTTCCGGGTGGAGCAGCAGATAAACCTGCTCTTCAGACGGGTGGTTGAAGACCTGGTAAAAAAAGGCGAAGTGGATATCACCAGTACCTATAAGTCGCTTAATAAACATAAAATAGTTGGCGATTTCAGGTTTGTGGTGATCGAAAAAGTGTTGTCGCGCGCGCATAACCTGTCGTTCATAGAAAGTTTGATGATGGGCTTTTACGGCATACTTAAACATGCGAGCCTTTCGGAAGAACGCGGCTTCGGGCTCGACCTGAGTTTTGTTACCGTGGAGAAAGTACCGCTGATGCTTGCCTCGCCCGAATCCGTGGATATTCGGCGGATGAAATAATTCAGATTTGCTACAGATTGTTAGTATAACATTACCTTATTGTTAATGATTTAGCGATAAACATAAACAAAGGCTATTGTACGTTGTTAACACTGGAAAAATTACCCCTTGAAAAATATCATTGTTATTCTGCTATGTGCTATTTCACTCGGAGCCAGCGCCCAGGTGAAAGATACTACCAAAAAGAAACTTGGCGACACGATAAAAAAAGACATTTTAACGGCGCCTGATACCGTAAAAAGGTTGCATAGCAAGCCGCTTGCCCTTATACCTCCGGCCATCCTGATCGCTTATGGCGCTGCCTCGTTTGAGGTTAAGCCCATCCGCGACTTTGATTTCTATGTACAAGGACGCTATCGCCGGTTGACACCTAATTTTAACACAACAGCTGAAAGTTATTTTTTATTTACCCCTGTAGTGATGGTTTACGGGTTAAACCTGGTAGGGATAGAGGGTAAGAACCGTTTTGTTGACAGGACGGCGATTCTCGGCCTCTCGTCGCTTATATTGGGCGGTACCGAATTAGGTTTGAAACACGCTACCCACAGGCTGCGGCCCAACCTGGCCGATTATTACTCATTCCCGTCGGGGCATACCGGCGCCGCTTTTTTAGCTGCTGAATTTCTGGCGCAGGAGTATGGGGATAAGTCGCCGTGGTACACGGTAACGGGTTATACCTTTGCTGTAACTACAGGTATATTTCGCCTGGCCAACCGCGACCACTGGTTTAGCGACGTAGTGGCTGGCGCCGGGTTTGGTATTATATCCACAAAAGCAGCTTACCTGGTTTACCCATACATCCGCAATGCCCTTACCCATACGGATAAACAAGGTAAGAAATTCTCCTTTATGCCCACTTACCAGGATGGCGTTCCGGGAATGTCATTTGCGATGCAGTTGTGAGTTTAGTTGAAATGTTGGAATGTTGCAAAGTTGAAAGCACGGAAAAAAACATTTCAACCTTCTAACAACTCATTTATACCTCACCTTATAAACCAAAATAACACTGGCGAAGATAAGTGTAACCGCGTTGGCGATGGCAACCGGTAAGCTACCGCTCATCACTCCGTAAGTAAGCCACAAAAGTGTTCCGAAGGTAAACAACGCATACATGGGCAATGATATGCCGGACGTATTTTTGGTTTGAATGGTTTTAACGGCCTGCGGCAAAAAGGATATGGTGGTTCCGAAAGCGGCCAGGTAGCCGATGATTTCGGTTGGGGTAATATTCATAGGATTCAGCTAAAATTATTTGTGTTTTTTAACGGTACATTACGCCTTTCGGTCCCGGGCTACAACGCTGTTTTTATACCCATAGGTAAAATAAATCACCAAACCAATAACGAGCCAAATACCAAAACGAGCCCAGTTGGTAAAGCTTTCCTGCGACATGAGGTAAAAACAGCTCAATAGCCCCAAAACAGGGATGAGGGAGAAGCTTTTTATATACGTTAGCACCATAACTACCGTGGCTACCGCAAAAAATATAATCATCGGCACACCCTCTGCATTCAATAGCTGATGAAAATATCCAGGCTGATAAATCAAGGCGTAACCAAAAAAACCAATAAACATTGCCGGTACAATATATTTACCATTTAAGTAAGGCACCTTAAACTTTGAATAGAGCTTATTGTGCGGCTGGCTGTTGAGCATCAATACGCCGCCGCAAACCAAAACAAAAGCAAACAAAGTACCTATGCTGGTTAAGGCCAAAACCACGTCCAGGTTTAAAAACAAAGCCGGTATGGCTACTACAAAACCGGTAAGGATAGTTGAAAAGGACGGTGTGTGATATTTGGGATGTATTTTGGAAAACACTTTGGGTAATAAGCCATCCCTGCTCATGCTCATCCAGATGCGTGGCTGCCCAAGCTGGTAAACCAATAGTACCGATGCGATCACTATTATAGCGCTGACCGAAACTATTCCCGATACCCAGTTAGCGGCCCTGGAATGCTGATCCTGGAAAACAAAAGCCAGCGGGTCGGCCACATTGAGTTTTGTGTAACTGGTCATTCCCGTTAAAACCAGCACCAATATAATATAAAGCACCGTGCAAATGATCAGGGTATTAAACATGGCCCGGGGAAGGTCCCGCTGAGGTTGTTGACATTCTTCAGCAGTGGTTGAAATGGCATCAAAGCCGATGTAGGCGAAGAAAACCGCCGAAACGCCTTTCATCACGCCGCCAAAGCCGTTAGGCATAAACGGATGCCAGTTGCCGGGATTAACATAAAAAGCGCCTGCGATGATCACCAAAACAATAATGCCCAATTTGGTTAGCACCAATATGTTATTGGTTTTTTTTGATTCCCTGATGCCGATATATACGATGTAAGTGATGAGCACAACAATGAGCAACGCCGGGATATTCATGATCATCCTGAAATCACCAAACCCGGGTGCATGCATCCATGCGTTATAACCGCTCGTTAAATTCTCATCCAGTGAACTCAAAAGCTTGCCGTGAGACAGCTGCTTTTGTGCTTCGATAAAATTGGAATGGGCGGTTACATAGTCCATCGTCATCCAGGCAGGTACGTGAATACCAAACCCTGACAGCACCCGCACAAAATACTGGCTCCATGAAATGGCAACGGCGATGTTCCCGATAGCATATTCCATCAAAAGGTCCCAGCCAATTATCCAGGCAAATATCTCACCAAAAGCAATGTAGGAATAGGTATAAGCACTGCCTGAAACCGGCACAGCCGAAGCAAATTCGGCGTAACAAAAAGCGGCAAATCCGCAGGCAACTGCAGTAAAGGTAAAAAGCAGGATAACCGCCGGCCCGCCATGAAAGCTGGCCGACCCGATCGCCGTAAAAACCCCCGTCCCGATAACGGCGGCAATCCCCATAAAAGTGAGATCCTTAACCCTTAGCGCCCGGTGAAGTTTAGCCCCGGGATGACCCTCATGATCCGAATAGCCCCTTTCGGCATCTGCTAATATTTTTTCAATTGATTTTTTACGGAATAAACTATTCGCCATGCAGTTTAAATGATTTGGTGTGTTTCTGTAAACATAATAAAGAGATTTCGGAATTCGGATGTTCGATTTCGGAATTTGAGTAATAAAATCGCGGATCACTTATTTGGTTAATTTCAGACCAAGAAAAAGTTAAATCCTTTATTTATTAAATTAAAAATCGAACATCCAAAATACGAAGTCAAAATAAATCCGAAATCGAAACTGCGAAGCCTTCTTGAGTGCCTTAAATGAATAAACAACACACGAAAAATTTCGAAATCCGAAATACAAAATGCTTATTTTGCACGATGAATATAGGTATAAAAGATGTTTTGCAAAGAATACGGCCATTTTTTATCCTTTATCTCATCCTGCTGGCGGGCTGCCTGGCGATCAAGCTGCTTTATACTAAAGACGAAATTTACTTCGCCGTAAACACGCGTTACAGCGATTTTTTAGACACGGTTGAACCTTATATTACCGACCTGGGCAACGGCTGGGCCATTGTCATCCTCGCAGCCGTTGTTGCCTTATACAACTACCGGATAGCCTTTTTGCTCATCACCACCTTTATTATTACTTCGCTGAGCGTGCAGGTTGCCAAGTTTTGTTTTGATGCGCCGAGGCCAAAGTTGTATTTTGCGAAGGAGCTGAGCAAGCTGCATTTCGCCAAAGGGGTTGAAATACTTAGTCACAACAGCTTCCCGTCAGGCCATACTTTGACGGCATTTGCCACGGGCGTTTTATTAACTTACCTGGCAAAGAATAAAAAATGGGCCTATTTGCTGATATTTTATGGGGTGATGGTAGGTTTTTCGCGCGTCTACCTGAGCGAGCACTTTTTTGAAGATGTAATAGCAGGTTCGCTAATGGGCGTTGTGCTGGCGGTGTTGTGGATATGGTTTATTGAGAATAAAAAGTTTATTCATTCGGCGGGATGGAACAGGGGCTTGTTGAAGTCGAAAGCCAAAAAGATTGTTTAAAAATGATTTTATGCCGGAATTGTAGAGCCGCAATATTTTGCGTCTCGGAACGAAATGCAAGGATTTACAAATTTCCCGGTCATAGGGTCCGAGACGCAAAATATTGCGTCTCTACGAAAATTTCGACTTAATTATCCCAGCGCGGGTTTCTTTTTCCTGCTAACCAATATAATTACCAGGATAAGCACCAATGCTCCTCCGCCAAATATTGCAATCCTGGTTGTCGACGACATCCCGGTGGCCCGCGATTGATATTGGTCCGTCCAGGTCACATCCTGTCCTAACCGGACGGACGAAAAAAATGCCTTGCCTTCCTTCTTTGAAAAATCGATGGTATTACTTGAGTAAACATACTCAAAAGTATATGTCACATCCTGGGTGTATAACAAAAGGAAATCCCTGAGCGTAATATCGCCGCCATTGTCTATTTTTAGGGTAAATACTTTTGCTTTCAACTGGCCAACTGTGGTATCCCGCACGTTTTCGGCAACACTGTTATACGATTCGGCCTGAATCCCTTTTACATAGGTCTTTAGTACCTTATTCAGGTCGCTGGCCTTTTTTAATGGGGTGTTACCCTTTGCATTGGCCTGGCGGATCACAACCATGTAGCCGTTTAGCGCGTTGGCGGTATAGGTCGTTTGGCTTAAGGTATCTTTTTTTTGATAGCCCGGAAACAAGGAAACCGTTACGTCGCTGTCCACTTTCACCTGTTGCAATCCCTGGCAAAATCCCGATATTACAAACAATACGGGTATGATACTTAAAAATAGTTTTTTCATATCATTATAACTGCCGGAATTTGATTTAGTTTAAATAAATTGCCAGCTTATAACATTATTAAAAAGTTATTTCTGTCGTAATAGGCTGTATCTTAATATATTAAGATACGGTTTAGCGTAATAAATTACACTGCAATTATAATTACATTGTTGCATTAGCAACGGTATTTTCCGGATTTTTTAACTTGTGTTTTAATTACGGTTAAAGCCCGTTTACGGGTCACGGAGGGAAAATCTTCCAGGAATGAATTCAAATTATTGCCGTTTTTGAGATAGTCAAATAAGTTTTTTACTGGCACTCTTGTTCCTGTAAAAACAGGCTCACCGCTTTGGATATCGGCAGACACTGTAATAGGAGAGGGTCATACAGAAATTTATGAAATTATTGCCGGCAAAGCAATTATTATAAAACTCCCTGTTTCCTACAACTTTTCCATTTCCCCCTTCACAAACTCAGCCAGCTCCTTTACATACCCCGCGCTGAAATCAAACTTGATCCCCGCCGTTTCGTAAATTTCTTTAATGGTTTTGGTATAACCCAGCTTTAGTGCATCCAGGTATTGCTGCAGGCCTTTTTCGGGATTTTCTTTATAGTTTTTCCAAACAGCTATTGCGCCAAGTTGGGCCATGCCGTACTCGATATAATAAAACGGCACCTCGAAAATATGCAACTGTTTTTGCCACAGGTTGGCTTCGGCATCCGGGTGTTCGCTCCAGTCGGCAAAGCCCGCGCCGAAGGGTTCATATATCTCAATCCATGCGTTCCGCCGCTGTTCGTCGGTATGGTCGGGATTAGTGTATATCCAGTGCTGAAACTGGTCGACCACAGCCACCCAGGGCAAGGTTTTCAGCACATCGAATAGTTGGTCGCGCTTGGCGCGTTTTAAATCCTCTTCGTTGTCAAAATATACATTCCAGTTGTCCATGGAGATCAGCTCCATCGACATAGAAGCCAATTCGGCCACTTCGCTGGGGCAATGTTTAAAATCGTTCAACTCCAAATCGGCAGTCAAAAAGGTATGCACGGCGTGGCCGCCTTCGTGCACCATCGTGGTCAGGTCGCGGAAGGTATTGGCGGAATTCATAAAGATGAACGGCGCACCGGTTTCGCTCAGCGGGTAGTTATACCCGCCGGGCGCTTTGCCTTTGCGGCTTTCCACGTCAAACA
>JABDHD010000120.1:0-144 GCA_013285685.1 Bacteroidota bacterium
AACGGATTTTGACAATGACGGGCTTCGGGATATCATCGTCACAAACGGCTACCCGCGGGATGTTACTGATCATGATTTTACTACATTCAGAGCGGAAGCCTATCTTATTGCATCGAAAAAGCAGATACTCGAACAGATACCGAT
>JABDHD010000120.1:154-7483 GCA_013285685.1 Bacteroidota bacterium
GTTAAAAGTCCCAATTATGCATTTAAAAACGGTGGTAACCTGCAGTTTACTGATGTCACCGAAAGCTGGGGCTTGGGGGTACCTACGTTTTCAAACGGCGCCGCCTATGCCGATCTGGATAATGACGGTGATATGGACCTGGTGATCAACAATATCAATGACGAAGTGCAGATATATAAAAATACGGCACGCGAAAAGAATAAAGACAACAGCCATTATTTGCATATTAAGTTTACCGGCGGCCCGCAAAATATCAACGGGATAGGCGCCTGGGCGGATATTTATTACGACCACGGTAAACACCAGGTATATGAAAACACGGCATACCGGGGCTACCTGTCAACCATTCAAGATATAGCGCATTTTGGCCTGGGTAAAATTACCCGGCTCGATTCGGTCGTGATCAGGTGGCAAAACGGTAAAAAGCAAGCATTAACGAACGTTAAGGCTGACCAGGTTTTGAAAGTGAACATCAAGGATGCAACGGAAAATTACACGTTTAATCAGCCTAAAATAAACACCCAATCGTTATTTAAAGAAGTTACGCGATCAGTGGGGGTTAGCTATAAGCACCAGGAAGAAGACTTTGCGGATTTTAATATTCAAAAATTGATCCCGCATAAATTGTCGCAATATACACCTGCAATTGCGGTGGGGGGACATTGACGGTAATGGCTTTGACGACCTGGTGATCGGTGGTACATCTAAATACCCCGCGCAGGTACTTTTGCAGCAACCCGACGGCAAATTCATTCAACGTGATTTGTTGCCAAAAGGAACCTATAATCCTAACGAGCATTTTAAGGACGAGGGAATGTTGCTGTTTGATGCAAACGGCGACGGCTATCCCGATCTTTATATTGCAAGCGGAGGTTATGAAAATGCCCCTGGTTCGCCTTTTTACCGGGACAGGCTTTATATTAATGATGGGAAGGGAAATTTTAAAGAGGCGCCAGGCGCATTACCTCAAAATTTTACCAGCAAACTTTGCGTTAAAGCGATCGACTATAACAAAGATGGGAAGCTTGATTTGTTTGTTTCCGGCCGGGTTGAACCCTGGAATTATCCGAAACCCGTTTCGAGCTTTATTTTAAGGAACGACAGCAAAAACGGCGTGGTTAAGTTTACTGATGTTACGTCGGCCGTTGCGCCGGACCTGAATCATATTGGGATGGTTTGCGATGCTGTTTTCTCTGACTTTGATAATGACGGCTGGCCCGACCTGATCTTGACGGGGGAATGGATGCCTGTGACCTTTTTGAAGAATGATCACGGTGTTTTCAAAAATGTGACTGCCAATACCGGCATTAGCGATAAGATTGGTTGGTGGAATACCATAACCGCAGGAGATTTTAACCATGATGGCAAAATAGATTACGTCGTAGGTAATGTTGGACTGAATACCTTTTATAAGGCATCCGACAAATACCCGGTTTATATAACCGCAAAGGATTTTGATAATAATGGCAGTTACGATGCATTCCCTTCGCTTTTCTTAAAGGATATAGACGGCGAATTGGAGGAGTTCCCGGCAAATACACGGGATGATATTATTAAACAGATGATTGGCATGCGGGTGCGGTTCCAAAACTATAAGTCGTATGCTGTTGCTACCATGGACTCGGTAATCACGCCCGAAATGCGCAAGGGCGCCATCAGGCTGAGTGCTAATACCATGGAGTCATGCTATATACAAAACGACGGCAACGGGAAATTCACAATGCAACCCTTACCCATTGAAGCGCAAACATCCCAGCTTGACGGGATGGTAGTTGACGATTTTGACGGCGATGGGAATTTGGATATTGCGATTAGCGGCAACGATTTTGGTACCGACGTGATGACGGGCCGTTATGATGCCTTTAATGGCCTGTTGCTTAAAGGCGACGGGAAAGGCAATTTTAAACCGCTCACAATTCAGCAAAGTGGCATTTATATACCGGGCGATGGGAAAGCCCTTGTGAAATTGATGGGGGCCAAAGGCAACTATTTATTAGCGGCGAGCCAAAACAGGGATGCCTTAAAAATATTCGAGTTAAAACGGCCGGTGCGTACAGTTAAACTGCAGCCATTTGATATGTTTGCTATCATAAAATATAAAAATGGTAAAATAACCAGGCAGGAGTTTTATAACGGAACATCGTTCCTTTCCCAATCGGCAAGATTTATTAATATTGACCCCGCCATGAAGTCTGTTCAAATTACAGATAGTTTTGGACATGTAAGAGATATCACCCTTAATTAATAAATAATATGAAGCGTTTTATAATGCCGGGTTTTTTAACCGCCTTTTTTTTGTTTGGAGGTTGTACGCACAAACAAAATAGTAAATTAATGAGCGGCAGTGATGTTTTGCATCAAAACGAGTATGCGCTTACCCAGGTGATCATTTACGATGTTTTTACGCCGCCTGTCGCGGCGAGGATATATGGTTATACATCGCTGGCTTCGTATGAGGCTCAAAAAGGAGAGCAGTATAATTTTGCCCTGGCGGCTACAACTGCGTTTTACACGGTAGCGCACAAAGTTACTTTCTCGGTAGATACGCTGAAAAAATTTGAGAACAGGATTTATGCAATGTACAAAGACAATCTTGACGACTCGACTTACGCGCGGTCAGTTGCCTTTGGAGCGCAAATAGGTAAATACATATTAAAAAGAGCGAACGTGGACGATTATCCGCAGACGCGCGGAAAACCTAAATACCTGGGCGAGAACAGCCCGGCTAAATGGCGCCCGACTCCGCCCGATTATATGGACGGCGTAGAATTTTGCTGGGGAGACATGCATGTTTTGGCAGTTGATTCGTCAAAGCAATTTTCGCCAGGGCCGCCGCCGCCATACAGCGAAGACAAGAACAGCGCTTTTGTAAAGCAGTACATGGAGGTTTATAACAAGAATAAAACTTTAACAGCAGACGAAAAAAAGATTGCCACTTACTGGGATGATAACCCATTTGTGGTTCAGCATAACGGGCACCTGATGTTTGCTGATAAGAAGATCACCCCCGGAGGCCATTGGATAGGGATTACAACAATAGCATGCAAACAATCACATGCCGACGCGGTGAAAACTGCACAGGCGTACGCGCTTACTTCTATTGGGCTGTTTGACTCATTTGTATGCTGCTGGGAAGTTAAATACAAGTACAGTTATGCCAGGCCGGTGACCAACATAGAGGAAAAGGTTGACCACTTTTGGCTGCCATTGCTTCAAACGCCCCCTTTCCCGGAGTATACCGCCGGACATTCAACCATCAGCGCTTCAGCAGCGGTGTTGTTAACCCACGAGTTTGGAGACAACTTCGCGTTTCAGGACACCAGCGACGTGCATTATATCGGGATGCAGCGCCATTTCGATTCATTTATTAAAGCATCAGATGAAACGGCCATGAGCAGATTTTACGGCGGCATTCATTATCTGAATAGTTCCCTGGTCGGAGCGGAGCAGGGCAAGCAAATCGGAAATTTCATTTGGAATAAATTAAAACTGACCAACTAACACGATCAATATTTTTACTATGAGCTTTAGGAAACCCTATTTATTAACGTTCTATATCCTTTTATTTATTGGTTTTTTATCAGCTGATATGCTGATTGATGGTTGTAAACAGAAAAGTGATTCAACCGTAAAATTAACCGGAAACGCGGTAGCTGACGGCAAACTTCTTGCTCAAATATACTGTACAAAATGCCACGCGCTGGTACCTGCTAACGCGCTTCCGAACGATGTATGGATATATCATACATTACCTGCGATGGCGCATTATCTTGGATTAAGCTCCTATCTTGATGGCTATTTTAAGCGAGAGACGGATACCGCCGGATTGACTTTAGTGGAATACCAGGATATTGTAGCTTACTACAAAAAAATGGCGCCCGCAACGTTACCTAAAGCGTCCCGCCCTGCTCCTTTAAATATTGATTGGGCCGGGTTTTCCTTAAAAATGCCGGCCCAGGCAATTCATCCGGCTTATACCACGATGGTTGCTTTTAACCCTAATAATCACAAAATATATACTTCTGATTATATCTATTCAAATTTAGCTGAGTGGGATAGTAATTTAACGGAGCAAGCTACAATAACTATACCAACGGCAGCGGCCAGCGCCCTGTTTAAAAAAGATTCATCGGGCATTGATCATGCTATAGTATCCTGTATTGGCCGGGTTGAACCTGTTGATTTTCCAAACGGTAGAGTGGTAGATGTAAATTTAAATTCAGAAAATAAAAAAGATAGTCAAACCCTTATCGCGTCGGACCTGGCAAGGCCCGTGCAAACGATAGAGGGCGATTTTGACAAAGACGGTTTGACAGACCTGATAACTTTAGGGCAGGGGAATTTAAAAGGTGGTGTATATCTGTTGAAGCAAAATAAAGATCATACTTACACGCAAACCACCATAACTGAACAGCCCGGCGCCGTGCAAGCCGTAGCAGGTGACTTTAACGGAGATGGCTGGACCGACCTGATGGTGCTTTTTGGCACTGGCGACGAGGGCCTATGGCTTTTTGCGAATGACCACAAAGGTGGATTTATCTCGAGAAATCTGTTGCGTTTTCCGCCGGTATACGGATCGACCAGTTTTCAGCTTGCTGATATGGATCACGACGGCAAACCGGATTTGATTTATACTTGCGGCTATAATTTTCACGATTCCCGTGTCCTTAAACCATATCATGGCTTATATATTTTTAAAAACACCGGTAATTGGAATTTTAAGCAACAGTGGTTTTATCAGATAGATGGCTGCACCAAGGCAATAGCCGCAGACTTTGACGGTGACGGTGATCTTGATATTGTGACCAGTGCATTTTTTGCCGATGTGAAAACACAGCCGGAAGAAAGTGTTATTTATTTTGAACAAGTCAGTCCTTTTAATTTTAAAGCGCATGCAATACCGGTAAGCAAATATGGCCGCTGGTTTAGCATGGATGTTGGCGATTACAATAATGATGGTAAACCGGATATTATATTAGGTAACTACTCAAGTGGATTTTTGATTCAGTCTGATTATAAACCTGGTTGGAACAAAAACCTCCCGTTCATAGTGCTGCAAAATAATTTTAAGAAGTTAACCAGGTAGTTAACGGCTGGTTAATTTTAAAGATGCCAATATCCTTTTGGTTTCATCGGGATAAACGGCGATATGATGGGTGTGAACGAGCGCTCCGCCTTGCTGTACTACAATTACTTTTGAGGGCAGGGCGGGCATATGGCACGAAATGCAGTTCGTTGTCAATATCTTATCGCTTAGGGTGTTAGTTAATTTGCACTGGTTATGTGTATTGCTATTATGGCATGAAACACATTTGGATGTATATAATGATAAGTTATTCCTATCGGCAACATGCGTGTCATGGCAGGTTGAACAATCCATGTTGCTTCCTATAAAGCATTTGCTGCTTGCCAGCAAGGCCATTTGATTGCCATGCACGTCAATCTCCTTAAAATTAGCAGGCGCATTTGACTTAACAATCGTCATGTAATTGCTTAGTGTATCGCCGGGTTTAAACCCAAAAGTAGGCTTTAACAGGTGGTTGCTCGCCCCGGAATGACAAACGGCGCACATGTTTAACTTCTGCACCCTCGACAACGATTCGAACCTGGTTATGTATCGGGCTTCTTTAACAGCCGGGTTCTCCGTTTGAAATTTGACATGCTCCTCGCCAGGGCCATGGCACCTTTCACAATCGATGCTGTAAACAACGGAGCTTTTATCAAAAGCTTGTGTTGAACCGTAAAATTGCTGCGTGCCGGGCGGCGCCTGTTTAGCATATGACATGTGACACCCTAAACATTTAGTACCGATCACCCGACTAAAGTCGACCTCCGCCTGGCTGTAGCCCGGACTGTTCGTCCAGCGGCCGTCTGCGGACGATACCGGCAATTGAAATAATTGATTAGATAACCAGTAGGCGTATGTTTGCCCCTTTATGCCACCGAACACGATGTCGAAACGCCGGGATACCGTTGGTTGGCCATGTTCATATTTGGTTTGATAAAAGCCACTGTCAAGTTGCTGCATTACAACCGCCTCAACCGGGTTAAAAGCAAGTTCATTAATCCGCTGCTTAAAACTTCCCTGGATCGTTTTTTCGGTAGCTGGCTGTGAAGCAATATAATGAGCCGTATGCAAATAATTGCTGTAAATGTTACTATGGCAGTTCATGCAAGCCGCTGCGCCGGCATAAGCGCTGCCTCGCTGATCAGTCTTTTTGAAATTAAGACATTGTGAAAAAATTAAAATCAGTGGAAACCCAAATACGCCCCATCTGAGTAATTTTTTCTTTGACATGAGAAGATGATAATTAACGGTTAAATCCGATGGACAATATAGCCTGCGGGCCAGCGGTTGGTTTATGAGAAACCGTAATGAAGCTGTTACAAAGAAGGTATTTGCTGTAACAATTTTGCGATACTTTGAAGGGCGAATAATTACTTTCGGAGTAGCAGGATCATTTAGCGTACACTTTATAACTTTGCCCGGATGAGAAAAAGGTTTTCTGCCTTCTTTTGATTTCTGATTTTCTGTGCCGATTGCGTAAAGTAATGATGGTTTTCAAAGAAAGCTACCTGCAGTTTATTCCAGTCATCATAATTATCAACAACCCCCGAGCGCAGAAATTCCTTGTATAAACCCTCGCTTATCGGGAAAAAGTCGTCCCTGCCCAGGTAATCAAGGTCAGCGTCGGCGATGATTTCTTCCAGTAGGTTTTTTGGCATTTGCGGCAGCCTGGTCGCCATGATCATGCCCTTAATGGCTTCCAGGTCGTCTATATCGTAGCCGTAGTCTGGTAAATACGCTTCGGCTATCCGGCATGATTCTTCTTCGTGATTATTGGGGCCGATAATAAAGCCGGAGTCATGAAAAAAGGGCAGCGGTCAATACCAATTCCTTTTGAAAGGTGCTGATCTTTTCAAGGCCGCCTAAATTTTCTGCGGCGGCATAAACGTCGAGTGTGTGGTCAAAGCAATGATAGGTCAAATGCGCCGGCAATTCGCTTCTTAACTTGTCCAGGATGAATGCTTTGGCTTTGTGAAATAACATGGCTATTGCCGGAGCATGGCGGCTATTGATACTTATACTAAAGTAAACGGAAAAAGTTTGCTTTTTAAACTATTTGTCAAATGTTAAGGCGATTTTTTTTGATAAGACTCCAAAAAGCGTGTTGAACTATTTTTAATATAAAAAAGTATAATAAAAAGATAAATTAGTACAATTTGCGCATCAACTTAGTTAAGTAGATTTACAATCATAACGTTTTATATGCAGATGCGGGTTGCCCGGGGGCAGTAAGCCCTTAGTGTCATATCTACACGCTTATG
>JABDHD010000120.1:7493-12936 GCA_013285685.1 Bacteroidota bacterium
TCATAAGCGTGTAGATATGACACTAAGGGCTTACTGCCCCCGGGCAACCCGCATCTGCATATAAAACGTTATGGTACCAATGAGAAAATCATCATTACCGGTTGCTTCGCTTTTTTTGATTTGGGCGATATTGCCGGCACTGTCATTTGCACAGCCTGTAAAACAGGTGAAGCTCACAAATTTCGATCTCCAATCCGCCGCTCAACTGACCGCAACGGGGGATGAATTATCAACCATAAACTATCATTCGCCGGTTTATTGGTTCCCGGTAACAGTACCTTCGACGGTGCTTACAGGTTTAGTGGCCAACCACATCTATCCCGATCCTCACCAGGGATTAAATAATATGCTGATCCCGGACGCATCAGACCAGTTTAATGAAGAATACAACCTGGAACAATACAGCTATCTGCCCAATGAACCCAATCCCTGGAAAAAGCCCTATTGGTACCGTACCATGTTTAAAGTACCTGCCGGCGATAAAGGCCGCCACTTTCAGCTGATATTTAAAGGGATAAATTACCGGGCAGCAGTTTGGGTAAATGGCAAACAAATTGCTGACTCGACCCAAATGGCAGGTATGTTTGCTGATTACAACCTTGAGGTAACCAACGCGATCCACCCGGGAGAAGACAATGCCCTGGCTGTGAAAATTTATCCGCTCGACTACCCGGGCTATCCCTCGAAAGAACAATTGCAGGCCCTTGGGCCCTTTTACGAAAACGGGGGCCCGACAGGCGATATTGGTAAAAACGTAACCATGCTGTGTACAGTTGGATGGGACTGGATGCCGCCTGTTCGCGACCGGAATATGGGTATTTGGCAGCCGGTTTATCTGCGTACTACCGGGGCCATAACGATAGGTCATCCCAAATTGGTTACTGATCTGCCCAAATTGCCTGATACAAGCATCGCAAAGCTGTCGCTCAATCTTACTTTGTCCAATCACAGCCAGGAGAGTCAAAACGGTAAACTGGTGATCAATATCAAACCCGAGAATTTTGCAGGGTTGCCGGTTCAATTTACCCAGGATCTAAGCGTAAAAGCGGGCGGAGCTGCGCAAGTTGCGCTTGACGCAGATAAAGTTAGTCAGTTGTTGATCCGTCAGCCGCGTTTGTGGTGGCCGAACGGTTACGGCAGGGCCAATTTATACCGTATCCGGCTGCAGTATGTGAACGGAACCAAAATTGATGATGATACTTCCTTCGTATTTGGCATACGCATGGTTAGCTCGCAAGGCACCATGGTGGGTAAATTTGTCCGTCGTGATTTTTTTGTGAATGGAAAGAAAGTCCACCTGAATGGCGGCGCCTGGGTGCCGGATATGATGGTGAACCGCGATTCGGCGCGGTACGACTATGAAATGCACCTGTGCCGCAATGCCAATGTTAATTTGGTACGGATATGGGGTGGCGGCGTTACCCCGCCCGATGCCTTTTGGAACGCAGCCGATAGATATGGCGAAATGGTATGGTCGGATTTTTGGGTAACCGGCGACACCCAGGGCGAGTTTAAAGGTTCGCCCGACTGGCCACTGGAAGCGAATGTATTTATAAAAAACTTGGTAAGCACCATTTACCGCATCCGGAATCATCCCAGCTTACTGGTGTGGACAGGCGGCAACGAGGGGCATGCACGCAAGGAATTGTACGATGCCATGCGCAATAATGTGATCGACCTGGACGGAACGCGGCCGTTTATTCCATCTTCTTCCGGTTTTGCAAAATTACCCGCGGGCTGGAAAGGTTCATATCCCGATGACATGTCTTCCGGCGTTTATAGCAGCGGCCCTTACCAATGGGAGGACCCAAAAGTGTATTATAAAAAAGTTGACGCCGGCGGCGACTGGGTGTTTAAAGATGAAACCGGTATCCCTTCGCAGCCGCCGTACAATACACTGGTAAAAACCATCCCCAACCTGGTTTGGGACACCAAATTGCCCTTCCCGCTGAATGACAGCTGGGGGTACCACGATGCCTGCACCGGCGCCGCGCGCTATGACCAATACATTAAGGAAATGGTGAAAAGATACGGCCAGCCAACCACCATGCAGGAATACTCTGAAAAAATGCAATTGATGAACTGGGTGGGTTACCAGGGTATTTTTGAGGCCGCAGGTCATAAGCTAAACGAAACAGGTGGCGTTATGCTGTGGAAACTTAATGCGGCATTGCCGAGCGTAGTTTGGCAGATATACGACTGGTACCTGGAGCCAAACGCCGGCTACTATGCCATGCAAAACGCCGTTGAGCCCCTGCACATCCAGTTTAACCCTGACGATTCAACCGTCGCTATCGTAAATCGCATGCATCACGCCACCGGCTTACTAACGGCAAAGGCAGATATTTACGACGTCGACAGCAAATTATTGAGATCATTTAAGGTAAGCAACCTGGGTTTGGGAGAATCTGGCAACAAGGAAGCGATCAGGTTGAAAGATTACCTCGCCACTTTGAAAGGTATTAGCTTTGTAGTGCTTAATTTGACAGACGCAGTTGGCAAAGCCGTTTCGCACAATGTTTACTGGCTGGCGCCGGGGAATGATTTTGCAGGGTTTAATCAGATGAAACCCACACCGGTACAGGTTAAATTAATAAAGACTGAAAAAGGAGCAAATGAAGACAAATGGACGCTTCAATTCAGCAACAACACCGCCAGGCTGGCATTTTTTGTGCGACCGCAGCTGATGATTAACCAAGACGAAGTAATGCCAAGTTACTGGACAGCCAGCTATTTTACACTGGCGCCGGGCGAGGCAATGACCGTTTCGGTAAGTGCGCCGACGGCGAGGTTCGCAGCGCAAAAACCGTATGTAGAAATATCCGGTTGGAACACGGATAAACAGGAAGTTGGTTTATCCTTTAAATAAGCAAATCAATCAAATCTAAATAATCATGTTAAGCAGGGCCCTGGTGAAAACCGGGGCTTTTGTGTTGCCGTCGGGTAAATTGCCAGGTGTCGTTTAAATTTGATTTTTAAACGCAGTTTCCAGATATTCCTCTCCGGAAATAACCGGCTCCAGGCGCCCCATTTCCTCATCCTTAAAAAGCCTCGATCGAATCATAAACCTTACCCCCAGCGGAATCTCCAGCGAAAAACTTGATCCACGGCCTTTGGTAACGTCAAGCGTAAGGTGTGTGTGCTGCCAGTATTCAAACTGGTCGCGGCTCATAAAAAAAGCACAGCCGTCAATATCGCCTAAATAAACATCGCTTTCGCCAACCTTAAAGTCGCCTTTCTCAAAACACATGGGTTGTGAGCCATCGCAGCAGCCGCCGCTTTGGTGAAACATCAGTTCGCCATGGCGGTCACGTAGTTCCCTGATCAGATCGACGGCTTCGGGGGTGGCGGCTATCCGCTCTACATTTTTCATGTCGCAGCATCATCAAATAAAAAAGGGCATCACAGCAAACGCCACGACGCCCATTAAAACAATTATTATCAAAAGAAACCTAACTTGTTTTTGTCGTACGAAATGAGCATGTTTTTATTTTGGCGGTAGTGTGCCAGCATCATTTTATGTGTTTCGCGACCGAAGCCCGATTTTTTATATCCGCCGAATGGAGCATGTGCCGGGTAAGCATGATAGCAGTTTACCCAAACACGGCCTGCCTGTATAGCCCGCGGTATTTGGTAAAGCTCGTGCGCATCCCTGGTCCACACGCCGGCGCCGAGGCCGTAAAGCGAATCATTGGCGATTTCAATCGCTTCTTCGGTAGTTTTAAAGGTAGTGACACAAACCACAGGCCCGAAGATCTCTTCCTGGAAAACGCGCATTTTATTGTGGCCTTTCAACAGCGTAGGCTGGATATAATAGCCTTCGCTCAAACCATCGATATATTTTTTGGCGCCGCCGGTTAATACTTCCGCGCCTTCTTCCTTACCAATTTCGATATAGGAAAGGATCTTTTCATACTGATCCTGGGAGGCCTGCGCACCCATCATGGTTTCAGGATTCAGTGGATTACCCATCTTTATCGCTTCAACCCGTTCGATCACCCGCTCGATAAAGCGGTCATAGATCGACTCGTGGATCAGCATCCGCGAAGGGCAGGTACAAACTTCGCCCTGGTTTAAGGCAAACATGGCCGATCCTTCTAAACATTTGTCAAAAAATGCGTCGTCAGCATCCATTATACTTGGCATAAAAATATTTGGCGATTTGCCGCCAAGCTCCATGGTAACCGGGTTAAGGTTTTCCGATGCGTATTGCATAATCAGCCTGCCGGTAGTGGTTTCACCGGTAAAAGCGACTTTCGACACACGAGGCGAAGCAGCCAAAGGCTTGCCTGCTTCGGGGCCAAAGCCTGTCACAACGTTTAAAACACCCGTGGGAAGAACATCTTTTATAAGGTCCATCAGGATCAATATACCCACCGGCGTCTGCTCAGCCGGCTTCAATACCACGGTACAACCGGCGGCGATGGCAGGCGCCACTTTCCAGGTTGCCATCAACAGCGGGAAATTCCAGGGGATGATCTGCCCGACAACGCCGATCGGCTCATGAATATTCAGCGATACCGTATTCGAATCCAGTTCACTCACCGAGCTTTCCTCGGCGCGGATCACACCGGCATAATACCTGAAATGATCTATGGCCAAAGGCAGATCGGCAGCCGTGGTTTCGCGGATAGGTTTGCCATTATCGATGGTTTCAACTGCAGCCAGGTAATTAAGGTTATCTTCCATCACCTGTGCAATTTTCAGCAACACGTTGCTGCGTTCGGTGGGCGAAGTGCGCGACCATGTTTTGAACGCTTTGTGGGCGGCGTCCAAAGCAAGCTCGATGTCTTCCTTTCCCGAGCGGGGTACGCTGGTAAAAGTTTGGCCGTCAATAGGCGAAATACTGGCGAAGTACTCGCCCTTAACCGGGCCTTTCCATTTAGGACGCGAAACCAGCTTTTCGGTTTCCAAAAGTGTTTCCATAATTTCTTTTTTTTTGATTTTAATTGGTTCGCCAAAATTAGGCAGCGGGCCGGTTGTCTTTTATGCATTATCCTATCAGCTTTATGCATTAAAATATTAATAAGTGATGCAAATCATTAATAATTGTCGATAACTAAATACCTTTAGGCATATCAACTATTTAACTAAAATCGCGTTATAAACTTTGTACAGGTTGATTTTGTAGTATGCAGCAAAAGTTTAAGCCACAATTATTGCCGTTAAAACCTGAAAAGGACTTAAGGACTTTGGTTGAAAACCGGTCGGTTTATACGCTGGAGCATTGCGAGTTGAATGTTTTTGAAACCCGGCAGCAATCGGAGCAGGTGCACCTGGTTTTTAGCGATATGGTTTTGACGACCATGATCCGCGGCAAAAAAGTAATGCATCTTTTTGGGTCCGAACATTTTGATTATCTGCCGGGTGAATCGGTTATTGTGCCCGACAATGAGGAAATGATCATTGATTTTCCCGAGGCGGATATTTTAAATCCGACGCA
>JABDHD010000121.1:0-2878 GCA_013285685.1 Bacteroidota bacterium
TTTATTCGGATTATTTAGCGGGATAACTGCCTCGTAATCCGGGTAGCGCTCATCAATCAGGCGGCAAACCAGGTTAATGTTGCCGAACTTAAAAAATGCACTGGTGCTGTTATATTCAACCGAAACATTTACATCATCCGATGGCAGCGACGATTTCAACAAGGTTAATGCTTTTTTGGGCAGAATAAACGAAGTTGTGCTTGCAGCTTTTGCGTCTTTGCGGCGATACCTTACCAATTTATGCGCATCGGTAGCCACAAAAGTCAGGCTCGTGGTGGATAACTGGCAATAAACACCGGTCATGGCGGGGCGCAGTTCGTCGTTACTTACCGCAAATATGGTTTTGTTGATGGCCTCGCCCAAAACTGACGCAGGCAGGTTAACCGACGATGCATTGTCTACAACCGGTATCTTGGGGAAATCTTCGCCGTTTTCGCCGCTCAGTTTATATTTACCGTCGCCGGCATTAATTTCAATGGCAAATGTTTTATCGTCAACCGAAAAAGCGATAGGCTGCTCGGGCAAAGACTTTAATGTCTCCAATAATATCCGTGAAGGTATGGCAATACGGCCATTTTCTTTTGACTCGACAGTAAGCGAGGTGGTCATGCTGGTTTGCAGGTCGGTAGCCGAAATGGTTAAGTTTCCATCTTTTATCTCGAACAAAAAGTTCTCCAATATCGGCAATACAGTACTGTTGCTCAGTGCACCGCTCACCGCCTGTAACTGCTTTAATAAGGTTGAAGTAGAAACAATAAATCTCATATAGCTGGAATTAATCAATCAAAAGTATAAAAATTTAGTATGCATACTTTCGCTTGCGAATATAATGTTGAAAAATAGCAAATGTTAACAATAAAGCCAAAGGCAGGATATTATTAAACAACTGCCAATATATTTTTTCGCTGCGGATGCGGGCCCGGCTAAGCAGGCGGATTTGCACTTCCTTAGTGCGCAGGCCGATCAGCCCGGAATCATCGGTAAGATAATCGGCAATGTTGAGCAATAGGTTTTTATTGCCGAAGTTTTGACGCATATAATGGTCGTATCCCAACGGGTATGGCGAATTATCTGAGCCGATATCGTTCTTCAATATGTCTCCGTCACTTATCACTATCATTTTTGTCGGTTTGCTTTCCGGAATCGGCTGAACGTGCTCGGTTAAACCTGCCGGTGTCGGCCGGTTCAGGAAATCGGATTTAAACTTACCGTCCAGCAGGACGGCAACAATATTGGGCGGATTTTGAAATTCTTTTGGTTTTGGCTCCTGCTCTATCGCCTGCAGCGACAGCATATGGGGGGCGGCCAGTTTTTTGTTATAAGGCGACGATTCAAGCAGCACAGTTTTTGTCACATTCTTTATTGCCAGGGTATCAATCGTGCTTACAAACTCGCCTTTTATACCATCCAGGTTTTTTACGATGGGATTTTTCGACAGCGGCATAAAAATGGGATAATACAGCCAGGGTACCATTTGTATCTGCGGCTGGCCGCCCGCTGCGCCGGTTGTGATGGGTATTTGCGCGCAACTGATATCGGCTATCAAATCGTAGTTAATACGCACCCCGTAAGTGAATAGCTGATCATCCAGGTTAAGGTGTTTAGGGAACGACATCCCCTCGCCGTTGTGGTTGCTCAGGCTGTCCAGTTCGGCATTTACCTGGTCAATGGCCCAAAGCACCCTGCCGCCGCGCATGATGTATTGATCTATCTTAAATTTCTCCAGTTCAGTAAATGCGCTGTCCGGTTTGGGGATCACCAGCAGTTTTACTTTTGATAAAATGCTGAACGGCGCCGTTTTCAGGTTCAGCCGGCCAATCTCGTATCCGTCCGACAGCGACCTCATTGCATCGTTAAGCTGCACATCGTTTAGTTCCTTGTCGCCCTCAGCAAAAGCAACAATAGGTTTGCCGCCGCTGGTGACCTTTTTTATTGCTGATGAAAAGGCATATTCCAGGTTTTGAACGGAGTTATTATAAATTTCTTCTTCCGAAAGTCCAATCCGGGATTGCAGCAAATTGACGGCAATATATTTCCCCTCATATTCTATCAGCGCCTCGGGGAAGATCAGCATTTGCGTAACGCCATTATCGGTTTTTACACTGCCGGGCTGGCCGACTATCCCTTTTGATTGCAGCGTGTCATAAGCCGCTTTTTGCATCGTATCCGGCAGCGACTTAATGTAGGCTATCGGGTCAACCAGTTCAAATTGCAGCCGTCGGTGACTATAGGCCTGCAGGTCGCTCAGCATATCAAGTGTAGCCCGCTGCAGCCGTTTCATGCTGCCCGAAAAATTGTCGCCTTTTAAATAAACCGCAATGCGTACGGGCGCTTTAAGCGTATCCATGATATTGCGGCTGATGGGCGATATGGTAAAGCGTCCTTCTTTGGTGAAATCAAAACGGGTAAATGTCACAGCGGAAATAATGCTAATAACAGCCAAAAATCCAACAGTGGCCGCGCAATATTTTGCGTCTTTCCCCTTGAGGCTTTTTTGTCGCTGCCTGATCAGCATAAACAGCGTAAGGCAAATAAATAATCCCGTCAGGATAATAAAATAAGCCAGGTCGCGCGTATCCAGTACACCCCGGCTTACTGATTGGTAATGCTGGGTAATGCCCAGGTTCTCCAGGCCAAGGTTTTGCAGTGATAACAATTGGCTTAGTGAGTCAAACCCACTATAGCAAAAGAAGCACAGAAATACAGCGATAGTAAAGGCAATGATCTGGTTTTTGCTGACGGAAGATGCAAACAAGCCAATGGCGCAAAACGCCCCGCCAAGCAAAAATAAACCGATATAAGAGCCGATCACCCCGCCGGTATCGATGTTTCCCTCCGGGTTGCCCAATTTGTAAACCGAATAATAATAAACAAGGGT
>JABDHD010000121.1:2888-12783 GCA_013285685.1 Bacteroidota bacterium
CTACCCGGATTACGAGGCAGTTATCCCGCTAAATAATCCGAATAATAATAAACAAGGGTGGGCAGCAATGAAAACAGCACAATAACCAGGCAGGCAAAATACTTGCCCAGCACAATTTGCCAGTCGGTTAAGGGCCGGGTGGTTAGCAGTTCAAAGGTACCTTCTTTGCGTTCCTCGGCCAGTGAACGCATGGTGATGGCCGGGATCAGGAACATGAACAGGAAGGGCGCGGTGCTGAACAGGCTATCGAGCCCGGCGTAACCGTAATCAAGTATGCTCGACTCCGGGAAAACCCATAAAAAAAGTCCGAGCACCAATAAAAATACGCCTATGGTTACATAAGCAACCAGTGAGCTGAGGTACGAAATGATTTCTTTTTTGAGGATACTGAACACGCTGTATTATTTATGTTAGTTGCAAAGGTTGCAATGAGTTGTAAGGGTTGTCAACCTGTTAAGATTTGAATTCATGTTTACAGAAATACGAGTTTAGCGGGTTTATGGTATCTGACCATTTCATAATTATAAGGTCGCAAAAGATTTTTCAACCCTTGCAACTTGTTGCAACCAGCCACCACAACTAAATACCAAACCGGTACGCAAGGCGAATAGCCAACTGGCCAATACTGTTCCCGCTTTCCACCCTGCTTTCATACCTGAAACCAATATCGATAGTAGATTTGTGTTTATAAACAGGAGCCGAAAAACCGATAACCGGCGAATAGATGAACGCCGTTTTTTCCGTCGAATAGTTTCCGGTCAGATCGGCTGAAAAGCCCAGGTCACCTTCCGCATAGCCTATTTTGCTAAAATAATACCTGGCGCCGGCTTCAACCGGCACATACAGCGAACTTGTATAAGTGCCTGGATAGTTAAACTTAGTCAGGAAAATGCTATAGCCTGTTGTAATGGCAATACGAAAGTTAGATTTCGCTACCGGCAGTTCAAGTTTTGCCGACCCGCCTAAAACCGTCCCGTAAATGGAGCTGGCCTGACCTGTCGGGAAACCAAACTCTCCGCCGATGCTCAGTTCAGGGGTGGGGTTTGTTTGGGCAAAGCAACCCGTTACTGCCGCGAAAATAAAACCCATAAAAAGTAAAAATTTATTCATCCCAACTAAGGTTTAATCAAACAAACATAGGGAAATAAATTGGACGATCTCTAACTAAAATCCGATCCACCCAACACCTCCCGTATCGCCTTCACTTTAAGCAAGCATTCCTCGAACTCCTTTTCCGCATCTGCATGAAAAGTTATCGCACTGCCCGCTTGAAAAGAGAGGTATTTATTTTTCTGATGATACAGCAACGTTCGGATCACTACATTAAAATCAAAATCCCCGTCCGGGCTGAAATAGCCAATGGCACCCGAATAAACACCGCGTTTGCTGCGCTCAAATCGCTCCATTAACTGCATGGCGCTAATTTTTGGGGCGCCGGTCATGCTGCCCATGGGGAAGGCATTTTTAATTGCAGTTACCGCTGAGCTGTTTGAATCTAATTCAGAAACAACGGTCGAGATCATCTGGTGGACTTGCTTAAAGGTGTATATACCAAAAAGCTCCTCCGTTGTAACCGTTCCGGATTTTGCCGACCTGGTAAGATCATTTCGCACAAGGTCGACAATCATCACATTTTCCTGCTGTTCTTTGGTTTGACTCCTTAATTCCTGTTTAATTGCTTCGTCTTCGGCCTCGTTCTTTCCGCGTTTGGCGGTGCCTTTAATGGGCTGAGATATCAGCTTGCTCCCTCGTTTTGCTAAAAAACGCTCGGGGGAAGCGCAGATCACATATTTATCGTTCAACTTTAAACAAGCAGAAAAAGGCGCCGGGGAAATTTCATTCAGTTTTGCAAATACTTCCAGCGGATCGATTTCGGCATGCTCCGCATAAAATTCCTGGCAAAAATTGGTTACGTAAATATCGCCGCGCGCGATATGATCTTTTATTTTGGCTACCGTGTCCAGGTATTCGACTTTGCTAAATCTTGCATTGATCGCTACCGGCAATTGTTCTCTTTGCTGTTGATAGCTCTGCGACTCAATCGCGTCCAAAACGGTCTGAGGATTATCCGCTACGATCTCGATCTCATTTCCTTTAATAAGTATTACATACTCCGGCGCAAAAAAATAGAGGTCGGGAAAGTTTAGGTAGTCACTATTATTTGAGCCTAACCGCTCCGTTTCATTTTTCAGATCATAGCCGAAAAAACCCATTAGCCAGCCGGGGGTCCCGCTGTGAAAGTATTCTAATTTAGTAAAAGCATTACCCGCGTTAGCTAAAAGCTGATCCTTTACACCGGCCCCTATTAAGCAATCAAATTTTGAATATGGATCTGTAAAATTATTGGAGTCAAGGTAGCAGCAAGCATCAAACGAAGCGGCCCACAGGAGAGCATTTGCTTTAAAGGTTAGCGGATCGTTGATGGATTTGATCACAAGGAAAAAAAATAGAGACCTCCCAAACGTTCGGGACGTCTCTACAAAAGTATTTAAAACGATCTTAATTTAATACCAGTGTCTGAACCCTGTCCGGGCCAACCGATAAGTATTTCACCGGCACACCCAGTTGTTCTTCCAGGTAACGGATATAACTGCTTAGTTTGGCAGGTATTTGCGATACCTGCGTAATGCCGGTTAAGTCCTCGTGCCAGCCATCAATCTCTTCTAATACCGGTATGGCGTCAACCGCACAAATATCATAAGGCATGTAGTCAATCATTTCGCCCAGGTAGTTATAATGGGTGCAGGCATATATTTTATCGAAGCCGCTTAGCACATCTGCTTTTGTCATTACCAGTTGGGTAACGCCATTTAACATAATAGCATATTTCAAGGCCGGCAGATCAATCCAGCCGGTCCGGCGCGGCCGGCCTGTAGTTGCACCAAACTCGTGGCCAATGCGCCTCAATTCTTCGCCCGTCTCATTGTTCAGCTCAGTTGGGAAAGGGCCGCCCCCAACCCTGGTACAATATGCTTTAAAAATGCCAATCACCTCGCCTATCCTGTTTGGGGCGATACCTAAACCTGTGCAGGCGCCGGCGGTTGTGGTATTTGACGAAGTGACAAAAGGATACGAGCCAAAATCAATGTCAAGCATAGTACCCTGCGCCCCTTCGGCCAAAACCTTTTTACCTTTTCTGAGATATTTATTGACGATATGCTCGGAATCGACCAATTGAAATTTATTGATCAGTTCGATCGCCTCAAAAAATGCTGCTTCGCGTTCCGAAAAATCCGCTACTTCACCATAAAGGGCTTTCAGCATCGAAACGTGTTTATCCACCAGCTTTTGATAGCGCTCTTTAAAGTCCGGCAGGGTAATATCCCCCACACGCAGGCCGTTTCGGCCTGTTTTATCCATATAAGTTGGGCCGATGCCTTTTAAAGTAGAACCGATTTTGCCTTCGCCCATTTTCTTTTCCGAGGCTGCATCCAGCAACTGGTGTGTCGGCAGGATCAGATGTGCCCGCTTGGCGATCATCATGTTGCCTTTAGCTAACAGATCATGGCCTGCATCCTTCAGCTTATCGATCTCCCGTTTCAAAGTGATAGGATCGATCACCACACCATTACCTATTAGGTTCATGGTGTTCTCAAAAAATATCCCCGAGGGTATCGTATTCAATACAAACTTTTTACCATCAAACTCAAGCGTATGCCCCGCGTTGGGTCCACCCTGAAAACGCGCGATCAGGTCGTACTCCGCGCTCAGTACATCAACAATTTTTCCCTTACCTTCATCGCCCCACTGGAGGCCTAATAATACGTCAACAGCCATTAAAATTTCACTTATTATAATTATTATGTATTGCTTCCTTTACAATCTCTTTCGCCTCTTCCCAGGTCATTCCGTCTAAAGCTTCTGGATCCGGATCACCGTCAGCATTGGCAAAATAATTCACAGATCTTATCATAGCAAATCTATCCTCGTAACCATATCTGTCATGATAAAATTGAAAAAGATCACTTAGGGAATATTTTTGCAGCAATCTTGCTACATCCCAAAAATCCTTTTTGATTCCTCTGCCTTTTACTGCATTAAGTTTCAAAGCTATCAAATCTTTAATATCTGCGAATGGAATATTATCAATTAATTGTATTGGGTTTAAAAAGGGGTCATCTACCGAAACAAAATCAACTTTTACATTTTGTATAATGCATTGATAGATATTTTTGAGGTTTGGATTAAATGGGGTAATCTTACCAAAGGCAACCTCTAACGCCGGAATCAAAATTTCTTTTTGGAGAGGTTCGTCCGTAAAAAAGTCTAAATCGATTGATTTACGATGTCCGTACAATAGTGAAAATGCAGTGCCACCAACAAGCCTGAATTGTTTTAGTTCGGGTAAAGTGACTATTTTTTTTAGAAGTTCCAGTGTGCCCGGTTCGACTGTTTCTTCTCGTAACATTTAAAATCAGTTGGTTTAACTTTAAATACGGTGCAGCAAAAACTTATACTAACATCAGACAACCAAAGCGCCTGCAATGCTAATTCTTTTACCTTTTTTATACCATAAAACTTTAGCAGGCTATCAAAGTCCTCAGATTTACCTCTTTCAATTACCTTTTCAACAACATAACGTGCATTTTTCTCGTAGTCGATCTTATCCATATCAACGTCCCAAAATGCTTGCTTGCTTAAAACCGGTTTGTCCATAACTAAACTTTTCTATCGCAAAAGCCGGCCTTTAACTTATCGCAATTGCCGTACAGGTTTAATGAATGATGTTTGATCTCGAATTTTAACAGCCCGCCCATCATGCTTTGTATCTGCTGAATGCGAGGGTCGCAAAACTCCACAACTTTGCCGCAATCGATGCAAATGATATGGTCGTGCTGCTTATAGCCGTATGATTTTTCGAACTGGGCCATATTTTTTCCAAACTGGTGTTTGGTTACCAGGTCGCATGATACCAGTAATTCGAGCGTATTGTACACGGTAGCCCTGCTTACGCGGTACTTCTTATTCTTCATGTGGATATACAATGATTCCACATCGAAATGGTCGGTTCTTGAATAGATCTCTTCGAGTATTGCAAAGCGCTCGGGGGTCTTCCTGAGGTTCTTATTTTCGAGATAGGCCTCGAAAATCTTTTTAACCATTGCTATGGTTTCCTGTTGAGGCATAATGTTTTATTACTTGGCAAAGTTATGAATAATTAGTTTAGAGAAAGTTGTATATAAATCGTTTGAATTATTGATACGCAATTTCCCTCCTAATTCCGCTGATTGGAATGTCGTTTTTATAATCGGTCCTTTTTATCCAATTTCCCAAATTATCATAACTATATTTTGACGTCATAATATAGTTTTCTGATCCGCTTTTTAGACTATGAAAAACTTCGTTATTATGATCATCGTATTTAAATTCTTCATACTTATTGAAAGCTTTCAATTGGCTTTCATCATATTTAACTTGTTTTATAATCAGCCCGTTTTTAAAAAATTTATCCACGGATAGTCTAAATTTCGCTTGACCTAGTCTGCTAGAATTAGAATATACATAGAGACTCTCTTTAACCATATTTCCATTGGGATCATAAGTGTACACCGTTTTCCCATTTTCTTGGATAAGTTCTACTAGTTTACCTTTGTCACTATAAATATACTTATCCAAAGATGTAGGGCTAAAATCATCCCCATAATTCTGGATATTTAAAATGTTACCTTTATCGTTATACTTAAAGGTCAATTTAAAAGTTAAACCATTTTGGTTATAGTTATTCTGTTCTAGTAAGTAGTTATTATTATCGTATTTAAACTTGACTTTAGTTTGTAAGTTGTTTACTCTACAATAATTTCTATAATCGATTGTGTCCCATCGCGGCGATTTATTAAGTTTCGGTAAATCTCCATAGTCGATGGAAGGCGATTCATATACCGAAATCTCGATTAGATTATTTTTATCATCATATTTATAGAAAGCGGCAGTCACAAAGAATGACATTTGAAGCACAAGGTTTTCATTTTTATCGTATATTAACATTAAGGGATTTTGTTTGCTATAATTTTCACTATAATCGCCAAACTGGTTAACAACGTCGAAAACAAATTCTCTATCAGATTTTACTTTCCCATTGCCTTTGAACTTTAATTGATCTATCTGCGACACCAAATACTGGTTTTGGCCACTAACATGACTTGAAATAACACATAAAAAAATCGCAACTACGCAATTAAAAATCCGCTTCATGTCATTCACCAATAAACTATATGAGTTTGTATATATCCTCGGCGTCCTCCCCATTTACAATTCTTTCAATTGAGTTAACGCCGGCAACTTTCTTATTTATAAAGATATGAGAATACGCCCTTACCGCCTTTTCTGTACCGACTTGTATAGTGCAAGCACAAACCGCTTTTTTACATCCCACCTGAAATAGAGCATAAAGTAAATTGGCAACACTGTCGGGACCGGTAGAATAATCACCCATTGAAAAAATTCCAATTAGGTCATTTTTCTTTTCAAGTACATCAAAAAAGTCTCTGTTTGCAGCGTTACCCAATATTCTGAAATGACCGGGGACTTGTCTGTATCCAAACAATAGCAAATACTGGTATACTATATTTATAGTTTCGGACTTACCATTGTTTTTTTGGCCTCTAAGAGCAATAACGTCCATCTTCTAATCGTGAAATAAATATTAAATTAAAGAGTCAATATAACTAAAAATTCCGTTACTAGTGCTGCAATCGACATTCCGATACTAGCTCATCTTCAAGACGCTTTCTCCACCATTGAATCAAAGCGGTTTACCCCGGTTACGCCTTTTACCGTTTTTAATCTCCTGATCAGGTTGTCGAGGTGTTCGGTGTCGTTTACATAAACCATAATAGATCCTTCAAAAATACCGTTGTCGCTATCCACCGTGATGGACCGCATATTCACTTTAAAGTCATTGGATATAACGGTTGTTAGTTTATTTATCAGACCCACATCATCAATACCGGTTATCCGCAGGCCGGTTAAAAATGCCAGTTCCTGTTGGTTGGTCCAACGGGCCTTTACTATGCGATAGCCGTAATTGGCCATCAGTTTGGCTGCATTGGGGCAATTGGTGCGGTGTATTTTAATACCGTCACTAACTGTAACAAAACCAAAAACATCGTCGCCGGGGATGGGGTTACAGCAATTGGCCAGCTTGTAATCAATTTTCTGCATATCCTCGCCGATAAGGAGCATGTCGCTGTCCTTCGACTTTAAGTTGCGCATCAGGCTCTGCACCTGCTCGGCCTCTATTCTGTCCTGCGGCTTATTCTCAACTACCCTTTCCGACGCCTGGTATTCTTTCAGGTCCTTCATGTCAATGATGCCCTGCGCCACATTATAAAACAGGTCCTGAACAGAAGGCAGCTTAAAGAAATAACTGAGCTTGTGTATGTTTTCGGAGTTGTAGGTGATTTTTAACGACTTCAGCTTCCTTTCCAATATCTCTTTGCCGTCCTCGGCAATTTTGCGTTTCTCCTCCTTAAGCGCAGATTTGATCTTGGCCTTTGCTTTGGCTGTCACCACAATATTCAGCCAATCTTCTTTTGGCGTTTGTTTGCTCGATGTGATGATCTCTACCTGGTCGCCGTTTTGCAATTTATGGTTCAGCGGCACCAGCTTATGATTAACCTTTGCACCGATACAGCTTGCACCAACATCGGTATGTATCTCGAAGGCAAAATCGAGCGCGGTTGCGTTAAGGGGCAACTGGATGAGGGCCCCCTTTGGCGTAAAAATGAATATTTCGTCGGAAAAGAGGTTCATCTTAAAGTCGTCCAGGAAATCCAATGCGTTGGAATCCGGGTTTTTCAGCATTTCTCTAACTTTTTGCACCCACTGATCCAACCCGCTATCTGTCGTCGACTCCTTATATTTCCAATGCGCGGCAAAACCCTTTTCGGCTATCTCATTCATCCTTTTGGTACGGATCTGCACCTCCACCCATTGCCCGCGCGGGCCCATCACGGTAGTATGCAGGGATTCGTATCCGTTTGCTTTGGGCGATGATATCCAGTCGCGCAGCCGGTCGGGGTTTGGCCTGTACAGATCGGTTACGATAGAGTAAGCCTTCCAGCAATCAGCCTTTTCGTGCTCGGGCGTACTGTCTAATATAATACGGATGGCAAAAAGGTCATATACTTCCTCAAAAGGAACGGCCTTTTTCTTCATCTTGTTCCATATAGAATGAATAGATTTCGGCCGGCCGAATATATCTGCATCGAGGCCCTGCCCCGCCAAAACTTTTTTTACCGGGTCTATAAAATCTCTTATAAACTTCTCCCGCTCGGTCTTTTTTTCGTTGAGTTTATTTTTTATAAACTGGTAGGTTTCCCTTTCCATATATTTCATGGACAGATCTTCCAGTTCTGACTTTATGGCATACAAGCCCAACCGGTGCGCCAAAGGTGCATACAAGTAAACCGTCTCCGACGATAGTTTAAGCTGCTTGTCGCGCGGCATAAACTCCATTGTGCGCATATTATGCAGGCGGTCGGCCAGCTTTATCAAAATCACCCTTACATCATCGGCAAGGGTAAGCAGCATTTTGCGGAAATTCTCGGCTTGCAGCGAACTGTTGGTGTCAAAAACACCGGATATTTTGGTTAAGCCATCGATGATCATGGCCACCTTTTTACCAAATTCGCGCTCGATGTCATCAAGGGTCATATTGGTATCTTCGACAACATCGTGCAGCAAAGCGCAAACAATCGAGGTGGTGCCTAAGCCAATTTCTGCGGCGGCTATCTGGGCAACTGCAATTGGATGATATATATAAGGTTCGCCGGATTTACGGCGCATGTCTTTATGGCTCTCCAGGGCCACTTCAAAAGCCCTCCGTATCAGTTTTTTATCACCCTTTTGCAAAGTCGACCGGCACGCACGCAATAAAGCGCCATACCGTTTTAGTATTTCATTCTTCTCGGCCTCCAAATCAATCACTAACTCTTTCATCGCTGCACGTTATAAATTTTCATTAACTTGCAATAAATTTTATATTTTGCAGGTTATTATCCAAATACCAAAATATTTACGTTAATTTTGTAACACGTAAAATTATGAAATTTATTGGTCTTTTGCTGTTGTTTTGTTGCCTGGTGGGAGTGTTGAAGGCCCAGCCAACGCAGCCGGCTAAACCTGAACCAAGACCTGCGCCATTACAACTCGGCAAAAATGATACCATCCCTGTTTATCTGACAATTGATAGTGGTAAGTTGATGCCGTGGATAGTGACTCCTGACGTTATTATTACCGATACCAGGATATTTAAGAGCGCAGCCGATCGCGATGCCTTCAGGCGTTTAAGGTATAACGTGTTAAAGGTTTTACCTTATGCCAGCTTTGCCGGGAAAAGATACCGGAAATTACAGCGCGACCTTGCCGTGACCCCTGATAAGCGTCAGCAAAAAGTACTGATCACCCAATGTGAAACCGAGATTAAAGACCTGTTTAATAAAGAGATTAAAGAACTGACGATCTCGCAGGGCGATATTTTGATAAAACTGATAGACCGCGAAACGGGAAATACCAGTTATGATATGGTTAAAGACATGAAAGGCGGTTTTAAAGCCTTTGTTTACCAGTCTGTGGCCAGACTTTTTGGCCATGATTTGAAAGATACTTACGACCCTGATGAGCAAAGGGATATCGAGGCTATATTACGCCAGGCCGGGTATCACCCTTCTGATGATTGATAATGATTGATAACAGCATTTACCAGTTTAACGTTCAAAAGTTAGATGGTGAGGAAGTCAGCCTGGCTGAATATAAAAATAAGGTAGTTTTAATCGTTAACACCGCCTCGCAATGTGGCTTTACGCCGCAACTATCCGAACTTGCCGAGCTAAAGGCTAAATTTGCCGGGCAGGATTTTGAAATACTTGCTTTTCCGTCGAATGATTTTGGCGGC
>JABDHD010000122.1 GCA_013285685.1 Bacteroidota bacterium
CCGCAAAGGACTCAAAGAGAAAACCGCGAAGGTCGCAAAGTGCTTAGCTTTGTGCTCTGCGAAATCTTTGCGCACTTTGTGGTTAAAAATCTAAGCTTTACATGGCAAATAAGCCTAAAGCTATTTTAAAGCGTCTGCCCTGACCAACCCTACAGGGAAATCGCGTTTAAAATTTATTTGCAGCTACCGTCTTTGCGCCGCAAGGTGAAGAGAGGATGGTCGGTCTACCTAAAGGCGGATGCTCAATCTTCGCTTTGCGGCACAGTAAAGCGCTTGTTTGCAATTTAACAGCCAAAACAATTTTAAACGCGATTTCCCGAACCAATCCTACCGGCAAAAAAATACCGCTAAGTTTATTTTTGTAACAAAACCATCGCCATTTTAAAATGGCTGCTATTTTACCTAAGTTTACGCCTTTACCAATTAATTTAAACAGCATTATGCCCGGACATTTAAAAGTAAATAGTTACTTACTTATGGCGGCGGTTATGGGGACAATAGCCGCTGTATCGTGCAAAACAAAAAAAGAGGCGGAAACGGTTACCGTTAAAACCACTGCGCCCAATGGCACAACTACCACAGCAACGGTTAGCAAGGACAAAAAAGACGGGATCAAGAAGTTTAGCGACCTGATCCCGGCCAAAACCAAAGTAAACAAAGGCCTTTTTAATGTTTACAAGGTTGAAGGGAAATTTTATTACGAAATACCAGATTCGCTGTTCGGCCGCGAAATGCTGGTGGTAACGCGCCTGGCCAAAACTCCGGCAGGCTTACATACCTTCGGTGCGCAATATGGCGGCGAGGAAGCCAACGAACAGGTTTGGAAATGGGAAAAACACGACAAACAGGTAATGCTACGGGTGCCCAGCTACGTGATCAGGGCCGACAGCAACTCGGATATGTATCATGCCGTGAAAAACTCCAACCTGGATGCCGTGCTGGCCTCGTTTGATATAAAGGCATTTAATAAGGATACTACCGGCGTTATGATTGATGTATCTGACTTTTATAACGGCGATATAACTGCTATCGGGATCCCCGACGAAATCAAAAAAGCCTACAAAATTTCGGGATTGGATAATACCCGGTCATATATCGATACGATTAAAACTTTCCCGATAAATATTGAAGCCCGCACCTTGAAAACTTACAGGGCTGGTGAATCACCCACTGACAACAGCAACGGCGCCATCACTTTTGAGTTGAACACCTCGATGCTGCTGCTGCCAAAAACGCCGATGAAGGCCCGGCTGCACGACGACCGGGTGGGCTTTTTCGGCCAGTCGCAAACCGATTACGGTACCGATGCGCAAAAGGCTGAAGTTACATCGTACATCCACCGCTGGAAGCTGGAGCCTAAGGACCCCGCCGCATATGCGCGTGGCGAACTGGTTGAGCCCAAAAAACCAATTGTATTTTATATCGATCCGGCTACCCCAAAAAAATGGGTGCCTTACCTGATTGCCGGTATAAACGATTGGAACGCAGCTTTTGAAGCGGCCGGGTTTAAAAATGCCATCATCGGCAAGGAAGCGCCGACCAAAAAGGAAGATTCGACTTTCAGCACCGAGGATGCGCGCTATACCGTAGTGCGTTACTTTGCTTCGGATGTGGAGAATGCCTATGGTCCCCACATATCAGACCCACGCACCGGCGAGATATTGGAAAGCCACGTGGGCTGGTACCATAATGTGATGAACTTATTGCGCGACTGGTATTTTGTACAAACAGCAGCCAGTAACCCCAATTCGCGCCATGCCAAATTTACCGATGAGCAAATGGGCGAGTTGATCCGCTTTGTATCCTCGCACGAAATTGGCCATACCCTGGGTTTGCCGCATAACTTCGGATCAAGCTATGCGTACCCGGTTGACTCACTTCGTTCCAAATCCTTTACGGATAAACATGGTACGGCGCCTTCTATTATGGATTATGCGCGCTTTAACTATATTGCCCAGCCGGGCGATGGAGTAACCCATTTTTACCCGCAAATTGGCGAATATGATAAATGGGCCATTAAATGGGGTTATACCTGGTTCCCGGGAAATAAAACACCGAAAGAGGAAAAAGAGCTGCTGGATGTTTGGGTGAAAGAAAAAGCAGGGAATCCATTGTATTACTACGGACGCCAGGGAACGAGCATTGACCCGCGCCTGCAAAGCGAAGACCTGGGCGATAATGCCATGCGCGCAAGTACTTTCGGTATTGAAAATTTGAAACGGATATTGCCGCAGATAGAGACCTGGACCTACCAGCCCGGTGAAGACTATAGCGACCTTGGAGAGCTTTATACGGAGGTGCTAACCCAATATTTCCGTTATATGGGCCATGTGACCACCAATATCGGCGGTATGAACGAAAATTTTAAAACTTACGACCAAAACGGGGCGGTGTATGATTTTGTGAGCAAAGATAAACAGCGTGATGCCGTGATGTTTTTGAATAAGCAACTGTTCGCCACGCCGTCATGGCTTATATATAAGCCTGAATTGAGTAAGTTTGATAATGGCGTAATGTTAAACCGGATAAAAAGTGTACAAACCAGTACCTTGAACAATGTGCTTTTCCCGCCGAGATTATCGCGGATGTATGATAATGAGGCCAGGAATGGTACTAATGCCTATACAGTTGCCGATCTGTTCAATGACTTGCGCGGCGGTATTTTTGTTGGCGCAGCTCCGGACGTTTTCCAGCGAAACCTGCAGCGGGCCTATGTTGAGGACCTGAAAAATCTGCTGAATAACGAATTTTCAGGTATTCCCGGCCTGCCGGCTGCGATATCGGCCAGCATAGGTTTAACGCCCATTAATATGACCCTGTCGGACATCAGGCCGATGGTGCGCGCCGAGTTGAAATTGATTGATACCAAACTGCCAAAAGGAGGCGATGCTATCACTGCGGCACATTTTGCCGACCTGCATTTACGGATAAAAGAGGCGTTGAATCCTACCAGGCCGATCGTTAATTTACCTGGTTTACCAGGCGGGAGAGGAATTATCCTGGACCTGCCAGTTGATGAGAATATAGAACCGGCATCGTATAATAAGCCTTAAAGCATTGAAAACGAAACCTTTAATACAGCAAAAAATCCCGCCGAAAATGCGGGATTTTTTGCTGTATTAAACCTGTAGCCTTATGACAAGAAGGCATGGCCGGGCCTTCTTATTCCTTATAGCTGGCTGATATTTTCAAAAAAAGCAGTCTGCAGATCGAGGAGTGATTTTACCGGTATCGACTCACCATAGGCGTCAAAGCACAAAAACTTTGAACTTTTAGGGTCATTATTTTTTGACCTTTCAAAAAAATTAAAAGTTTCGAAAAAGTAATGATTAGTGGTCACGTTATCTTTTGAGTTGGTTTGTGAACCATTCAGGCGGAAGCCAAAGGCATCCATCCACTTGTGCACATTTGCGTGCAAAGAAACTCCGATCTGCTTCATAGGTAGTAGTTTTCGACAACCAGTATACGAAAAATCGTGCCATTTTCAAAAAAAAATGTCTGGCATATTTTGCACAAATGTTTGTTTCTGATGTTTATTTCGACATTTTTCATATATTAAAATACTAAGCAAATATATTTCGCAGAACAAGAATTGAAACCTAATGTAAAAATGATGCGTAGAAGGTGGAAACAAAATCAAACTCGAAATTATAAGAAATTAAATTATTCGTTAATCATGAAAGCAACCAGACTCTTACTACCTGTCACATTTGCATGCCTGCTGAGTATCGCAGCTTGTAAAAAAGATAAAACGCCCGGGCCAGCAGGCTCTATCGGTTCAACCGGTGCTACCGGCCCGCAGGGTACCACAGGCGCTACAGGCCCTGCCGGACCACAAGGCCCTTCAGGCGGCGCTACAGGCGCCACCGGTGCAACAGGCGCTACTGGTGCAAACGGCTCAAACGGGTCAACCGGCGCAACAGGGGCAACCGGCGCAACAGGGGCCAACGGTACCAATGGCACTAACGGTGCAACAGGCGCTACCGGCGCAACAGGCCCTGCCGGACCACAAGGACAAAACGGTGCTACCGGCGCAACCGGTGCCAATGGCGCTAATGGCGCAACAGGTGCTACCGGCGCAACAGGCCCTGCCGGACCACAAGGTAAAACCGGCGCAACAGGCGCAACAGGCGCCAACGGTTCTAATGGCGCAACAGGTGCAACGGGTGCAACAGGCCCTGCCGGACCACAAGGTAAAACCGGCTCAACAGGCGCTACCGGCTCAACAGGTGCTACCGGTGCAACCGGTTCTAAAGGCGCCACTGGAGCCACTGGTGCTACAGGCGCCACAGGCGCAACCGGCACACAGGGTAACGCAAACGTTCAAAACTATTTGATAACAGGTATGGGCGTCGTTACCGTGGGTCCAACCTACCTTTCCGTACCGGCCATTACCCAGGATATTGTTGACGAAGGCACCGTATTGGTATATGTTAGGAATACCGGCACAACAGGCGGATGGTATGCGCTGCCATACTCGGTAAGTGGCAACACTATCGACTTTCTTGACTTCGGGATTGGATTTGTCGCTCTGCAGGCAAACTTCACACAGTCCAATGCGTTCGACTTCAGGGTAGTTGTAATATCAGGCTCGGGCCTCACCCAGCTCAATGTTGCCCACCCGAATGTTAACCTGAAAAACTTTAACGAAGTTGCAAGGGCATTGAACCTGAAGAACTAATAAGTTCATAAAACATACTTTAAAAAGCAACGCCTCCCGGCAATCCGGGGGGCGTTTTTTATGTAACAATGCTATGGCTTTTAGGCAAGTGAGACTTATAAATAGAACATTTGCATACAAATGATGTTTTTTTAAAGTTGAAGACAATTTTAATCACCGATGAAGCCCCTGTTAGCCCTATTAGCCATCACTTTTTTTGCCCTGACTTTCGCAAATGCCCAAGGCGCACGCCAGGTGCACGGAACCCTTATTGATTCAACAAAAAAAGCCATACCATCGGCCAGTATTACCCTCACCTCCGATCAGCACGATAGTACGACAACCGTTTCGGATACCACCGGAAAATTTGTTTTTCCCGCAGTAAAGGGCAGTAAAGTGGTAGTCGTCGTTTCGGCAAGCGGGTATCAAACTATCACAAAGAATTATGCGCTGGCCAGTGACACCGCTGCTGCCGACCTGGGTGCAATTGTATTAACCGTTGTATCAAATATCCCTAAACAGGCTCAAAGCGGCCGTCAAGTGCACGGAACGCTTGTTGATTCGGCACAGCGGGGCATTCCGGCCGCCAATCTTACCCTTACCTCCGAACAGCGTGACAGCACGACAACTGTTTCGGACCCGAACGGAAAATTCATTTTTTCGTCGGTAAAAGGCAGTAAAGTGGCAATCACCATTTCAGCAACCGGTTACCCAACCACCAGGAAACATTTCGCGCTTAGCGGTGATACCGCTGCCGCCGACCTGGGGGCGATTGTATTACAATTAAAACCTGTGGCCATTGCGCCCGTGCAGCAACAACAGGCCCAGGGCGGACGCCAGGTGCGCGGAACTGTTATCGATACCACAAAACAGGGCGTAGCGGCGGTCAATATCACTATAACGTCCGAACAGCATGACAGCACTACTACGGTCTCCGATTTGAAGGGAAATTTTGTTTTTCCGGCAGTTAAGGGCAATAAAGTGGTGGTCACCGCTTCCTCTATAGGGTTTCAAACGGTCAGGAGGCATTATGCACTCGCAAGCGACAGCGCCGCAGACCTTGGCCAAATTGTTTTGAAGGCCGAGACAAACATGCTGAAAGGGGTTACCATCGTTGGCACAGTGCCGGTAAGGATAACCGAAGATACAGTTGAGTACAAAGCCAGTGCCTATAAGGTACGTGAAAATGCACCGGTTGAAGACCTGATAAAAAAGCTGCCCGGTGTTGACGTGGATGCCAATGGCAACATTTCCACCCAGGGCAAACAGGTAACCAAAGTAAGGATTAACGGCAAGGATTTTATGGGGGGTGATGTGCAAAGCGCGACCAAAAACCTGCCTGCCGATGTGGTTGAAAATATACAGATGATTGATGACTACGGCGACCAGGCAAACCTAACCGGCGTAAAAACCGGCGAGCCCGACAAAATCATGAATATCACCATCCGCCAGGATAAAAACTATGGCTACTTTGGCCAGGCTACTGCCGGCGATGGCGAAGACGTACTACCGCAAAGCCAGGGAATCCCCGACCAAAACAGGTACCTGGGCACCGTGAATGTTTTTGATTTTAACGGCGACAGGCAAATAGCTTTGCTGGGCAGCATAAACAATACAAATGTGAATACGTTCTCGTTCGGCGGTAATACCGGCGGGGGAGGAGGAGGCTTTGGCGGCGGCGGTTTTGGCGGCGGCGGCAGAGGCAACGCGGCAAGGGCCACGCAAAATAGCGGCGGCCTTACCACAACGCAAAATGGCATTACCGATGCGCATTATATCGGCACAAATTTTCGCGATCAATGGGGAAAAAACCTGTCGGTTTATGGAAGCTACAGCTTTGGCGACAATACCACAACGACCAACTCTAATACCCTGCAGCAAAACTCCAACCCCACTAATCCCACCACACAGCAGCAAAACAGTGTTGAATCGGACCAAAACATCAATCACCGGTTTACCTGGAATATGGAATATAAGCCCGATACGATCAACTATTTGAAGGTAACGCCCACCTTTTCGTGGGCAGGCACAAATACCAATGAATCGGGGATGAATAATTTATCGAACACGAACACAGGCGCGGTGCTTTCCAATTATAACGAGGTTACGAACGGCACCTCGCATGCGCCCACGTACGGGTTTATAGCGTTATATAACCACCGGTTTCCGCGCCGGCATAACCTCAGCGTCAACTTTAATTTTAGCTCGTCAACAAGCAATGCCTATCAAAATCCGGTCTATGATTTTTTAGCAGGCCCGCATACCGCTCCTGCTGATCAGACGATCAATACGTACAGCCACACCGATTCTTACGCAACAACTTTATCCTATCTTTTCCCGATTGGCAAGTTTTCGTACCTCGAGTTCAACTATAATTTAAATTACTCAGTTACCAATAATAATACGCAAACAGATTCGCTTTACGACCCTGCAAACAACCTGTTCAGGAGCGACAGCGCTTTAAGTAACATCTATAATTATACTTTTATCACCAACAAGGCCGGGCTGAATTACCGGTTTATCCAGAAAAAGTATAACTATACGCTTGGCCTGGGCGTACAGAAGGCCGATCTGAACGGCAATTCGCCGGCCCTGGTTAACAGCGACACGCATGTTTCCACATTTGACCTGATACCAACCGCCAGGTTTGTTTATAATTTTTCGCGCAGCCAGAATTTTAGCCTGAATTATAATGCATCAAGCAGCGCGCCAAGCTTTACCCAACTGCAGCCGGTGACCAATTTTTCAAACGCTTTTTACCCGGTGGCGGGTAATCCAAAACTTAACCCGCAGTATACCAATAATTTTTCCATCCGGTACAACAATTTCAGCTTTCAAAGCGGCGACATATTTTTTGTAAGTGTGCAGTATACATCCACTGCGGATTATGTTGCAACCAATTCCATTACCTTTCCGCGGCATTACGCGCCCGATACCCGGTTTGATAATACTATCCTGACCGAATACGAAAACACCAGCGGATATAATTCAACTTCGGCGCAGTTAACTTACGCCAAGCCGATTGATAACCGAAAATTCACCTTTTACTTCCGCGGCACCGTAACTTATGCAAACAATGTAGGCTTTTTATCGAGCATCGATTCAACCACCTATGCCGAGACGACCCAAAAAAATATTTCAAGAAATTTGCAGTTTGCGCCGCAGTTTCAGTTCAGGGTGGATATTACCGATAAAATAGATGCGCAGTTTTTAACTAACTACGCGATAAACAACACCCATAATTCGGTAGTGGATTCGCTGAACAACCCCAACCATTTCGAGACCTGGAATGTTGGCGTGAATGGTAAAAACTATTTCGGCGACTGGACATTCAGCTACGACTATACCCATGCTACAAACTACGGCTATGCGGCAAGTTTAAAAGTTACCAACCCCAATATTTTGAACGTATATGTTGAGCGCAGGTTTTTAAAAGACCACCAGGCTACTATCCGTTTGTCGGCGTTCGACCTGTTCAATCAAAATACTGGCTTTACATCCTCTGCAAATGCCAGTTCGATCACCGAATCACATGTTAACCGGCTGGCGCGATATTATTTGGCGACTTTTACGCTGCGACTGGAAAAATTTGCAGGCAAGAAGCCGACCCAAATGCCCGGCATGCGCGGCTTCAGAAATGGCGGCGGTCCGGGCGGCGGTGGCAGAGACGGCGGCGGGCCGGGTGGACCAGGGGGTACGCCTTAATAAGCGAACGTGACTTAAAATACAACCAATGGCTGAAACGTCCGGCGGTCCGTAGGGCCTTAGGGAGGTTTCCTCATCCGGCCGGCGCATCGCTCCACCGCTGTTCCTTCGCTAACGGAACGAGCGAAGTTGGGTGAATAAATTCGACGCCATTTTTTGACAATCAATGGTTAGAATTGGAACAAGGACAACTGATCTGTCGGTTTCATATCTTTCCGTTTTACCTCGGGTTCATTAAAATTGGAGAGGGAAATCCCCAGCAGGCGTATCTTTTTATCTTCTGTACCGGCGGCGGCCAGCAATCTTTTGGCCGCAGTGCTAATCGTCTCCAAATCGTTCAGCCCGGTTGTGAAGGATTGGTTGCGGGTAATCTGCTTAAAATCGCTGTATTTTATTTTCAGCGTGATGGTGCGGCCTTTCAGCTGGTAATTTTGCAGGCGGTTACAAACGATTTGCGCAATTCGATCCAGTTCCGGCTCCATTTCCTCAAGGGTAGTCAGGTCGTAAGCAAATGTATCTTCGGCTGCCACCGATTTAGTTTCGCGGTGAGGTTCCACCTCGCGGTTATCAATGCCACGAACAATCTGGTAATAAAAACGGCCCGCCTTCCCGAAATGTTTTACGAGTTCATCCTCGGATAGTTTTTTCAGGTCATCGCCGGTGTGCAGGCCCATGTTTTTCATTTTTTGGGCGGTTACTTTTCCCACGCCAAAAAACTTCTCTACCGGCAGCTTTTCCATAAATGCTTCAATGGACGACGGTCCGATAAAAGTAAGCCCATCCGGTTTTTTCATATCCGATGCGGTTTTAGCCACGAATTTATTGATTGATACGCCTGCCGATGCCGTTAACTGCAGTTCATCTTTAATCGCCTGTTTTATTTGCTTCGCGATCTCGATGGCCGACCCGATGCCAAGCTTATCGGTAGTGACATCCAGGAATGCCTCATCCAGCGACAGCGGTTCGATCAGGTCGGTATAGCGACTGAATATCTCGCGTATTTTTTGGGATGCCTCCTTATAAGCCGGAAACCGTGGCTTTACAAAAATGGCATGGGGGCAAAGCTGCGCAGCCTGCCTGGACGACATGGCCGACCGTATGCCAAACTTCCGCGCCTCGTAACTTGCCGTAGCCACCACTCCCCTGGTCGTCGGCGGTCCGCCGACAACCAGCGGTTTGCCGCGGTATTCGGGATTGTCGCGCTGCTCAACAGACGCGTAGAAGGCATCCATATCGATATGGATGATCTTGCGGAGCGATTGAGGGGTGGCGTTTTCCATTTGGGCTATACAAATATACAGGCTGAGTATGATTTCGGAAAGATGGAACGCATCACGTCTAATTTCAGATGATGAACCTGTAAGGGCGAGCCTTGTGGCCGCCCAATTTGCACAGGCGGTGGCTGCGCGTAAAAAGGGCGCCCACACGGGTGTCCCTGCAATGACGACGGGAATAAATTGTTTTTGGGATGACCTTTAAAAGGGGTGAACACAAGGTTCACCCCTGCCATCATTTTTAATGTAAATTCATTTAAAACAATGTGTTTACTCCGCCGGCCATGGCGGGCCGCTTGAACCGGCCGAGAATCAGCCTTTTTAATGCCTGATCTCTCAATCACAAACAAACCAGCGGGCGGCTGCCTTTTGGAGTTCATTACAATCCGGGGCTTCATCGGCAGCCCAGGCAATAATCCCGTCGGGTCGTACCAGCACGGCGCTAAAGCCTAATTGTTCTTTCGCCCGGCCTGAAACATACCTGATCCGGTCGCCATATTTATCCGCCAAAGCCTTTATTGAAGCGTTCCTGTGAAAATCAAGCAGTATACCCCGACCATCGTGCATTAGCTCACCGACTGTTGTGCCGTCTTCCAACTCAAAGTTTGGGACGCTGTGGCCTGCCAGCGGGTTGCGGCCACCGAGATTGTAATGTGTGAAAATGCCCCATACCTTCCCGGCAAAATAGGTAGCGCCATCGCGCGTATTCATAATGTCGCGGATAATCGCGTTCAATGCATGGGCCTGGGGCGTCGGTTTCATAATCGCAACCTGCGCGCGCGACCAATCCAGCACCTGAGCGCCAATGGGGTACCGCTCGGTATAATAACTATCCAGCAAGCCTTCCGGAGCTTTGTTTTGGATGGTCAGGGCGAGCTTCCAGCCCAGGTTCAGGGCATCGCCCAGGCCAAGGTTGAGCCCCTGGCCACCCAACGGCGCATGAATATGCGCGGCATCGCCGGCTAACAGTACCCTTCCGTTGCGATAGGTTGTGGCCTGCCGCGCCCGATCAGTCCATGTGGTTGCGATATGCAGGGCGCTAATGGAAACATTGGTGCCCGATACCCGGCGCAGCACGTCCTGCACGTGTTCAAGCGTGAGTGGCTCTTCTGAACTATGGAATGCACCGCCATCAAAATCCTGTATTACCAGGTAACCTGGCTGAGATTGCAGGTACATGCCCGTTGGTGTCACGTTTCGGCCCTGACTGAGCTTTTCCGGGTTGGTGATGTCCACTTTAGCAGTGTAGCCTGTAAATTCCGGCTCCGTACCGGCAAAGTCAAAACCGCCCGCTTTGCGGACAACACTACGGCTCCCATCGCAACCCACCAGCCATTTGCTTTGAAAAGATCGGCCACCCGACTGAACTGTTACACCATCCGCGGTTTGATAAAAGCCGGCGATAGCAAGCCCGCGCCTGACCTCTGCACCCAGGGCCTCCGCGCGGCAGGCCAGCACCGTTTCAAGCTCCGCCATTTCAGAAATTAAACTGGGGGCGGTGGAACTTTGGAGGCGATAGCTCCACTGTGAGGTATCAATATCGCCGTCGTGAAATGGAATGCCGGCGAAGTGCCCTACCTGGCGGCGAGCCCCTTGGCCGGCATTTTGATGCGGATTTTTAAGGTGTTTATGCAACTCCAGTTCGTTTAGCAAGCCACGGCGGTAAAGCGCTTCGATAGTTGGCGCCGAGAGTCCCCGTATCCCGAAAGGCACCTGCTTCAAGGGGGAGTGCGGATGCTCAGCCTTTTCAAGTATTAGCACTGAACATTTGGCCAGGGCCAGTTCACAGGCCAGGAACAGCCCGACGGGGCCTGCACCGGAAATGATTACGTCGTATATAGAATGATTGGATGTGGATTTATTACTTTTAAGTGTTGCTTTCATGTTGAATGATTGAAAGCACAAAATTCCGTAATGCCACCGGTTCAGGCTTGTATAAACGCGACAAAATCGTCGCCAACGGCCTGTTTTCCTTTCTTTGCTTTTCGCGCAAATGCCGCCGGTGTAGCGCCGCTATAGCGTTTGAATTCCCTGCTTAGGTGGGATTGATCCGTATAGCCCAGCTCATGCGCTAAACCGGCTAAGTTGGAATCCGGATAAAGCCATAATTGGTTTCGTACCTGCTCAAAGCGCATTAAACCCGACACGTCTTTAACAGAATAGCCGGAAGATTGCTTGAAGTTTCTTTCCAGTGTGCGAACCGTGGCATGAGCCGCTGCGGCTACCTGGCTTACCGGCATGACGCCGTTTGCAGCCCTCATAGCAGCTCCCGCTTTGAATAGCATACTGTCAATAGCAATCCGCGACCGTGCATCCAGGAAATACTGTTTTACCTCAGCCAGGGCTGTATCTATTCTGCCGGCCCGGATCGACTTATTCAATGTGGATTGAAGCCTGGCGACGGGATGCTCAAATATGCGCACGCTCTCTTTATCAGGCTGTAGTCCGAGCAAATCGAACACCGTCCAGGGAAAGCACCTGATGCCAATTACCTCCAAACGGTTTTTAGTGTAA
>JABDHD010000123.1 GCA_013285685.1 Bacteroidota bacterium
TTTAGCAAATATATAATGAAAACATTGATCTTAACCTGCTCTTTGTGCCTTGTTTTGTTTTCAGTGCAGGCGCAGACTACCAATTCCGTGAATATTGGCGCTATAGACAGTATCCATTCCAAACTGCTGAACGAACAACGGAAAATTTGGGTACATGTGCCTGCATCTGCGAGCCGTGATAAGAAAAAAAAGTACCCGGTTATTTATGTCCTGGATGCCGAGAAGTGTTTTACCGCTGTTGTGGGGATGATCGACTACCTCAGTTCCGTCAACGGGAACGACATCTGCCCTGAAATGGTTGTCGTCGGGATACCCAATACCAACCGCACAAGGGACCTTACGCCAACCCGGGTGACAAGTGGCCTGTGGATCACTGATAATTTCGCCAAATATTCCGGTGGCGGCGAAACATTTACGGCATTTATCGAAAACGAACTGGTGCCCCATATCGATTCCATCTATCCAACCCTTTCTTACCGGCTACTGGTTGGACATTCATTGGGCGGCATTATGTGCATCAATGCGCTGGTACACCACAAAAGCTTATTCAGGGGATATATCGCTGTTGACCCGAGTATGTGGTGGGATCATCAAAAACTGTTGCACGAAGCGGGGCAAACCTTGCAAAGCAATAGGTATCCCGGGGTATCGCTGTTTTTAGGAATGGCCAATACGCTGCCTCCCGGAATGGATACTACATCTATTAAAAACGACACCTCTTCCGGGACCATTCATTCCCGCTCTATACTCCAATTGCGCGACTATGTGATGGGCAGCCGGGGAGGTATCAAGGCAAATTTTAAATATTACAATGAAGAGTCACATGGCTCGGTCTTGTTGATTGCGACTTATGATGCCCTCCATTTTATTTTTAAGGATTATGCATTAAAAATGCAGGATAGCTATTTTACCGACCCTGCTTTCCCATTAGCTTCTTACTTAAAGAGCCATTTTGAAAATTTAACTTCAGCATACGGGATGACAGCGGAAGATGGCAGCAGGCTATTGCCTCCGGAAGATTTGGTAAATAACCTCGGCTTTTTTGTGCTTGGCAAAAATGAGTTTGATAAGGCTGAAGCCATGTTTAAAATGAACATCGCCAATTATCCCGGGAGCCCGGTGGCGTATACTTATCTTGGGGATCTGTATGTTGCCAAAGGCGACAAAAAAAATGCCATAGCGAGTTACCAGAAAGCATTGTCCCTAAAGGAATCCCCTGAAACAAGGAAGAAATTAAGCGGCCTGCACAATAATTGAAATGACAACATAAGATCAGCATTGAACCGGGGATAATGATAAAGGTATTGACCTGAAGGAATGCTAAAAGAAACGCTTAACAAAAATATGAAAGCAAATAATCGATTAGCAATGAAAGCAATAGTCCGTATTTTATCATTTGTACTGGCATCTTTTGTATTGATCAGCTGTCACCGCCATTACCGCTCCACAGCGTATTCGTATGTAACTCCCAAACAGCTTTCCGATGGATTGCCTGTAGATGCCATGTATAATAATGGTATGGACACTGGTAAAATTGTAGCGCTTACAAAACTTATACTGAATAACACCTATCCAAATATCCACAGTATGCTCATCCTCAGGCATGGCAAACTCATATACGAAAATTATTTTGCAGGCGAAGATGAAGTTGTTGGCAAAGGATATGCAGGTTATGTAAATCACACGATCGATGATCTGCACGATTGCAGGAGCGTTTCAAAAAGTTTCACCTCGGCCTGTATTGGTATTGCTTTAAAACAGGGCTTTATCAAAAGCATTGATGAGCCGATATTTTCGTACTTCAAGGAATATGCAAAATATTTCGATGCGTCTAAACGAAAAATAACGATCCGGAACCTGTTAACCATGACCAGTGGCTTAAAATGGGATGAAAACACTCCCTACCTCGATCCTAAAAACAGCGAAATACAAATGGACGGAAGCAACGACCCGGTCCAATTTATATTAAGCCGTAAGCTGACCTCCGTTCCGGGTACAACCTGGAATTATAGCGGCGGCAGTGCTACGCTTTTAGGAGAGATATTAAGGAAGGCTACCGGCGAAAGACTGGATCAGTTTGCCAGGAAGTATTTGTTTGCCCCTTTGGGCATCAAAAAATATACATGGGAACCCATGCTAAAGGATAAGGATATGACTGCTGCTGCATGGGGACTTCGGTTAAGGTCGCGGGATTTGGCCAAATTCGGGCTTTTGTATATGAATGATGGCAAATGGGGTAACACGCAGGTCTTAGATACTGATTGGGTGAAACAATCATTAAGTGCCCAGGTGCTTAGGCCATCGGAAAGCCCCAAAATAGTCCGGGGTTATGGTTTTCAATTTTGGACGGATCCGCTTACACTACCCCGATACAAAACTGATTTTCCCTTCGCCATGGGCAGAGGTGGGCAGCTGATCATTTTTTGGCGGTCTATGGACATAGTGCTTGTATTTACCGGCGGTAATTATAATCGAAATATTACAGGAAGTGATATCTATACCGCATTTACCCACTACATCGTCCCTTCGGTCAAAGAAATGCAACCTTACCTTAAGTAAAATGCGAAGCGGATGATCGATATAAATATCCAGGTTCCATTTCTTTTGCGTCATAGCCAAAAACAACGGGATGACCTGTTTTAAGTTCTTAAATAATTCACATTGCAAATCCCGGACTCAACTACACATCGATTTCACAAATACATGTTCCCTATTTGTTACTTATTTGATTTATTTCGTTTAATGTCAGGCTTTTATTCAATTCCGGCCACTTTTGTGTGCCATTATAAGTGGAAATGGTAAGGCATTATAAGTGAAAAACTATATTAGATTGAGGTGAGTTTCTGCGCATCATCATGCATTTCTTTAGTGTAATTCTCAATGTCCTGTTGGCCCCATGCAACCAACAATTTTTGAGAAAACAATTGATAAGAGCAAAGCGTCAATATTATTATAAAGGAAGTTTTTTTCATTACGTGCTGCTGTTTATTTGGTGGTGACGCTGCTCATTTTTGCAAATTCCACATCATTGGGCTCCCATAATTCGATCTTATTGCCCTCCGGGTCCATCAGGTGTACAAAATTACCATAGCTCGTCTTTTGCACGCTGTCAACCGGCAGGATACCTGCCACTTTCATTTGAGCCAAAAGCTGATCCAGGCCTTCCACGCGGTAATTGATCATGAATTGCTTTTGGGAGGGCTGAAAGTATTTGGTGGTTTCCTTAAACGGCGCCCATATGGTAAAACCCTTTTTTGTGCTGTCCATACCCTGGCGCCATTCAAAATTTGAACCGCCCTGCCCGATGCGGATACCCAGGTTCTTGCTGTACCAGGCGCTAAGCGCCGCAGGGTCTTTGGCCTTAAAAAAAATACCGCCGATACCCGTTACGCGCGGACCGCTATTGACCGGGGTAGTTAAGCGGCTGAAACCATAACCCAGCACGAAGGCCGCGCAAAGCAGGCCGATTAACGTAAACTTTTTCATTGATATATTTTTTAACCTAAAGCAGGGATAGATATTTGAATTTCAAACACCAAAGTACCGTTTTATATTTAAGGAAACAATTTGGAACATCCCTGAAAATTAGAGATCCTTTTTTCGCGTCTCCGGAAATTAAGGCTTTTTTAGTAGCAACGCACTTGCCATTGTAAAAATCATACGATAAAGTCGCTGGCTTGTTTGTTCATACTAAATTGGTTGAGAAAATAAATCCCGATTATGAAACGCATCCTTACCTGGCTATTGGTCCTGCTTCCGGGGGCGCTTGCCGCCCAGCGGCGGGTGGATTACGAGATAAAAGGACAGATCGAAAAAGTTACCCCCGGCGAAAAAGTTTACCTTTTGCACATCGGCGCCGGGCAGCGTTCTATCGATTCGGTAATGATAACCGACGGCAGCTTTATTTTCAGGGGATTAACCAGCATCAGCAATGAACCGGATGAAAACTATTACGAATCGGCTGGGAGATTATTCGTCGATCATTCCGGCAAGGGGATCAATTTTGATGTGGTTGATACAAAAGCCCGCACAGATATGACTACAGTATACCTGGAGCCGGGTATAACCCGTGTGGATATCAGGGATTCAGCTTATCGCGCCGCTATTACCCCGCCGGTGCAAAATGCGGGACATTATACGCTCGACTCTATTTACACGGCCTATTTCATAAAATATAAAGCCTGCGGCGCCGAAGCGGTAAAACTTCAGCTGCAAGCCGCCGGCTATTTGAATTATATGGATAAGCACCGCCGCGTTTATATGGCCGAACAAAAAAAGGATATGTGGCAGTTTGTTAAGTACCATACTTCTTCGCCGGTTAGCCTTTATATTTTGAAACACGATGAGGAAAATTATCCCGACTATGACCAACTGGAACCATATTTCGACGCACTTTCCGACACACTGAGAAAAACTGAATTTGGCAAACAATACCAGCAAATGCTAAACCAGCTGCGCCTTGTGCGCATCGGTGCGCCGGCGCCCGAAATAACGATGAATGACCCGGAAGGGAAGGCTGTTTCGCTGTCGTCGTTTAAAGGTAAGTATGTGCTCATTGATTTTTGGGCCTCGTGGTGTGGGCCTTGCCGCGACGAAAACCCATCGGTAGTTAAAGCATACAACCAATTCAAGGATCAAAATTTTACCATACTTGGCATTTCACTCGATAAACAAAAACAGCCCTGGTTAAAAGCAATAATGGATGACCAGCTTAGCTGGCCACAAGTTTCTGATCTTCAATTCTGGCAAAATGCGGCGGCCCAAGCCTATTCCGTCAAAGCCATACCACAAAACTTCCTGGTTGATCCGTCAGGAAAGATCATCGCCAAAAACCTGTTTGGTGACAGACTGACAAAACGATTGGCAAAAATATTTACCAGGGGAGGTATTGACAATATTGAAAAATAGACGTTCCGGTACACTGGTTACACGATAATGCTATGCGAGCGTCGGGTAATCGATTACCAGATGGGGGTCTTGGTGTTTTTATTACTTCCTGCTATCTTCGCCAAAATGAATAAAACTCCCATTACTTTGGATTTATGCCTGAATATATTGCTTGGCGTAAGTGTGGGGGACGCCCTGGGCGTACCTGTTGAGTTTAAGAGCCGAAGCGAGATTAGTAAAAAACCGGTTGAAGATATGATTGGTTTTGGTACTCACCACGTACCTCCCGGAACATTTTCCGATGATAGTTCATTGACATTTTGTTTAGCAGAGGCTCTGGTTTTCGGGTATGATCTAAATAAAATCGCGCAAAACTTTATTAACTGGCGTTACAGCAATTATTGGACGGCGACCAATGTGGTTTTTGATATTGGTATTACTACGCAACAGTCCATAGACAGGTTGAAAACAGGTGTTCGGCCAGACCTGGCCGGTGAGTTTGATGTTTACAGCAATGGGAACGGCTCGTTAATGCGTATTTTGCCGCTGATCGTGTACATAAAAGACAAACCGATTGATGAACGGTATGGGATTATTAGGCAGGTCTCCTCAATTACTCATGGGCACATACGGTCGACGATTGCGTGTTTTTATTACTTGGAATTTGCTTTGGGCTTATTGGGTGGTTTAGGCAAATTTGAAATTTACAAAAACCTTCAAAACACAATCCCGGGATTCCTGGATTCTCTCTCAATCAACCCGGACGAGAAAAACTTATTCTATAAACTATTAATTGACCGCATCGATCTTATTTCTGAAGATCAGATAAACAGCAGCGGCTACGTGCTTCATACTTTAGAGGCAAGCATTTGGTGCTTGCTGACAACGAATAATTATAAAGATGCGATTTTGGCAGCGGTAAATTTGGGCTGGGATACCGATACCACCGGCGCCGTTACCGGCGGATTGGCTGGTATGCTATATGGTCATAAAACAATCCCTAAAAATTGGACAGACCAATTGGCACGGCGTGCCGACATTGAGAACCTGGCTTTACGGCTATCGAATGCCTATTCGGATACCGATTAACGAGATATTCAACTACTCCGCCAACTTATAATGCAATCCATCAACCTTGACCAATTTCCACCCATCCTTCAAACTGATTTTCCATCCTTTGCCTTCAATAACCTGGCTGTTAGTATTTGAAAAATCACTCATCGGCACGTAAATCACCTGCCTGTCTTTCATCAGCATGCCAGCGCTGGTTACGGTTAACTCGCCCCAGTTGTCTTTTAGGCCGGGCGAACAAGAAAAATGTGTTAAAGCTTAGGTTTAAATTTTACTAAAAACTGGCGATGTTATTTGGATATTTGTAAATAGTTATGGTAGATCTCGAGAATATAAAGCAATATCAGGTCGAAAGGCCTGGCACATGGACTGTTTTCGGTAGCCCGGAAGACTTCGATGCAATGCCAATAACTCACCAGGATCAGATCATTTTTTTAAACAAGGAGGCAGATTCATATTTGAACAGGCTCTTAGAGTCAGCGAAACTTGTTTATGAAAACGATAATCCATTTAAAAAAAATAATTTTAAGTCGGTAGTCGAGTATACAGGCATGGCAGACGAGAAAGCGTTAAAAAAATGGCTGTTCAATCGAAAGATACCTTTTAAAACTAATGTTTTTTTGATGGAGGATAGTTTTATCTATACCACGTGGAAAATGGTGGTCAAGTATTCACCTGATATTTTTTTCGGCAATGATGTCATCGTTTTTGATAAGACCCTTAATTGGTGCCTTTTTTATTTCCATCATGACCATTTATTCTTCGGCCGGGATAATGTTTATGATTCACGCGAGGATGACGAAAGAATGGCAGGGTTGAATGAAATGAAGAAGATGTATCCGCATTTTAAGTTCCCTTATTAGTGGCGAAAATCATTCTTTGTTTGAGCAACTAACGTCGGCCTGCATAATACCTGAAACTTTACCGCCCCAATTTTGTTTATGAATTGTCAGGTCATAAAACTTATGATCGATTCACTAACAAATCTACATACCTATGAAAATTCGATTGTTTATACCCGTGGTGCTTCTAATTGCAGCAGTATCGCAGGGTTGTGTCAGTAACAAAAAATACGCCGCGCTGCAGGCCGATTATAACCGGTCGCTGGATACAAATAGCAAGCTGAAACAAAGCTGGCAGATAACCCAGCAGGAACTTTCCGGCTCGCGTGCACGGGTACAAAGCCTTGAAGAAGCAATCGCCGCGGCAAAAGCTAACGCGGCTGCTTTGCAAGCTTCGCTAAATCAATGTTTGGCCGGCAGCAACCAGGGCAATGTTAATATAGCCAAGCTTGCCGACCAGATCACCGCTTCAGACCAATATATCCGCCACCTGGTTGACTTGAAAAACAAAAGCGACTCGCTTAACCAGGTATTGACCAATAACTTGACCCGGTCCTTAACGCCCGACGAGGCAAAGGACGTGAACGTGAAGGTGCTGAAAGGCGTTGTTTATATATCGCTTGCGGATAATATGTTGTACCAATCGGGTAAATATTTTATCTCGCCAACTGCCGGATCGGTATTGGCAAAGGTAGCGAAGATCATCAACGACTATTCCACTTACGATGTACTGGTTGAGGGGAATACGGACAACGTGCCGATCTCGCAACCTAATATCCGCAACAACTGGGATTTAAGCGGTTTACGAGCATCATCCGTTGTGCAGGCATTGCAAAACACTTATAATGTCGACCCCAAGCGTCTTACAGCCGGAGGTCGGGGTGAGTATAATCCGATTGCCGACAACACAAGCGATTTCGGTAAATCGCAAAACAGGCGAACAGAGATCATCATTACGCCAAAACTCGACCAGTTTATGGCGTTGATTGATAAACCCATACCGCCAAGTAAATAATAATAGTCAGACTGTTTTTGATAAGGCCCGTGCATTCGTGTAAGGGCCTTTTTATTTCGCTATCGAGGTTGTTTTTTCATGCAGACTAATTTTATCAGTTTTTTTATAAAACCTTATATTAGCCGTCGATGAAGCCCTTTTATCTTATTGTTGTTTCGGTTATTCTGACATCTTCCTGCGGCCATAAAAAGCAGGCTGTTGCGCTTCAGGATACCTCGTCAGCTGTCAGGAAGAAACTGGAAATACCTGCAGCGAACAAGCCGGCAGCAGATACAAACAGCGCGGCTGATACGATTGTTGATACCACGCAAAAACTTTTGCAATACAGTTGCCGGAACGTGTTTTCCGATCCGGCTGCGAAGGATAGCCTTGTGCTTACACTTTACGGCAAACATATCGAAAACGGAAATTTTGTTTTTGAGATTTGGAACATTAAAGGGAAAAGGCTATTCCGGCAGGTTTTTAATTCGTATGATATGCTTATCGACCTGGATGGAGAAAGCACGGCGACAAAACAAGACTCTGTTAAAAAGTATGCTGCTCATTTTTTTGACCCGAGCAATTTTCAAACCCCGGCTATCGACGCCAACGAAAAATTTGATGATGATTTTTCAAGCGCGGATGAATCCGATCGAAAAGTATGGAAACAGATAAAGGCAGATAATTCTTCCGTCGGCTTTTTGTACAGTTATGGATACGAAGGTACTTCTGCTATAGCCTGGTCAAAAACTGCCAAAAAGGTTATTGAGGTTTTTTACAGTGATTAAACATGATGCGGCGACGGCTGCAGTAAATCCCATAAATTGCCATAAAGGTCTTCAAAAACGGCTACTATGCCATAGCTTTCTTCTTTGGGTTCCCGTGCAAAGTTGACGCCTTTTGCCAAGAGGTCGTTATAGTCACGCCAAAAATCATCGGTATACAGGAAAAGAAAAACACGACCACCGGTTTGATTGCCGATACGGTTTTTTTGCTCGTCGCCCGCGGCTTTTGCAAGTAAAAGGCAGCATTCGCCGCCTTTTGGCCTGACGAGCACCCATCGTTTGGTTTCGCTTATTGAAGTATCCTCAATAAGGTCGAAATTGAGTTTTTCAGTATAAAAGCGAATGGCCTCATCATAATCGTCAACCACCATCGCAATATGTGCTATATGCTGTTTCATGTATGTTTTTTGACAAGTACACGTTTGGTGCCCGGCTGATTTTCTATCAAATATAGCGCTAGCCTGCGCACCTGATTTTATTGAACAAAAATGCTATATTTCGGATGGGTAAATTTGAAAAATAAACAATATGATTGCCAGGCATTGGAAGGGCATTGCTAAGCCGGAATTAGCAGACGCTTACGAGCAGCATTTATTAAGCGAAACATTTCCACATCTGCTGCAAATTAAAGGCTTTATAAAGGCATCTATTTTGAAGAGACGTCTCGCAGCTGGAATTGAATTCTTAATCATAACGCAATGGGATTCGCTTTCATCCATAAAGGCATTTGCAGGAGAAGATATTGAGATAGCTGTCATCCCGCAAAAAGTAAGGGAAATGATGGTGCACTACGACGACAAAGCATTTCATTATGAGGTAGCTAAAGAATTTGACCGGGAAAATTAGTTTCAACACGCCCCAATTTATTTAAGAGAAATTTTAAGGTGTTCCATCATTCGTTGCTCGCCTTTTCCGGTTACAATAATTGCCCTTGAGTTATTTACCCGCCTAACCCATCCATCTTCTATCATCCTGTTTAATAACCCCGCTCCCAGCGCGCCGGCCAGGTGATGTTTACGCTCACTCCAATCCAGGCAGGGTTTAGCAAAATAGCGCTTTTGCTTTTTTAGCTCCTCCAGGTTTATGCCGAACTGGTCAAACCACGTTTCTCCCTCAGCGGTGACTGAAAAGCTGTCCGCATCCTTGATAATATACGCTTGTTTTAATAATGCCTCGGTCAAGGTTACCCCAACTTTTCCCGCCAGGTGATCATAGCAACTGCGGCAAAAGCGGATGGGTTTCTCATCTGCTGTGTATGCCGTTTTTGGCTCTTCTTTTGGCAGCAGGCTGGCCAGCGCCTCGATGGCGTAAGCAATTTCGGGGCGCGAATAGTTATAATATTTATGCCTGCCCTGGCTCTCAACGGCGAGCAGATCAGCCTTTACCAGTTTGTTGAGGTGCATGCTGATGTTTTGCGGGGTGGTATCGGCATAAACAGCTAATTCCGTAGCCGTGTAGGCGCGTTTGTCCATAAGGGCCCATAGTATTTTAGCGCGCACCGGGTCGCCGATTAGCGAGGCCACCTGGCTGAATTGCTCTTCCATAAAATTTCACACTTAATTCTAAAATGAAGTATCGAAGGATAAAGGTAAGTAGTTTTGAACCGTACAAACAAGTAAAAAATGAACAATACGATTTTAAACTGGGAAGGGACCGACTACCTGGCCGTCTATCTGCGGCAGCTAAAAGAAAACCCGCTTTATTATGACCCGGATTTAAAGATTTGGGTTACTTACAGCTATGCATACTGCAAAGCGATTTTGGAGCACCCGGATGTAAGAATACCCGAACTGCCTGTTTACGATACGCTAAATGACAGGGCGAGGCTCCTTACAGATAAATTGGTGCGGTTAAGCAATGGTGAACAGCATGTTATTTCGCGCGCGGCAGCGATGGCTGTTTTTCAAAAAGTAAAGGCAGTGAACGCAGGGCAAGTTTTAGGGGAATTATTAGCTGCAATCCCGACGGGTAATGAGTTTGATTGGGTAGCTGTGGTCGCAAAACAATTGCCGGTACGGTTGATCCTGAAGGGACTGGATTTTGATGAAGAAGACGCCAACTATGTGGCGGAAAACCTGCAAACACTGGTGCTGACGATGAAGCCGGACAAAACGGAGCAGGAAATTCAGTTGCTTAACCCGGTTGTTGAGACGGTGTACATTCTCGCTGAAAAATATGCTGCGCGGGCCGGTCTCCTGGCTGGGGAGAAAGATGCCGATGATACGATCATTTGCAACCTCATCGGGCTTATTATTCAGTGTTTTGATGGCGGCAGGGGGCTTTTATGCAATGCCTTACTGGCTATGACGACTTATGCCGATAACAAAAGCACAGACTGGAACAAACTGGCGGATGAAACGCTCCGTTATGATCCGCCGGTACACAATACACGGCGGGTGGCTGCTAGGGATATTATTATCGGCGGCCAAACAATCAAATCCGGAGAGGCGATTCTTGTTGTACTGGCGGCGGCGAATTTGGATGACAATGTGTTTGCCAACCCGCAAAACTTTAATATACTGCGCGGCAACAATGACAGGCATCTTACTTTTGGATTAGGGGGCCACAATTGCCTGGCTAAATATTTTTGTATCGATATGGCGGTTGATGTATGCCGGTTTTTGGCGGAAAATTATGGTCAGATACATATCCTGCAAAAGGAATTTACTTATGAACCGCAGTTAAATGTGAGGTTGGTTAAACAGCTGATGGTGAGTCTGAAATAAGAGTCTTAAGTTTTGGCTGAAATAAATTTAAACACGGAGATCGCTAAGAAGGCACAGAGAACACAAATAAATGACCAAACTATTAAAACTTTGCGGCCTCTGTGTCTTTTCTTTATCGCTGTGTTAAAACTTTCAAGGAGTTAGTCATATGGAAGTATCTCATAAACATTAATAACAAAACAATGATAGCAGTAATTTTCGAGGCCATCCCCGCTGAGGGCCAGTTGCAGACCTATTTAGACATCGCCGCCCGGCTTAAACCGGAGCTTTCGAAGATCGATGGTTTTATATCGATCGAGCGTTTCCAGAGTTTGACCGAACCGAATAAAGTATTGTCACTTTCCTTTTGGGCGGACGA
>JABDHD010000124.1 GCA_013285685.1 Bacteroidota bacterium
CGCCTTCCAAAAGTTTTTGGACGAGATGGATAATAATTTTGTGCGATAAATAGATCGAATATGACAACGTCGCGATCAGCGAGGTAACTTTTGATTTGATGCGGAAAAATATGCACGACGGGCTTACAAAAGCCGCCAAAACCAAGCCATAGGCAACTGATATAATTGGGAATCCGAAGATCGCGGTGTTATAACTTGCATACACCTCGCATAGCTGAAAAGCGAGGGCCAGCAGCAACACGCCAAACGCGAATAGCAAATAACACCACCTGTTTACCCAGCTTTTAACTTTCGGATAAAAGGTAAACAGCCCGGCAACACTCACGCCGACCAGAAGACCATCCAGCCGGTTATAGGTAGGATAATACACATATTCGTTCCACCGGGCGCCAAAATCATCCTGCGAAAGGTATGGAGCTGCAAAATACTTCCAGCTTAACATGCGGGCGATAAATCCGGCGATAAACAGTAAAATAATGAGATAAATCGACTTTTTACCCGCCTTAAAATAGCCAAACAAGCAAAACGCAAGCGGCAGCAATAAATAAAACTGCTCCTCGATGCACAGCGACCATGCATGACTAAACGTGCCGTATTTGGAAAGGTCCTGCCCAAAGTTTAGCGTAAAGGTAAAATACTTCCATAACGGAGAAAGATGCCCCCATTCTCTCGCCCCGGGTAAAGCTATATACAAGGCCAAAACAAAAAGATAAGGCGGAATGATCCTGAAAAATCGTTTGATAAAAAACTCTGGCAGCGAAATATCCTTACCCTTTGCAACCGTGTCAAAAAGCTGCCCGGCGATAAGGAATCCGCTCAGCACGAAAAACAAGTCTACGCCCGTCCATCCAAAGCCACTTGCGCGGCCACGCTCCCACCCCGGATGGCCAAAAAATTGGTAATGAAAACAAAGGACCGAAACGATAGCCAGCGCCCGTAAATGATCTAAGCCATGAAGTTTATGCTTTTCGCCAATGGCGCTTGCGGGGAATGGGGCGGTCGGCATTAATAAGTCAGCGGTGAGTTTTTTTCGTAAGATATTATAAATGTATGGTACCGGGAAATTCTCACAACTTATTTACAAAGCAGCGGAATCGCTTTCAAAAACCGGGCTTTTCGGCTGTTCACAAATGAACGTTTAACCGTATCGTAAGCCCCACCCCCGACTATTCCGTATTGGCGGAACTGGCCGCCTCTCTCTTTGCGTACGACGGAAAGAGAGAGGCGGCCCTCATTTTTAGCTTTTGAACACTCAAGGAGTCTCTAAACTCAAGCTTTTCCCATACGTGACTTTTTACCTTACCGTGTCAGTCCCAAACTGTTATTAGTTATAGCTTTGCTTTTTACCCAAAACGGACGGAATAACAAATGGCTAAAACAAACCGGATCAACAACAACGATTTAACATTTAAACAACGCCTTTCCTCGTTAAAAAACCTCCCGGAATTTTTTAAGCTGGTTTGGAAAAGCGGCCCGGGTAAAACCCTCACCAGCTTCATCCTCCGCATCGTTCGTTCAGCTATGCCGGTGGCTTTGCTGTATGTGGGCAAGCTGATCATCGACCAGGTGACGCTATTGTATTATCACCGCCCGGGGGGCGACCAGCATCGTTTGTGGGAACTGGTGATCATTGAATTTGCCCTGGCTATACTGACAGACGGCTTGAACCGGATGATCAACCTGATGGATAGTTTATTGGGCGATTTGTTTTCAAACTATACCTCGATGCAGATCATGCGGCATGCCGCGACGCTGGACCTCGACCAGTTTGAAGATTCTGTTTTTTACGATAAGCTGGAGCGCGCGCGGCAGCAAACACTCGGACGAACCATAATGCTCTCGCAGGTGATGAGCCAGGTGCAGGACGTTATTTCGATGGCTTTCCTCGTCGCCGGCGTAATCGCGTTTAATCCCTGGCTCATCCTGCTTTTGCTGATAGCGATCATCCCTTCGTTTTTGGGTGAATCATACTTTAACAGCCAGAACTACGCCTTAACCCGCAGCCAAACGCCCGAGCGGCGCGAACTGGACTATCTCCGCTACCTGGGCGCCAGTGACGAAACGGCTAAAGAGGTTAAGATATTCGGCCTGTCTGATTTTGTCATTAACCGGTTCAAAACCCTGTCGGATAAATTTTACACCGATAACAGCAAACTGGCGGTAAAGCGCTCCTCGTGGGGGACTTTCTTTTCCGTGCTGGGCAGTATCGGCTATTATGTAGCTTATGGCTATATCATTTACCAAACAATTAACGGGATGATAACCGTTGGTACGCTTACCTTCCTGGCAGGCTCTTTCCGCCAATTAAGTACACTGATGGAAAGTATGCTTACACGTTTTACCACGGTATCACAGGGGGCTATCTATTTAAATGATTTCCTGGAGTTTTTTGAAATCAAACCTAAGATCAGCCTGGCCGACAAACCGCTGCCTTTTCCAAAACCGATAAAACAAGGATTTACTTTTGAAAATGTCGGCTTCCAATACCACGGATCCGAAAGCTGGGCCAACCGCAACCTGAATTTCACGCTGGCGCCCGGCGAAAAACTTGCCCTGGTAGGCGAAAACGGCGCCGGCAAAACCACCCTGGTTAAGCTATTAGCAAGGCTGTACGACCCGACCGAAGGACGTATTCTCCTGGACGGCGTTGATTTGAAGGAATATGCCATTGGAGAGTTAAGGCTAAACCTGGGTATTATTTTCCAGGACTACCTGCGCTACCAGATGACCTTATCGCAAAACATTGCCGTGGGAAACATCAGCGAAGCGGACAATGAAACCCTGATAAAAAAAGCTGCCCGCAACAGCCTGGCCGATGTTTTGGCCGAGAAATTTCCCGATCGCTATCAGCAATGGCTTGGCCGGCGTTTTAACGAAGGTGTAGAACTATCCGGCGGCGAATGGCAAAAGGTGGCCCTGGCCCGTGCTTACATGAAAGATGCGCAGGTGCTGATACTTGATGAACCCACCGCCGCGCTGGACGCCCGGGCAGAATATGAAGTTTTTCAACGCTTTGCGGAGTTGACCAAAGGGAAATCAGCGGTGTTGATCTCGCACCGGTTTTCAACCGCACGCTTAGCCGACCGGATATTGGTGTTGGATAAAGGAGAAATTCTGGAAGTTGGTAGCCACCGGGAGTTGCTGGCGAAAAATGGCCGGTATGCGGAGTTGTTTAATTTGCAGGCGAAGGGGTATCAGTAAACAACTTTGGACATTCCTATCAAGTGCAAATTCTTTACCATGCACGACGGTTATTGGGCTAAAGCCCTTGATGAAGATTGATATGAACCCGTCCCATTTATGGGACGGCAATGAAAAAAATAAATTCATTGCCGTTGGTTTTAACCAACGGATAACGATGCTATAAATAAGACTGGGGCTTTAGCCAAAATGAGAAATGCGACAAGTTGATTAGCGCTCTGTTCATTTGCAGACGATCTGACTTAGTTTAACCCGAAGTTGTTGTTCCGTAAAGGCCTCGTTGAGGGCTTCGCCGTTTAAAAACTTTTGAGCCCCAATTATTGTCTTGAATTTGGTATATTTGTTTAACGTACCAAAGGAAATACTATGACTTACAAGCAAGTTTTAATTCCAGATAAAAAAAATCATACTATAGAAATGCCCGAGCAGTTTTTTGGTAGGAAAGTGGAAGTTACTGTAGTAGAAATAGATGCTTCTGATAAGAATTCGCGGCCTGTGCCTCCGCAAGGCAGAAAGACCTCAATAAATGAGTTGTTTGAAAACTTTGGCGCTAATACGGATTTTCCAACCACCGAAGAAATCAGGGCTAAAGCCTGGCTAAAAAATGGTAATTTTCGATACCAATATTCTTATTGAGCTTTACAGGGGAAATACCGCGGTAAAAGAAGATGCCCAGCGCATAACTTCAAATTCTTTTTATGTTAGCAGTATTACGGTTGCTGAGTTTATGGTTGGGGCAAAAAACAAGGATGATTTTAAAAGAATTGAAAAAGATCTAAGTAAGTATATACGTCTTCCAACTTCCACTTTATACGTTGAATAAAAAACATTTTCAATTTATACCGGGCATTAATTTGGTTTGATTCTTTTAAAAGCAATAGCTTTTGCCGATCGCAGAGATTATAAAGCGATTCTCAAAAATAAAGACCCTCCCAAATCTGATCACAAAATTAATATGGAAGAAAAGTATCATCTTGAGAAACAACTATGGACCGAAGTTGATTTTGATTTTATGGGGTGGCATGACAGCCATGTATATGCTGTATCTTTTAGTTCTTTGGAGAAAGAATATGAGTTCATGTTAGATATCGATTACATCTTCAAATGGGTAAGTCCGTTAGAAGGAGAAACATACTTTAAATTTTGGATTGCGCCTTGCACATTGATTTTTGAAAATGTTTATGATTTGGTGATTGATTTAGAAATATCGGTTCCGAGCGAAATCACCATCGGCGATATAATCAGAAAAAACCCTAAAACTCCGAAGGGTGTTGATTATATTGAAAAAGATGTTGAATATGACTGGTTGATAGAGACATTCAATGGCGATATTTCATTTAAATCAACGGGTTACAAGCAATATGTAAGACAACACCCAAAATTAACAGAAAACCAGGAAATTGATTTTGAAAATAGAGCCGGAGTCTCTTTCAGTAAAGAATTTTTCGAATAGTTGCACCATGATTTATTCCAAATAATATTATTCTTTTAAAAGTTTAGAGTGGATTTATCCTTAGGTATACGCCTAACCCCAATAAATCCCTTTTCCTATCTTTACCCCCCAAATGAAATACCTGCGCTGGCTTTTACACCCGTTCTCCATGCTTTATGGCCTTGCGGTAATTATCCGCAACTTTTGCTATGACGCGGGCTTATTTAAAAGCAAATCATTTGACAAACCGGTTATCTCAATCGGCAATCTCGATGTCGGGGGCGCCGGCAAAAGCCCTATGACGGAATATCTTATCCGTTTACTAAAGAGCGACTATAAACTTGCCACCTTAAGCCGCGGCTACGGCCGCAAAACCAAAGGCTACCTAACTGCCACTGCCACTGCTACTGCCACTGCCACTGCTACTAACCTCGGCGACGAGCCCGCCCAGTTCAAAGCCAAATTCCCGGATATTACCGTTGCCGTTTGCGAAAAGAGGGTAGAGGGGATACAAAGACTGCTTCCTGATCACGATGTCATCCTGCTCGACGATGCCTTTCAGCATCGCGCCGTTACGCCTGGCCTCAGTATTTTATTACTGGACTATAATCGCCTCAACGATCCGCACATGCTTTTACCGGCCGGTAACCTGCGCGAGCCTTTCAGTGGTCGCTGGCGGGCGCAAATTATTGTGGTGACCAAATGCCCGGCAATACTGGGCGACGAGGAAAAAAGCGCCGCCGCACAGCGAATTGAACCATTGCCCTGGCAGAAAGTTTTTTATGCCCACGTTGCCTATCAGCACTTAACCGCAATGGACGGCAAAATTACCCCGTGGTGTGTTGATAACGATATGACCGTGTTTTTGTTGACAGGCATTGCAAACCCAAAACCGCTTTTGCAGCATTTGAGCGGTTATACTTCGAGCATCATCCACCACAATTATCCCGATCATTACCCCTTTACCCCAAAAAATATTGCTAAACTTGCCGCTGAGTTTTCGGCCTGCAAAGCACAAAAAAAACTGGTCATCACAACAGAAAAGGATGCCCAGCGTTTACAACAATCATGGTTCAATGGTGCATTACCGGACGGCGGCGATCTCCCCGTATTTGTACTGCCGATAAAGGTTGAATTTTTAGGCGACAGCGGGCCGGATTTCGACCAGCTAATTACCGACTATGTTAGAGAGCATACAACATACAACCGCATACATTAAAAGCCGCACCGGCGATTTTGAACCCGAGGTGGGCATCATTTTAGGCACCGGCCTGGGCGGCCTCGTAAATGAGATTGAAGTTGAAAAACAGCTGATGTATGCCAACATACCCGATTTCCCTATCTCCACACTTGAATTTCACTCGGGTAAACTGATATTCGGCAAACTTGCAGGCGTTAAGGTTGTTGCTATGCAGGGCCGCCTGCATTATTACGAGGGTTACACCATGAAGCAGATCACTTTCCCGGTGCGGGTGATGAAAATGCTTGGCATAAAAACGCTTTTTGTATCAAACGCAAGCGGCTCATTAAACCCGGCTTTTAAAAAAGGAGCGCTGATGGTGATCGAGGATCATATTAACCTGCAGGCAGATAACCCTTTGCTCGGCAGGAACGAAGACGAACTGGGCCCGCGTTTTCCGGATATGAGCCAGCCGTACCGCAGGGATTTGATAGATAAGGCATTAAAGATCGCGGCAGCAAACAATATAACCTGCCATAAGGGAGTTTATGTTGCGGTAACCGGCCCCAACCTGGAAACGAAGGCCGAGTACAGGTTTTTACGGACAATAGGCGGGGATGCGGTGGGGATGAGCACCGTGCCGGAAGTGATTGTAGCCAACCATATGGGTTTGCCGGTTTTTGCCATCTCGGTATTAACCGACGAGGGTTTTAATGATGTGCTTCAGCCCGTTTCGCTGGAGGAGATACTGAAGGTGGCGCATGAGGCTGAACCAAAAATGACGATGATATTAAAAGAGCTGATAGCAGGGAAGTAATGCGCGACAAATTGAAATATTTTCTTTTGCTGTTGCTGTGTATTGTGACGCATGCTGCTTTTGCACAGGTGCCAACCTATCCCAATAATCCGAATAATCCGAACCCAAACTACCCCGGTCAGCAGCCCGGAAAACGTAATTATAACGATACAGCCGTTGTTAAACCAATTAGTGCCGATGCACAATTGGATTCTATGCGAAAAAAGCTGGAGCACAAGAGAGACACTGTTGTTTTTAGCTCGAAGTTCATCCGCATAACAAATGAGCAGCTGTTAAAAGACAGCACGCACCTGCTGCCCCTTGATACCGGCCTTACGAATTTTGAAAATTATAACCCGCTGCTGCAACCACGTGATCCCAAAATCTATCTCGGTAACACAGGCCTGCCCGAACGGGACCTTTTGTTCGACCCCTCCCGCGCTATAGGTTTTGATCCCGGGCTGCATGAACTGGACGCCTATTGGATGAACCCCCAGGATGTGAGCTACTATCGCGCCCGGGCGCCTTTTACCGACCTGTCTTTTGTATTGGGCGGTCATGCCGAGCAGCTATTTAAGGGTACCTATGCCCGAAACGTCAATCCGAGGCTGAACATCGGGTTCAATTTGAATTTTTTGGGATCGCAGGGCTTTTACAGCAGCAACCAGGTGCTGGCGCAAAATGTAAGCAATGTGAATGTGGCCGGGTTTACCTGGTACGAATCGAAGAACAAGCGCTATAATTTGCTGGCCAACATCATTTATAATGACCTGAAAGCGCCAATAACGGGCTCGATACTGAACGATTCGATATTTAAAGTAGGATCGCTGGACAAAACAACCGAGCTGGTACGCTTACCAAATACTTATGAGAACTGGAAAGGCACCAGCTTATATCTTAAACAAACGTATTACATAGGCCGGATTGACAGTACAAAAAAAGAAAAAGGGAATTCGAGCATATTGCCCACCCAGCGGGTTGCTTACACACTGCACTATGACAGCAAAGTGTACAACTTTATCCAAAACGACCAGGATAACTACCATGTATTTCCCGACTATTACTTCGAATCGAACTTTGCCCGGGATTCGCTCACGGTACACCATCTCGAGAATACGTTTTCCTACAGTTTTTACCTCCGAAGTAAGAATCCAAACGCCGCGAAGAATGAAGCGAAGCTGGATGTGGGCCTGACGCAGGATATTTATGCCTATAGCCAGTTTGTAGCCGACACGGTTCTGGATCAGTATGGCAACCGGGTAAACGGGCGGGTAAAGGAACAAGGAAGTTCATTCCAGGATATAACGCTTAAAGGCAAAGTGAGCTATAAGCTGAGCGACAGGCTTTTGCTGGAGGGTGACGTTCAGCAGGTAGCCGCGGGCCGCGACTTTGGTAATTTTTTGTATGACGCCCGGCTTACCGTTGCCGGCAACGACAAAGTGGGGAAGATCATTTTGGAAGGATACACACAAAACGCGTCGCCGCCAATGGTTTATACCGATTGGATATCCAACCACTTTATTTTTCACAACACATTCAGCGATACCAAAACCAACAGCCTGTCTTTCAACTATATCAATGAACCGTTGCGGCTTGATCTGAAAGTTCAATATTTCCTTGTTGGCGATTACTTGTATTTCCAGGCACAGCCCAATGGAATAGACGCAACACCCACGCAATTAACGTCGGACATTAATGTGTTAAAAGTGAGCCTGGGCAAAAGCCTCACCTGGCGCCGCTGGCATTTTGACGACTATATCGTTTATCAAAAGTCCGATTACCAGAATACCCTGCGTACGCCGCAGGTGTATAACTACGCCAGCTTTTACTATAAAGCCATGTTTTTTAAAGTGCTGTACTCCAATATCGGGATGGATGTGCGCTACAATACCGAATACGCCGCACCATCTTACGCCCCCGGCCTCGGCCAGTTTTACAATGGCCCCAATGTTACTTTTTCATCATACCCGGTTGCTACTGTATTTATTAAAGGCACCATCCAGCATACCAATTTTTTTGTAATGTATGATTATGCCAACCAGGGCCTGCTTAGTCCCGGGTTTTATACCATCAACCGCTACCCGCAAATGGATCACCTGCTGAAGTTTGGGGTGAGTTGGTTGTTTTATAATTAAAAAACACGTCCCCGGCAGGTCGTAGGTTCGAGTCCTGCTCCCGTTACAAAGAAAGTCAAAAGCCTCAAGTCGAAAGATTTGAGGCTCTTTTGCTACCGTCCTTTTGCAGATTGTAATTTCCGAAAGATGCAACCTTTCAATCGGTACCCTCGTCTTTGAATTAAATCGTACCGAAATGAATTTTATAGCGAAATCACCGTTATGTGGTTTGTTTGTCTCTGCATCTGCCATTTTTTGTTTTTCGCACGTAGCTACAGCACAAACCCAAACTGAACGGATTGCCTTATACTGCAAAGTGTGGGGTTTTCTTAAGTATCATCACCCTAATGTAGCCGGAGGTACCATCGACTGGGATTCGGTTTTCATTGCCCATGTCCGCGGAGCCACATCGACAAAGGACAAGATACAGTTCAACAACGAACTGACTGAACTGATCATGACTGCGGGTGCTATTGCGGATCCGCAGATCGCCCGACTATCCGGCGATATTTTTACAAAAAATCACGACTTGCGCTGGCTGCAAAATTCTTCCATATTAAATAAGGAAAACCGCAACAAGCTGCTCTTTATTTACACGCATCGCAACCGAGGGAACAATCGATTTGCAAAGTTTAATAACTATACCGATTACAGCGGAGAAAAAGCATACGACGAGATGACCTGGCCTACGGCGGAGTACCGGTTACTATTTCTGGCGCGCTTTTGGAATGCCATTAATTATTACGATCCGTATAAGTTTATTACCGCTGAAAACTGGAATAATGTCTTAACCCGTTTTATTCCGAAGCTGCGGAATGTAAAAGATACCGCCGCTTATTATAAAATATTGCTGCAACTGGCAGTAGCGCTGCATGACGGCCATGCGCAGCTATACGGTCGTGATGATATATGGGGTAAGTATCTGCTGCCGTTTTATACCACTGTACTGGGTGATACGGTTGTGATTACGCACATAGACGATGCAGGCCGATGTACTAAAGCAGGCATTAGACAGGGCGATTTGCTTGTTGCTATAAATAATGAACAGATCGCTAAACGGATAGCCCGGTTTAAACCTTATATTTCTTCATCAAATTCATCATCGCTAAACAGGGGATTGATGTATACATTGCTGCGGACCACGGATACCACCGAAAGAGTTACGATTAAACGCGGAGCCAAAACGTTTACTGCGGCGATCAGCAGCATTCCTGCATCGAAACGAAACTGGCAATACCAAAACAATTATACTGTCAATGATAAAGGCTACGAAATGATCGGCAAATCTATTATCAAGGTGTACACCGACCAGTCGTGGGGAAAAAACGCGGATACGATAAAAGCCCTGATGCGTACCAAAAGAGCCATAATCTTCGATTCGCGCAGCTATATGGACGACGATGCCTTTTACAGCATATTCGATATGTTTCTACCCGGTCCTACGCCAATTGATATTGAAACGAAAATAATGCCCGACGAGCCCGGTTATTTTAAATGGGTGCTTTCACCCAAAGTGGGCAGCGTTAACCCGCATCCGTACAGCGGAACGGTGATCATTTTGGCCGATGAGCGCTGTCAAAGCCAAGGCGAGTATACGGTAATGACGTTGCAGACTATTCCACATTCAGTTACCATCGGTAGCCAGACTGGCGGTCTCGATGGTGCGGTATCCTTTATTCCTATGGGAGGCAAACTCGGTATTACTCACTCTGGTTATGGCATTTATTATCCAGATAAGACGCCAACTCAGCAGCGCGGGGTGAGAATAGATATACAGGTAAAAAAATCTGCCAGGAATATTATCCGGGATGAAGACCCGGCGTTGCATGAAGCATTGAAATACCTGAACACGAAAGATATAAGATGACAATTTCTGTGCGTGATAAATGTTATTTGGCTTCGTTTTTTGAACGAAAAAAAATACAACCTGGATCCCAAACAGGAAAAGTCGAATCAAAAACGGAAATATAATTTTACCTACCGTTTTAAGTAAAAACGCAAACTAAAATTTAATCGCTTTTAATACAGGCTTTTAGACGACCAAACTCGTTTTTAGCTGTGTTGCGATATTGGCTAATCGTTTCAAATCTTCAAAAAAGTGGTTCGACTTTTGTCCTGTTGGGTCCCTGGCCTCAAAGGTGAGTATTAGGTCTTCATCTTCTTCCTCCTCGCCGCTGGGAACAGTACATTATTTAAAATGAGCCGATAACCCGGCGAGTTAGGGTGCAGGGAAAGGTCAGTCGGCGTGTCGCCGTTATTATGCTGGTAGCCTTCAGGGTCATGTCCGCCGTAAAATGTCCATTGCCCCTTGCCGTATTCGCCATGGATGTAACGGGCCTCATTA
>JABDHD010000125.1:0-911 GCA_013285685.1 Bacteroidota bacterium
CCGTCTGAGCGTCGTAGTCATTGAGCACAAAATTATGGTTGTAACCGTCTTCCTCCTGTACTTTATCGATATCGGCGCCGATCATCTTGCTATTCGAAAAATCCATTGCCGTCCCTGAGACCGGCAAAATTTTACCGGTTGGAAGGCTCTCTTTATCGCTTTCGGTATAGCTTGCCGCATTTACCCAAAGGCAGTGGCCAAGGATGTCGGGCATTTCAAATCCGCTGAGATTAAAATAAGAATGGTTGGACAAGTTAACAGGCGTACTTTTATCTGTAACGGCATCATAAACTATCTTTAACCTGTTATGATGATCGAGCGAGTATTTTACCGTAACCCATAAATTACCGGGATAACCTTCCTCGCCATCTTCACTCAGGTATTCCATTGTTACACCCACCTCGTATTCCTCCTGTGTGAAGGATTTTATCATCCATATCTTTTTGTTGAACCCTTCTACCCCGCCATGAAGATGATCTTGCCCGTCATTTTTTGAAAGAAATACAGTGTCGCCATCCAATTCAAACTTCGACCCGGCAATGCGTCCTGCATTACGCCCCAGCAAACAGCCAAAGTAATGGGGGTTATCCTTATAGTCATCTATAACCTGGTAACCTGCGACTATGTTTTTTTGCTGACCGTTTTTATCAGCCGCAAAAATGGCTGTTATGATGGCCCCCAAATTTGTGATTTCGACGACAACGTGATCATTAGCCAGTGTGATGAGGTACAACGGATCACTGCCTGACTCGCCACAAGGTGCGCTTGAAACGTGCAGTTCCCGTTTTTTACTCTCTATCATAAATCTTGCTTATTTGCTCAAAATAATCTGTCATTTGCAAGTGCACGGCGGCGCCCTGGTGATTTATATCCATCTCCAAAACTTTATTCAGCAAAACTTTCCCTTCTTC
>JABDHD010000125.1:921-1835 GCA_013285685.1 Bacteroidota bacterium
TTCTTCAATTTGACCCAGGCCCAGTTTACCAAGTCCCACCAGGTAATTACAGAAAATGTAATTGCTGCGGTTAATATCCACGTCAAAAACAAGCATATCCGGCAGCGAGACCGCAAAATAATCGATGCGCATTTCCGCATCCATATGTGCGGCGCCGAACGCTACAAAGCGTTTAAATATTTCTTCGGCCTTATCCGGCATGCCCAACTTTTGCCATGCAAGCGCCTGGTACAAAATTTTATCGGGCTGCGGATCATTATAATAGATCGCCTGAACCGGTGTTGCATTACCCTTTGTCGCCGCGTAAAACTTAGCTTTGGCCTGGTTGTGCAATTGCAAGCCCTCATAAGCACACCCCACCAGGTAATCAATATCATTTTCGGGGGTAGCGTATAATTTTCCTTCACCAAGGTTTTCGGGGTATTGCTCAACGGCGGATAAAAGGTCGATCGCTTTCTGATGTTCCCCGTTTTGAATGGCCAGTTTTGCCAGTTGGATATGGGCTAATAAAAACTGGCCCACTACTTTCCCTTCGCCTCCTTCCCAAGGATGAAACTTGCGTTCAGCTATCCATTGTTTTGCTTTTTCATAATGCCCGAGGCTGTTGAGCAACGTAACAAACTCCAGGTAAAGGTCATCGCGCTCATTTACAAGAGCTATGTGACTTTCAAGAAATTTAAGGCGTTCATCCAACGCCTTTCCGGTTACCTTGTAAAGCTGATCCAGCTCCATCAAAACCCGGGCATCGGTTGGATCGAGCTTAAAGGCCTGCTCCATTTCGGCAAGCGCTTTTTCAGGCTGTTTTAGCTTGTTATAATAAGCAAGCGACAAATTGCGGTGAACGGTCGGAAAGCTATTATCTAATTTAGCTGACCTTTCCCAGCAGTCGATCGCCTCGTCATACTGTCTTTTAT
>JABDHD010000125.1:1845-11051 GCA_013285685.1 Bacteroidota bacterium
TCATCATAACAGGTTAAAGATAGTTTATGATGCCGTTACAGATAAAAGTACGCCTCGTCATACTGTCTTTTATCATACCACAAATTGCCCAGGTAATAATAGGCTTTTGCGTCCGCGGGATTAATGGCTATCGCGCTTTTCAAAATCAGCACTTCCTCTATTTTATTGGGGAAACAGGCGCCCGCGTCTTTGGCCGATCCTTCGGCGCAAAACAACTTAGCACTTTGCTCATCCCCTGATTTTGAAGCGAACCAGCCCTGGTAATAGCATATTAACGGATTTTCGCTACCGTAAACTTCACTGTAGCAGTTTAACACAGCTAATGCCGCGCCGTACAGACCCGCGGCGGCATAGCTCAGCGAGAGTTCGAGATAATTATTGACTTCGCCGCGCATCAGTCCAAGCAATTCTTCCAGGTTGTGTTTATTGTTCCCCTGCAACAAATACCGCTCAAACAAACAGCCGTAATTGAATGGGTCAATCGCCAATGACTCGCTGATGAGTTTAAGGGCTTCGTCATTTTTGCCGCTTAACCGCAGCAAGGCGGCTTTTAGATGACGTGCCGGATGGCTGTGGTAATTGCGGATTAACGATTTTTCGACCAATCCCAGCGCTTGCTCTGTTTTGTTTTGGGTTGATGCGATGCGCGCCAGTTCAAGATAGGCGCTATGCTGTAGCGCATCGTTCCAGGCCGCTTTGTAGAAGGCATCATACGCTTCATCTAAGCGACCCTGCAGCTTAAGGCTTAAACCAAGGTTAAAGTATGGCTCGCCATCATACGGGTTAGGGTTTCGTTTGGTGATAGTTTTAACTGCCGTTCTGAAATAAGGCTCCGCTTTTACAAACTGTCCCCTTCTAAGCAGCAATAGGCCTTTGGCATTGTTATTTCGTACGTCTTCCGGGCTGCGGCGCAACGCTTCTTCGTAATAATCCATCGGGTTATAGGTCGCATGGCGATATTGTTCCAGGTGCAGCCCGTTGAGGTACAAATCCTCTATTTGTTCAATATCCTCCGGCAGCTTTGCAGCTGTCGCGGCGGGCGGTATTTCTTTATCGATATTTTTTTCCGGCCGGAAGCTGACCAGTTTTACATCCCCGGCTGTAGAAACGATTACCTCAAGTTCATCCTCATTTACACCCGCCGGCAATTCGAAACTTGTTTCAAAAACGGCATCCGGAGCAAGATCGGCCGTAAATATTTTAATTATTTCGCCGTTACTCAATATCCCGACATTTGCTTGCTGATAAACAGCTGTTGGATATACTTTGACAAAATAGTCTTTGCCATCAAGCCCGGCATTTATCATGGCTTCCTTTGTCGCATTTTTAACCATCCCGATACGGGCGTAGGGCATGAAATACTGTTCAAAGGTTTTTCCTTCATTAGGCTGAATCCAGGAGAAATCGGGCTGATTATCGGTAAACATACCGGTCATCAATTCAATATATGGGCCGTCTTCATCCGTCAGGTTTCGGTCCCAGGCCTTGCCGAAATCGCCGTTTCCCCACGTCCATTGTTTTTTCCCCGGCGATACGTGATGGTCGGCAACATGCAGCATACCGGCTTGCGTATCGTGCTCATAACAGCCCATAAAATCATATTTTGATTGTATGGCCATGTATGATGTCGGCACCGGGATATTTTTATAGCGCGAAATGTCCGTGCCGGGGGCATAATCAACCTTATAATAGGTTCCTGTAGCGATAGGGAAGTCGGATACGTCCCGTTTACCATGGTCAAATACGGCATAAACATCCGGCGGAAAAATAGACTGGTAGTCGTCATTTACTTTTACTGCGGGGTTGGCCCACCAAAGAAAGGTTTGCGGGAATGGCGTGGGGTTAAATAATTTACCTTTGATTTCGAGGTACGCCTTGCCGGGGTATAAAGTAAACCCGGCCATGCCTTTGGTTCGGAACATTACTTCCAACTCATTAACCCAAACTGTTTTACTGCCATCTGCATTTTCCTGTATTTTGTAATCAACGGGCAAAAATGTGCTGGGCCTATGGTGTTGCGGCCAGTTAAATTCAATACCACCCGATATCCATGGACCTGCCAGGCCTACCAGCGCTGGCTTGATCACCTGGTTGTAATAAACAAAGTCGCGCTTCATCACTTTATCGTAAGCGCGCTGTACCCTGCCTCCCAACTCGGGCAGTATCATAATCTTAAGGTATTCGTTCTCTAAAAATACTGCGGTATACTCCCTGTCCTTTTTTTCGTCTTCAATTTTTTCAATTACAGGGTGAGGATAGACCACGCCGCTGCTTCCCTGGTACACCCGTTTTTCCAGAAACATCGGATTTTTTTCGGGTTTCCCTGTTCCGTAAGTGGGAATACTGACTTGCTCTATCCAGGCTTCTACTTCCATAGGGTATTAATTTATTTACTAAATATATTTATTTTTAATTAGAAGGCACCAGTTTAACCATCATTGCGTCAGCAGGTTGAACATTCAGCGAGAATGTGTCCTGCCCTTTGGCAATCCTGCCGACCGGCTCGTCACTAAGAAAATCTTTGATGACATAATCACCGTCGCCAAGCCCTAAATCCGCACGGCGCCATGTTTGATCAAACTGTTTTTTATTATCGAAATTGAAGAGCGACAGCAATGTTTCCGTCCCGGGAAGGTAAAAGGCTATTTGCTGGTCCAGCGTTTCACCATCCGCAAATTTTAGCGGTGTGAATGCTTTGGGGGAAGCGAAAAACGCACAGATATTCTTATTGTCCAGGTAAATTTTTGCCCTGTCTGCCGCCAGTTTATCCCGGTAGTCGGAACCGTCGCCGAGAATGCTGCCCATCGACATCATGGCAAACAAACGCGCCCTAACTTCCTTTTCACCCAGGTCCGGGTTTTTTTCGAAATTTTTCATGATGCTTACATCCAGGTTGGTATAAGGCCAAAGCGTGCCCTGCACCCACCATAAATGCGACCCGTTTGCCAGCGATCCCTCGGTGCTGCCGTAATGCGGAAAACCAGGCTCATCATCCCGGAGGTGCGAATAAACATCCGTCGATATAAACCGGGTATGCGCATATTGACTTGGAAACATGGGAGAAATAGCTTCCGTTATAAAAATATCTTTACCCAAAATTGAGTCTGCCAAACTCTTTAGCATTTTCATTCCGTAGTTATAGGCTTGAAGGCCGGTACGTATATTGTGGTCATAACGCCTGGTCGACTCCAATGCGCCCGCTGTCAAAAAATCTATCTTTATAAATTTGGCGCCGATAGCCTTCACCTGCTTTAAATTGTAAATAACAAATTGACGAACAGCCGGGTGAGTAGGATCCAGGGCAAGGCAGCCCCAGTCGCCATCTTTAAACCAGATAGGCTGATTATTGCTATCGCGAAGTACTACATCTGATAAATTATAATCCGTTCCTTCAAGCTTTGTGTTTTCTGTATTATTCTTCCAGGCCCATTTGGCAAACGGGATAAAATAGAACCCCAGCTGCTGGTTCTTTTTTTCAATATATTTCCCGAAAGAAGCTAACAGGCTTGTCGTATAAATAGATTGGTCGTAAGAGTCGATACTGATAACTGGTTTTGAGTATTTATTGAAGTTATCGAGCGTTTGAATGAACTCCGGTATTTTAACTAAGTCTTTGGGCATCATTTTACCCTCATAGCCCAATACGCCTTCAACACCGAAACTATTCCAGTAAACCGGCGCGTTGCCCGACCAGGTTTGCCTGCCGTTTAACATTACGTTGGCATTGCCATATTCCACAAACGCCTTACGCACATCACCGGCGCACAGGAAAATAATAGACGAATTGACCGTGCCGCCCTTCATGGTACCATGGAGTGTATGATCATGGGTACCGTCGTTGCCGCCGTAATCCGGCGGAAGCGCCGGGTTGTCTGCCGTTGCGGCGCCATCATATATTTTAAGCGAATCGATCTCCCCGCTTTGTTTGGCTGCGCGGTAAACAATACCGGTTTTCCAGAAATCGTGCGACAGGCTGCCCATCACCAGGCCAGATAGTTTCGCGTTGTCATAAGTCGACGCAAATTCATAGCTGATGCCGGTAAAAACGGGTTTGCCGCTATCCCATTTGCGTTCCAGTATGTGCGACCAGTTATCATTATCAAACGGGACATCGAGGAACCTGGGTTCTTCACCGGGCTGAAATAGTTTTCCATCTTCCTGCGGCAACACCGCAAGCGCGCAGATGTCACGCGTTTCAATTTGTTCATCGGTGCCGTCACCTTTTACAGCGGAAAGATTTGTAAGGATATAGGGATGATCCTGGTACAGCAAAACCTGCTGGATCAGGGTTATGCCGGGGGTATTGCCCGAATGCCTGATGACGAGCCGGATACCTTTACCTCCATCGTTATCAAACTCATTTGCCGAAGCCTGGTGAATCCTGCATGCCGGGCTGGCGAGATAGCCTGACGAAAGCTCATCTACATAGGCAATGGTGTTGTTTAGTACAACACCATTGCCAAAATGATAGTTTAAGCGTCCGGTTTTATAATTTACGGCTACTGAAGCCTGACCTTCACTGACCACCAGGCTATCATCGTATTTTGTTATTTTTTGTGCCGATGCGTTTATGGACGGCAGCAGCAAACAAGGCAGTAAATAGCTTATAACCGGGCGCTTTTTAAATTTCATTTATCCTGTTTTAGTAATTAATATCCGGGGTTCTGCGCTTTCAATCCCAATGCCTGGTTGTTTTGAAGTTCGGTAAGCGGAATCGGGTATAGATTATTTATTGCCGATATATTCTGCTTCGGATGTGGATCGCTGCCGCCACCCCGCTCTACATAAGGATTGTCACGCTGCTGTACAAGAGATACCAGCAAACCCGTACGCTTAAGGTCGAACCAGCGCCATCCTTCTGCTCCCAATTCGCGGCTGCGCTCGTCCATTATTTCACTGCGCAATGTGGCCTGGTCGGTTATTGTAAAATCAAGACTGCTGTTACCAAAAGCACGTTCGCGTATTTTGTTAAGTGGCGCTAATGCATCTTGTGTCTGGCCCAGCTCATTAAGCGTTTCGGCATACATCAGGAATACGTCGGCCGAGCGCAGGTAGTACAGGTTCTTGCCTGAGTGGTAGGCATCGATATCGCTGGAACTAATGTCATATTTCTTGACCGTGGGTTGTCCCGGATCCCACCACCAGTAGTCGCTGGAACCAGAGTTGGGGTCATAACGGTAGCCATTGATGGATGCATTGTAACGGGCATCATATTGATATTCCCAGGTATAAGGCCTCGCAAAAACTGAATCTGCATAAAATGCAGTAGTACACACTACGGTACCGCCGTAACCCGGGGTGTGTACATTCCAGGTTTCCCCTTGTATTGGCGGTCCCGCGTAAGAACCATAGAGATTTTGAAGACCCTGCGTATCATTAGTATTGTCTGTCGAGTATTGTATCTCAAACAAGGATTCTGCATTGTTTTCATGCTGTCCGTCAAACAAATTAGCGTAATTGGGTAGCAGGCTAATATTATAGTTATTGATCAGGTCTTCGAAAGTGGTTTTTGCGTCCGTATAATCATGCAAGGTCAGGTACACTTTGCCCAGCAACGCTTTGGCTGCCTCAACGCTCGCCCGGCCTATATCATTGCCGGTAAGTTTGCTTTTGGGCCAGCAATTTGCAGCAGCAAACTTGAGATCAGTTTCGATCTGGTTATAAACCTGCGCCTGCGGCACGCGGGGCAAACCGTTTGCAAATGATGTATTCTCTAAGGGCATGGGCACATCGCCATATAACTGTACTAAATAAAAGTAATACACCGCGCGCATAAAGCGGGCCTCACCCTCCAGGCGGGTTTGTACAGCAGGTTCGGCAAAGTTTTTAATCTGTGGTATATATAACAGGGCCGCATTTGCGTTAGCGATGCCCTGGTAACAGACTGTCCAAAAACCGGTAACATCGGCATTTTGGCTGTTAAATGTAATGTCGTAAACATCCATACCAACTATACCCGCATAATAAGCGCCATATCCCTGCGCCTGGTAGCAACAACGTGCCTCGTCGGTGCCAATTACCCCAATGAGCTGGTAGTCAGATTTTTTAAGCGTTTGCAGTTGCTGATAGATGCCGGTTACCCCGGCAATGGCCCCGGCTTCATCCTTATAAACGCTTTGTGCCGAAACAAATACTTCGGGAGTATAGTTCAGTTCTTTGCGGCAACTGCTGAAGCCCTGCAGGAGCACTACCACCAGGCCAACCGGCCATAATTTCTTTAAATATTGTGTAATACTTTTCATATTAATATTTTTTTATGTTATAACCCAAATTTTGCTCCAAGCAGGAACGTACGATAACGTGGATAAATCTCATTTGCTGCGTCCGCACCGGCCACGTCCGGATCGACACCCTTATAGCCTGTAAACAGGAACGGGTTAAGCACCTGTGCATAAATATTCAGGCTGTGTACTTTTATTTTATCCAGTAGCTGGGACGGAAAATCATATGCGAGCGTAATATGCTGAATTTTGAAATAACTTGCATTTTGTATAGAGTAGCTTGACCCCTGACCCGGGCCGCCCGGAAGCGTTTTCAATGACGTTCCGAAGGCATCTGGTCTTGGGATATTGGTATTGGTATTGGTCGGCGTCCAGTAATTGCCACCTTGCACGGTTACATTTGATGCATTTCCATATAACGCGTTATAGTATGTCAAATCTGTAAAAGTAAGGTTATTGAGCTGCTGCCCGTATTCATAGGTGCTGTATATAGTAAGCGATAGGCTCTTGTACCGGAAATAATTCCAGAAACTGCCCCATCCTTTTGGAATGCTCGAACCTACGACCTCCTCGTCTTCAGGTGTTATCTTACCATCGCCGTTAATATCTTTTATCTTGATGTCGCCCGGTTTGCCGTTTGGATCGAGTGCAAAGTTATCGCCTGCCTGGTACAAGCCGTTAAACACATAATTAACATAGGTTCCACTTGGCGGCAGGCCAACCCGCAGCGCGAGGTTTACTGAATCCCTGCCCGGGAATAGTTTAGTTACAACGCTCTTGTATTTTGACCAATTGAGCGAGGTTTGCCAGGTAAAATCCTTGGTCTTTATAGGTGTTATTTTTAACGCGACGTCGATACCCTTTGTATTCATGGCGGCAACGTTTACATATTCGGTCTGGAAACCCGATGAAGGCGCCAGCGGGAGCGGCATTAACAAACTGCTGATATCCTTATTATAAACATCTACGGTCAATTGAATGCGATTATCCAAAAACGCTAAATCCGTACCGGCGTTCAGCTGGTGCTGCACTTCCCATTGCAGCGAATTGTTGCCGAATACGCCGTTTGTACCTGCAGCAGCGTAGCCGCTGGTTACGGAGGAACCGTTAAACGGATAGGTGGCGGGATCGTAACGTGTATAGATGGCGTCATAAGGCAGGTTCTGATTACCCACGAGGCCGTAGCTTAGCCGCAGTTTAAAATCACTGAGCCATGTTTTTACGTTATACCCAACCCATGGTTCGTCAATTACCCTCCATGCGCCGCTCACTGTCGGGAAAACCCCGAACTTGTTGTTGGGGCCAAATCGGCTGGAACCGTCCTGGCGTATCGTGGCATTAAAAATATAACGCCCTTTGAATTTATAAACAGCCCTTGCAAATAACGAGCGTACTGCCCAGCCGTCGTAGTTGCTGTTATCCTGTAATTTCTGGCCGGCGCTGCCGATTGCTTTATAGGAAAGCAGGTCAGTAGGAAATTGATCCGCCTGCAAATCTGTCGCAAAATCTTCGTGCTTTTCAAATGTAAAACCGCCCAGCAGGTTAACCTCATGATCTCCCGCTGTCAGGTTATAGGTAGCTGTATTTTCCCATAAAATGTCGGTGGCACGGGTGTTATAGATCTCTGCAAATCCATCGGTCGGCGTATAGCCGGGGCCGGTGGTTCTTGGATAGTAGGTATCCTGTTCCGCCTGGTAAATATCTGCACCTATACTTGAATGCAGTACCAGGTTTTTAACGGGCGTTAAATCAAGGTACAGGTTGGCGTTGGTGCGGTTGGTTGTATACAGGTTTGTCGCATCCAGCGCCAATGTTACCGGGTTAAAGATGGTAGGGATGCCCGTTGACTGATCAATAACAATCAATGGTTGACCGCTGGCATCATAAATAGGCATCAGCGGGCTTTCAGTAAGCGACTGCTGATATTCATTAGGCGCCGCGTTATTGGTAATATCATGTGTGTAGTTAACGCTGGCCCCTAATTTCAGGAAAGACCTGATCTGGGTTTCATCACGCAAAAAGCCCGAATATTTTTTATAGCCGGTATTAACCAGTATACCCTCCTGATCCTGGTACTGGCCGCTGAAATATACCCTGTTTGATCCGGTTCCGTTGGATACCGACAATGTATAGTTTTCCGTCGGGGCATCATTATGCAAGATCGCATTTTGCCAGTTATAATTGGTGTATCCGTTTGCGATACTTTGCAGTTCGTAAGCATTAAATATTTTATAGTCGGCAGTATCGGTTCCGGGTGCGCCAAATGTGCCGGGATCGGCGTCCTGGAATGCGGTCCGTCGCAGGGTCGCAAAGTCGCGGGCGCCCAGCATTTGATAGGCGGGATTATTTACCTGGATGCCGGTATACATCTCGAAATTTACGCTGGTAGCGCCGACTTTAGGTTTTTTTGTGGTAATGAGTATTACGCCTTCAGCCGCGCGTGAGCCGTAAATACCGGCTGCTGCCGCATCCTTCAGTATTTCAACGGATTCTATGTCGCTGGGATTAATATTCCTAATATCACCTACTAATGCCACCCCATCGACAATATACAAAGGCCCTTCCAACTGGGTTATCGAGTTCAACCCTCGTACGTTAACCACAGCGCTTGCTCCCGGCTGGGTGCTTGTAGTATGCACCTCAAGGCCTGGTGCGCGCGATGCCAGGGCTGTCGCGAGGTTGGTGGATGGCATTTCACTAACCTCCTGTGCCGAAATACTGGTAATTGCCCCTGTCAGGTCCTTTCGTTTTTCCGTACCATAAGCAATTACCACAACTTCGGATAAATTGCCGCTGTTTTTTAGCAGAATGGTGATAGTGGTACTGTCACCCACCGTCACCTTTTTAGGTTGGTAACCTGCAAAAGATGCCTGGATGGTTGCACCAACCGGCGCGTTGACGGTAAAATTACCGTGATCATCCGCGGCAAACTTGTTCACAGGCTGACCCGGAACCAGCACGGTAATTGTCGCAAACGGTAAAGGG
>JABDHD010000126.1 GCA_013285685.1 Bacteroidota bacterium
AATGATATTGCTCAACCCCACAAGCATCAGCATCAGCGGGTAAAACAGGGCCTGCACCCTAACCAGTTCCATCGAATGGGTTTTATAGTTTTCGCTCTCGGCCGCAAAACTCTTCCTTACAGAGGCTTCGCGAACGTACGACTTGAGCACCCGGATACCGGAAAAGTTTTCCTGCACAAAGCTGGATAGGATGGATAGCCGTTGCTGTATTTTTTCGCTGCGATAGTTAATAATATTATTTACATAATAGATGATGAGCGCCAGGATAGGCAGCGGCAAAACTGAAAAAATTGCGAGCCGAACGTTCACTTCCAACATGGCATAAATTACCATAATAAACAGTACAACGGTATTGATGGTATACATAATGCCCGGGCCCAGATACATCCGCACCCGGGTTACGTCTTCGGTTACGCGGTTCATCAAATCGCCGGTGTTATGGCGGCGGTAAAAGGCGAGCGATAGTTCCTGGTAGTGATTGTATATCTCGTTTTTTAGATCATATTCAATATGGCGCGACATCACTATGATGGTTTGTCGCATAAAAAAGAGGAAAAGCCCACGTAATAGCGACAGGATCAATACTAAAACACTAAATAACAGCAAGCTGGAACCAAATACTTGGTAGATCATATGCTGTCGGCTAAAACCTGAAAAAAGCTCGTAAGTGCTGATGTTTTCTGTAACCAGGTCAACTGCTACACGGAAAATCCGAGGCTGCAAAACGCCGAAAATATTCGAAATAATTACAAACAGCACGCCTGGTATAAGCCGCCAGATGTATTTGACGAAAAATTTATTGAGGTAGGCGAGATCCTTCATTTTTTAGTCAGAAAAGTCCGGAATCCCGATAGCTATCGGGACCAAAAAGTCCGAAAGTCAAAAGTAGGGTAATGGCGTTGATTATTCAAGGACCTTAAACGCTTAAGCGTTTATTTGTTGAACAAATGACATTTTCCTCTTCCGGACTTTCGGCCCCGATAGTTACCGGGGTTCTGACTTCCGGACTCCCCAAAACAAAACTCTTTGCATCCATTAAAAAAACACCTACTTTTGTCGCGCCCAAAACGTAGTATTTTACCTTTGATGTCTATACCTGCACCCCACGATTCAATATTCGGCCAATTGGAAGCTTTTGGCCACAAGAAGGTTGTGTATTGCAGCGACCCGGACACTGGTTTACGGGCAATTATAGCCATTCATGACACTACATTGGGGCCTGCACTGGGCGGTACACGCATGTGGGCCTACAAAACCGAGCAGGATGCTTTGCACGATGTTTTGCGTCTGTCGAAAAGCATGACCTATAAAGCAGCTATTGCCGGGTTAAACCTGGGCGGCGGCAAGGCAGTGATCATCGGCGATTCGCGCAAAGACAAAACCGAAGCCCTGCTGCGCAAGTTCGGTCGATTCATTAAAAACCTTAACGGTGAATTCATAACTGCCGAAGATGTGGGCACCAATCCGCGGGATATGGAATATATCCGTATGGAGACACAACACGTAATGGGTGTGCCCGAGTCGATCGGCGGCAGCGGCGATCCGTCGCCGATAGCTGCATTGGGCGTATTTATGGGCATAAAAGCCAGCGTGAAGGAGTTTTACGGCAACGATAGCCTGACCGGCCGCACGATCATCGTTCAGGGCATTGGCCACGTGGGCGAAAACCTGGTGCGGTTGCTGCGCGACGAAAACGCAAAGGTTTATGCCAGCGACATTAATGAAGATGCCGTGGCCCATGTGGTAAAAAAATACGGTGCGGAAGCGGTTTCAAATAATACTATTTTTGAAATAGATGCCGATATTTACGCGCCCTGTGCATTGGGGGCAACAATAAACACGCAAACAATTGGAAAATTAAAATGTAATATCATCGCAGGTTCGGCAAATAACCAGTTGGAAGATGAACAGGTGCATGGCAAAATGCTTTTGGACAAAGGGATTTTGTTTGCGCCTGACTATGTTATAAACGCAGGTGGTATTATAAACTGCTATTCGGAGTTAATGGGCTTTAGCAAAAAACGCACGATGCAGTTAACCGAAAATATTTATGAAGCTACCCGCAATGTTTTGAAACTATCAAAAGCCGAAAATATTTCGACCATTGAAGCGGCAAATAAAATTGCTGAAAAAAGAATTGCGGATATTAAAAAAGTGAAATCAACCTATTAATTTACAATAAGCCCCATCATAGTTTAGGGGTTAAATCGTTCTTACCAATATGTTAAACCGAAGGCACCTCAGGGTAAAAGTTTTACAATCGCTTTACGCGTATCATCAATCACGCAGCGGCGACATTAAACAACACGAAAAAAATTTATTACAGGGCGTTGATAAGGTATACGAAATGTATATCTGGATGCTGTCGCTTATTTCAGAAGTCGCAGGCTACGCGGATGTCGATGCGCAGGACAGGGCAAATAAACATTTGCCAACGGCCGAGGACCTGAACGCTGATGTTAAAATACTGAGCAACAGGTTCATTTTGTCGCTGCAAAAAAATAAAGAATTTTTAGCCGGCAAAAAGAAATACAAAGTGGCCTGGGACTTTGAGCCCGAATTGATAAAAACCTTGTTCAGTAATTTAAAAAAGTCGGAGGAATATACTGCATACCTGGGCAAAACCGGCGATACTTTACATTCAGATAAGGATATCATCAAACATATCTTTAAAAAGGTGATCTTAAAATCGTCGCTGGCTGAGCAGGTTTTTGAAGATATGTTTATTTACTGGCCGGTTGACAAGGATGTTTTACAGGCCCTGATTGCAAAAACATTTAAAAACTTCGCTTACGACAACCCTGTAGAGAACAAACTTGCCGAAGTTACCGGTAACTGGGAAGAAGACCGCGAATTTATCGTGAGCCTTTTTGAGGAGACGATTCGCTACAACGATGAATACCAGGCGCTGATCACCGCGAAAACCCAAAACTGGGAGCCCGACCGGATAGCGATGATCGACACCCTGCTGATGAAAATGGCGATCGCCGAATTCATCAATTTTTCTTCTATCCCGGTTAAAGTAACCATTAATGAGTATCTTGAAATATCAAAGGAGTTTAGTACGCCGAAAAGTAATTCGTTTATTAACGGTATATTGGACAAGATTTTGATCGAACTAAAAAGTGAAAATAAGATAAACAAAGTAGGCAGAGGACTAATAGAAGAATAACCATGAAAACCCTGTTTTTAAGCTTATTGGCGGCCGTAACGCTTTTTTCGGCCTGTCAGTCAAACAACAATTCAACAGCGGCGAATGCCGACGGCTCCGGAGCTAACGGGGCGAAAATGAAGTTTGAAAAAGAAACACATGACTTCGGCAGAATACGGACCGGCGATACCGTATCTTATGATTTTAAGTTCACCAACACGGGCACATTGCCGTTGATTATTACCGATGGATATGCGTCCTGCGGGTGTACCAAGCCCACATGGCCCAAAACACCGGTTAAACCCGGTGAAGCCGGCGTTATACATGTTACTTTTAACAGCAAGGCCAAAATGGGCCTGCAGGATAAACTGATCACTATTACCGCCAATACTAATCCGGCACAAAACCATGTGCATTTAATTGGTGAAGTAACTTCAAACTAAAATTAATTTGAACATATAAAATGATAGCAACTATTTTATTACAGACTCCAGGCGCAGGTTTTGATAGCCGAACATTATATATGCTCGGTGCAATGGCCTTGGTCTTTTATTTTTTTATGATAAGGCCGCAGACAAAGAAGGCGAAGGATCAAAAGAAATTTGTTTCCGAATTAAAAAAAGGCGACAAAATTATAACCACAGCCGGAATGCACGGGAAGATCGCTGAAATTAATGATACGACCGTGCTGCTCGAAACCGAAGGCGGCCACAAAATACGTCACGACAGATCGGCGATATCATTGGAGGCTTCAAAGGCGTTAAACACGCCTCCGGTGGAAAAGAAATCGTAATTTGAGGTAAAAGGCGAACGGTTGACGGGGTATTCGTCCTCCATTTAAGAAAACTGCTTGCCGTTCGCTTTTAATTGGGTAAAAGGAGGTGAAAGGCAAAGGTTTAGGCATCTTCACCTTTCACCTTTGACCTTTTGCCTTTCACCTAACAAAATGGCACTAATAAAATTATCGGCGACGCAGCGAAGAAGATTGTCGGTGTTTTTCACCTGCCTGGTATTGGCTTTTCTGGCCTGGTTGGTAGCTGTTCTTTCAAACCCGAAACCTTACACCACAAAAGCGGTGCTGGAGTTTAGAAATACCCCTCAGCGCCGCGCCTTTCATTCCCTGCAGTCGGATACGATTGCCATAACGGTAAATGGCACAGGATGGGATGCCGTTTTCTCGAGAATGGCCGGTGGGAAGCCGATAAGCGTCGATCTGCAGACCCTTGAAAATAAAAGCTTTGTGGTGCTGGCCGGACAAAAAGACCAGATCAACAGCAAAAGAACACCCGAGCAGCAAATTATTTCGTTTACACCGGATACACTTTATTTCGACTTTTCAAACCGAAAAGTGAAAAGGATACCGGTCAACCTGGTAACCGGCATTAAGTACCGCCGCCAGTTTTTCCAATCGGGTAATATTACGCTTAATCCCGCCTATGTCATTATAAACGGCCCGGCCAATTTAATCGACGGGATCAATTCCTGGAATACTGATACACTGAAAATGGATAGCGTTGATGAGAGCGTTAATACCCATGTTAACCTGGAGCCGGTAAAGGAAGGGAATTTGAGCATATACCCTAAAAATATACAAGCGAATATACCTGTCGACGAGTTTACCGAAAAGGTATTGGAAATCCCGGTGAAGCTGATCAATAACAGGGACAATGATGACGTTAAAATATTCCCGCAGAAGGTTAAAATAACTTTTATGACCTCGTTAAGCCGTTACGCGGATATCAACGAAGACCTTTTTGAAGCCACCGCCGACTTTGATCTTTGGCGCAAGGGCGGTTACCACGTACTGCCGGTGAAAATATCCAAGGTTCCGGATTATTGCAGGATCGTAAAGATCGAACCGCAAAATATCGATTTTATCATAAAAAAATAATGCTGAAGATTGGCTTAACCGGGAATATTGGCAGCGGCAAAACTACTGTGAGCAAAATATTTGAAGTATTGGGCATCCCGGTTTTTTATGCTGACGAGGCAGCTAAATCGGTAATGGTAAATGACCGGCAACTGGTAAGCGAACTGAAGACCGAATTTGGCGAGGCTTCCTATTTTCCCGACGGTAGTTTGAACCGTAAACACATCGCTTCAATCGTTTTTAATAACGATGCGGCTTTAACACGCTTGAATAGCATCGTTCATCCGGCAACATTCAGGGCATTTGATGTTTGGGTGACGAATATAACGGGCGTTCCGTACGTGGTTAAAGAAGCCGCCCTGATGTTTGAAAGTGATTCGTATAAATTATGCGATCAAACGATAATGGTGCAGGCGCCATTGGAAATGCGCATAAAAAGAGTGATGCAGCGGGATAGCATGAGCCACGAAGAAATTGAAAAACGTGAGGCACACCAGATCTCCGAAGAAAAGAAGGCTTTACTGGCAGACCATATCATTATCAACGACGACTCGCAACTGGTAATACCACAAGTATTGAAATTGCACAAGCTGTTTTGTTCATAAAATTGTAGAGACGCAATATTTTGCGTCTCGGAACGGCGTGCCGGCGTTTACCGGTAAGCCTCGGTCATCGGGTCTGAGACGCAAATTATCGCGTCAGATCAATATCAACCATAATCCAACAGTGAACCAGTGAACCAATGAACATCAAAGAAGATTTTCTTTATTTCGATAAAAATGGCTTGTACTGCAAGTACGGCGATTTTTATATAGACCCTGTTCAGCCGGTGCAAAAAGCAATGATATCACATGCCCACGCCGATCATGCTATAAGCGGCAATCACAAGGTATATTGTACCGCCGCTACGGCAGCGTTCATGCAGTTGCGGTATGGTAAAAATGCGGCTGCAGAGCTTAATATTGTGCCGTATGATAAATCGTTCATTGTTGGCGGCGTTGAGCTTCGGCTGATGCCCGCTGGCCATATGCTGGGTTCGGCGCAGGTGTTGATGGAATACGAGGGTGTGCGCTATTTGTACACCGGGGATTATAAATTACAGCCGGATGCAACTTGCGAGCCCTTTGAATGGGTTGAAACTGACGTATTGATCACTGAAAGTACCTTTGCCAATCCGGCAATTACCCATCCTGACCCTGTTGCCGAAATAAAAAAGCTGAACGATATTAAAATAAATATCCTGCTGGGCGCTTATGGTTTGGGTAAAAGTCAGCGGCTCATCAACCTTATCACCGCCTACGCGCCACAAAAAAAGATATTGGTACACCATAAGATCATGCCGGTGAATGCTATTTATGAGAGGCTGGGCTTCCCACCGGGCAAATACCAGGTTTATGGCCGAAAATTGATGAAAAACCAGGATGAATACGTTTATTTAGTGCCGCCCTTTACCTTTGACAGTTATTTGAGGGCGACGGGTGTAAAACGACTGTTTGCTTCTGGTTGGAAGAATTTGCAGGTGAATGAGCAGGACACGTTATTTATTTCGGACCACGTGGACTGGCAGGATATCCTGCTAACCATACAAAAAACCAAACCCAGGCAAATATGGACACTGCATGGCAATGGCATACATCTGAAAAAACAATTTGGCGAGGATATTTTGGTGAAACTTTTATGAGTGAATTGAAGGAGAAGATTGACTATTATATAAACGAAGACGGTAATTTTGTTTTTACCCGCGAATACCATCTAAAACGCGGCTATTGCTGCAAAAATAAATGCCTGCATTGCCCCTGGGATTTTGGAAAACCCCGCGACACTAAAAATGTTAAAAAATAAATGGATATTTGTATCCCATGAGAATCAAGAGTCAAGAACCAAGAGTCAGGAAAACACTGATGGGAGATTTTGATTCAACAGGAAATTGACAAAAATCCATTTTTTTCATCTTGATTCATGACTCTTATATCTTGACTCAAATAATACTTATTGATTGATGCGGATCGACGACGAAATACAAAGCAGCAAGTTTGAGGACAACTATCACAAGGCTGTTGTTAACGTCACTTACACTTACGGCTGGCTGAGTAACGCATTTCGCTGCCAGTTTGAGCGATATAATCTTACCCAGCAGCAATTCAACATCCTGAGGATCCTTCGCGGGCAATACCCAAAGCCGGCCACGATAAACTTGCTGAAAGAACGCATGCTGGATAAAATGTCGGATGCATCCCGCATAGTCGACAGGCTTGTTCAAAAAGGCCTCGTATCGCGCTGTACAAACTCAAAGGACAGGCGTGCAGTTGATATCCGCATCAGTGAAAAAGGAATGGAAATTCTTACCAAATTGGATATCGAATTCAAAACCAAAGATGTCCTTAAAAATAACCTTACCGAGGAGGAAGCAGGCCAATTAAGCGATCTGCTGGATAAATTAAGAGGATAACCTTTTTAAGTAGCAGCAGCCAGTAGCAGTAGCAGTAGCAGTTTTCTATCTGCTATTGATGGTCATTTATAATACGGCGTATGGATATCGATAAAGTTTTTTTCCGTGGCGTCCCAGGTTTGATTGGCATTATTGCGCCCGTTATTTAAATCGTTATTGATCTGGTTAAACGTGTTGACGCCGTTGTTCAAATCCGTAACCGCTTTGTTGTAACTGTCAACATCCTGCTGGCTGCGCTGGCTGTCTGATTTGGCATCCATTGCCGCCTTTAGTTTATTAAAGTTTTCTTCCTTTAAGAAAAAGTCGGTAAGCAATGATATTTGTGTTTCGGCCTCGCTTTTGTAAAAGGCAAGCGCCTGCCTGCAGGCATTTACCAGCGAGCCATCATTGTCAAAAGCTTTCATCGTGTCCAAAACAGCCAGGCCCTCAATAGCATATTTGTCCAGTGCATTCCTGTCCTGCTCAACTTTACTGACATTTTTTTGGTTAAGGGCATCGGTCATTTGCCCATCCTCCCAGTTGCATTTATAAAACAGCAGGTAAACTTTATCGCGGTAGGTGCCCATCCGGTCGGTTTGTTGCATTTTTTCACCGAGTTCGGTTTTTTGATCTACCAGCGTTACATTATATTTGGTTGCAAACGCCTGCTCGGCTTTTTGCATCCTTGATATGGCCATTTGAAGGGTATCATTGGTAGCTTGCTGCAACAACAAGTAAGCCTGCATTTCGTCATAGCTTCGTTCGGCTATGTCTTCCATATTTACAATATGCGCATAGTCATCGTTGAAAACCTTATAACATAGTGTTACATAGCCAATACTGCTTTGGCGAAGGGAATTATCTCCTTTATAGGGCGAAAGGTTATTGATCGTATTCTGGCAGATCACAATGTTATCAACCGCCTGCTCTCTTAGCTTTTCAATTTTCCGTTTGCGGCTGCTATGTGCCGAGGCGCTTATATAGGCCATGTACGTTTTATTCATGACCATTTGCGCGCTGTTGATTGAATTGATGTAAGCGCCCGGGTCATCCTGCGCGGCAGAAGACGTCGGAACAATTACAATTATAGCGGCAGATAACAGCAAAAAGGTAAGAGTTTTTTTCATTCGTGATTTTTGGCTAAATATATCACGGAGTTTTTATTTTACCAAGAACATCATAAGCAATACTGATATATTGATCGGTGAGTACCTGCTGGCTGAACTCGTCGTTTAACTCCTTCAAATAACTATCCGCCTGCATTCTTGCTATTTCATATTGGTTACTTTGAACTGTGAATTTTTTTGTGGCGATTGTAAGGCTCAGCGCTTCGTCGTTCACAGCGGAGGCCTGGCCGGCTGCGATGGCGTCATTTAAATCAAGAGGTATATCCTTCAATTCCTTTTGATTTTTGGATTGTGCCACAAAGTTTTTAACGGCATTAAAATACCGGCTTGTATCAATCTCCGGTTGAACACTTTGGGCCAGCGTTTTTACCGGCAGCGGGGCATATGGCGTATAATATTTATTTGGCGCAATGGTACTGGGACGAAGTGCACCCGGGTCATCGGCTTCTTTGCTGATATAAGCATCAAGCAGGTCGGGCAAAACAATGTCGGGATGTACGCCGGTGAATTGGGCGGTTGTGCCGTTAACCCGGTACAATTTACTTATGGTTATTTTCAAATAGTTTTCGCTTTGCCTGTCAGCTATCGTTTCGGGCGTAACCGTAGTATCCATCGGAAAAACAATTTGAGCGGTGGCTTTTCCATAGGTATTGGCGCCGACGATAACAGCCCTGTTGTAGTCCTGCAGCGCTCCGGCAACTATTTCGGATGCCGACGCACTGTACCCATTCACCAAAATAACCAAAGGGCCGTCGTAAATGGTGCCACGGTTCATGTCTTTCAACGTGTAAACTTTACCATCGCGGTCCTTTTCCTGTTGCACAGGGCCCGCGTCGATAAAAATTCCGGCCAACTCCGTAGCTTCCTCGGCCGACCCGCCGCCATTGTTGCGCAGATCGAGTATGAGGCCGTCGATATTTTCTTTTTTCAATTTCAATATTTCCCGCCCCACATCGTTAGCGCAGCCATTAAGCCCCTGGTTATTGGTATCCCAGTCTTCGTAAAAAACGGGCAAATAAATGTAGCCGATGGTATTTGCGCCCTTCAGTATAAAGCTTTTCACTTTATCGTCGTCATCGTTGCCTGCCTGCTCTTTTTGCAACGATATTTTCACCAGCGACCCGTCCGCTTTTTTTACGGTAAATAAGGCAATTGTATGATTGCTTTCATTGAGCAACCGGCCAAATTCATCTACGGATATTTCCGATACGTCCACAGATTCCTTTCCTTCCCATTGCACGCTCATAAATTTATCGCCCTTGTTTAGCTTTCCGCTCCTGAACGCCGGGCTGCCGGGCTCCAGGTTGTCGATAAATACGCCGCCGCTCTTATCACCTTTTATTTTAAAGCCAAATTCAAATCGTTGCTTGCCTAATATTCCCTCAAAATTCTCTTTCTCTTCGGGCGGAAAGAATTCGGTATGCGGATCGAAACCGGACGCAATAGTTTCGCAGTAAATTTGGCCGGTATACTGTGTTATTCCATGCGGATTTTGAAGGATATCTTCAATCTTCCTTTTTAGCGATGCAGCTGCCTTTTTGCGCAACGGAGCCTCGGCGCTGTCAACATAAGCCTTTTGCTTTGCCGGGTTTAATGATTTAAAGTTGCCGGGCAGGCCATCAACTAAATCGTCCAGCACTTCGAGCTTCATTTTTTTAACCAGCTTTTGCTGCATGGCTGATACTGATATTGGGAATGTCGTGTCTTCGGCCGCCGTAAGCTTATCCGGTAAATTAAAATTGAAAGGTTTTTTTGGCAATTATGTCAACCAGGGAGTCGGCCGTTTTAAGCCGCGCTTGATATATCCCGGTAAAAAGGTTTAAATAACCTGTTTTGGAATGTGCTATTTCCTTGTCAAGCGTTTTTTGGTATGGGGCGAGCTGGTCAATATCGCTTTTAATAAAATAAATCCGGTCCGGGTCGGTATTGTCGAGCATGGCAGAAAACACCGATGCTGAAAATTTACTGTCAACCGGTTTTGGGTCGACGTGAAATTTATTCACCATGCGGGTAATCATAAATGCCTCATGCGCAAATTTGTCGGCTGATTGACTATGCGACAAAAATGGAATGACCAGTAAACCGAGTATTGACAGAATATTTTTTTTCACGATTTCAAAATACAGCAGAAAAATAATACAGATGAACGGATTTTAGCTTTTTAATTGAAATTAAGCGCATACTTCCTGTCAATCTTCCAAAATAGCAGCGCAAAAAGCCAGCCAACCAGGACGCCGTACAAAGCGCCGCAAAAAACATCAAGCGGGAAGTGTACGCCAACGTATACCTGCGCAAAGCTAATAAGGCCTGCCCAAAATATCCCCCAAAAACAAATCCAGCGCCATTTTTTATAAAATACAAGGATGGCGAAAAATGCCACG
>JABDHD010000127.1:0-6613 GCA_013285685.1 Bacteroidota bacterium
TTTGTCAAGTAACCTCCTCGCTATGGAATCACCTTGAGGCGTAGGCGGAACCGCAGCAAAGTCATATCTTTCTTTCCATAGTAGCCACCGTTTACTTTCAGAAAGGTTAAGCCTTGTGGCTTCATTATAAAAAGACAGAAATTTTGGGCTTAAGTCTTTAATTTTTACGCTAACGAATGAACCATCATGTTGCTCCTTATTCAGCACTCTTCCATTACCAAACTTAAAATTTAGATTTTCACCTGTTTTTTTCGAAGGATCAATACTTGCGTGACAAACCAATAAAGCTGAGGTTAGGGCAAAGGCCGCAAAATCGAATGTTCTCATTTTTAAATTATTAATTTCGTTAATTGCTGCAATGATATACGCTTATAAAGTATTGCTTTTCTCAGCTTAACCGGAAAAAAACGTTGTCTATTCGATGAGGTTTGATCCGATAGTGATCGTTATACACTATAATGATTACTATTGGCTTTGTAGAGCAAGTTGGCCAAACCGGCAATACGCGCTGAAAAAAGTTTTGAAGGGAAGCAAAACCGCTATGTTTAACCTTCAAAAGGTCAATTCAGCAGGTTTTTGCCTGTTAAAAGTTTACCTGCCAGTACTATCGTCCAAATACTGCGGGGCAGAACGGCAAGGCGTTCAAACAAGCCAGCCAAACCATGACTTTTATTGGCTAAACCAAATGCCGTTAAAAATGCCATCATCGCTATTGCCGTGAAAATTGAATAAACTATCCAGCCTTTCCAGTCAGGGTTCTTGTAAAAAGGGCGCGTGAATAAAAAGAGCAACAGCAGGGAAGAATTAAAAGTGATCAGGTCGCAAACCATGTGCATCGGTTCATGTATAAAAAAACCGTCACCGATCAACGCTATGCCGCATGACACTTGGAGAAATACAAGGACTGTCGAGTACCAATTTGATTTCAGCGCTTTAGCAAGAGCGACAGCAAACCCAATATTTAAAATGCCAAAAAAAATAAAATTGACTTGCTGAATCCATCCGTACCTCACCAATTCCAAACTACTGATCGTTTCTTTGAACATGTTGTAATGAGAGGTCGCTAATCCAAAAACCGTATAAGTTAGGAAAAAGATAATGCCGCCGACAAGTCCGCACATTAGAAATAAGGCGTCTTGGCCTTGTTTTTTATAAATTGGAGTATTGGGAATTGTAGTCTGCATGATAAGTTTTATTTTCTAAATATACACTTTTTGTCTTACCGGTTCCTAACGGAATCTGTCGATGTTTCCATTCCATTTGACCAAACGGGTGGCCGATAAGCATTAATACAGATGCGATCCATAAAAATATTTTTGCTGCCATATTATGAATGTTGTAAACCAATTTTATTCCCTGCTGGATCCAGGATAACACCAATATCCCCGGCCTTATTAGCTAAAAACATTCTTTCCGCCAGGACGCTTCCCACCCGCTTCCCCAATTGTTGCTTCATGAAAATCTGCATTCAATATTTGTTTGAAAAACCGCATTGCCCGTTCCATGTCGACTAAAGGGAACTATACCCAATTGATCAAGTGTTTCAATCTTCATTTTGAGTTTTTCAAAAATATAGCAAAGACTACGGGCGCCATTGTAAAAAAGGGAAATACAAGATAAGCGGCCTCTTTAATAGGTCAATGAAGACCCGACGTTCTCAAATCCAAAGAAATTATTTAGGTTTTACATCATTTAGACTTTTAAAAACATCTTCTTTATAAGCCTATTTTTCCCCATCAATATCAGGCCTGGAACAGACGTTAGCCGGTTCACAAATAGATGCGGGGTTGACTAAGTCTTTAATGGATAAAAATCTATCTATTAGTTTTAAAGCAAGAGATATCTTTTTCGGGAACCGTTACCGAAGCCTGATTAACTATAATAATGTGAATACTCGCTGGACCAATGAATACGAAAGCCGGCGATTTACATTAGGTGTTACTTATAAGTTCGGTAATAGTAAAATGAAGACTGCCAGGGATCGCGATACTGGTAGTAGTTCGGAAGAAAAAAGGATGTAAGTATGCAATCAGAGATAATGGCTTAAAATTATAGCTTGTGATTAGGTTTATTCACCCTTTTATGAGGGCTGGCAGGAATAAACTGATGAAGAATAGGTATTGATGAACATTTTGGAAAATCGCTAAATAGAGACGTTTATCCGATAAATCGCGGCCTTCATCATTAATTGTTGGCTGTTAGTCACATGACACGTAAACAGGAGATAAAAAAAGGGGATGTTTGTATACATTTTAAACGAATGGATTTAAAGCGATCTTTTCTGTCGTTGAATAACCGGCTTAGCAGGAATATGCTTTTTTGGCTCCTGTTTTCTTTTTTCCATTATTATCCCCGGCAAAACATAGTTGACTACTTCATCATTCTTGGCCTTTGTCTTGTATTTTATGGTATACCGGTCTATATCAATAACCTGTTTTTGATCAATCGCTTTTTATTGAAAAGGCATTACCTGGCGTATGCTATTTTATTTTCAATGCTGTTCGGTTTAACTATTCTTGAAACCTTCTATGTCAATCAGCGGGCCATTAAAATTTTGCCGTTTTTATCTTATACCAATCCTTTTACCTCCACAAGCTTGTCTTTTCATATATTTCACGTCACCCTTTTATTTAGCTTTTTAGCTTTAGGAAAGTTTATGTCGGATACTTTTCAGACGCAGCGAAACATGGAACTTCTGCAGCAGGAGCGCCTGGAGAATGAGCTGGAAAGCCTGAAAGCACAAATCAACCCGCATTTTTTGTTTAACGCCTTAAATACGATTTATGGAATGGCCAGGCGTACGGATCAAAAAACCGGAAACGCTATCCTTACTCTATCCGACATACTGCGGCACAACCTTTACGAAAGCAACGAATCTTATATCTCGATGGAGAAAGAAATTCAATCTATCAAACAATATGTTTCTTTTTCGCAGCTCAGGGTGCACCAGCAGGATGCTATAAGCCTTTATGTCGAATCTAATAATGACACACAACGGATCCGGCCCTTATTGTTACTGCCTTTTATCGAAAACGCCATCAAGCACGGTTTGGAAAAACACCCGGATGGCTGGATCAAAGTGCTTTTAAAATTGAATGGTGATGAGCTGGTATTTGAATGTACCAACAGCTTTCTTAATAATGCAGTAATAAAAGCAACAGCGGACAAGGGAATAGGGTTGAAAAATGTGAAACGGCGATTGGAACTTTGCTACCCGGGCCGTCACGATCTCCAGATTAAAAATGACCATAACCGGTTTAGTGTGCTGCTGAAAATCAAGCTATCCTGATGATAGAAGATATGAAGATTAATTTTAAACTCCAGTGCTCAGCCATTCTTTTAATCGCCGCTGGTTATGGGTGGGCCGGCGGTCATTATATTCCTAATGATGCTAATATATTTGCTTACCTGTTTCAATTGGTCGTATTGGGCATATTGCTGTTTTTAGCATTAGCATTTTTAAGCCTGCCGGAAAAGCAACGGCTGAGCCGGTATTGGCCCATTAAGGGTTTAACTATTTTTTCGATACTGTTATTTGTTATTACTATTGCCAATACAATTCATGGCGCTTATAATTCACGGCCAAACGCTTTTGGATCGCATAATACTTTCGCCGACTTGGTGCCGATAACATTTTTGATCACCGGGAGCGGGTTATGGTTATTGACTGTTTTTATAAAAACGAGATGAATTTGAAATGCCTGATAACCGACGATGAACCCATAGCGCTGGAAATAATGGAGGATTACATTAGCCAGGTGCCGGGCCTTATGCTGGCTGGCAAATGCAAAAACGCGATGGAGACCATGTCTTTTCTGAGAAAGGAAACCATTGATGTTCTTTTCCTAGATATACAAATGCCGGGTATAAATGGGATCGATTACATCCGGTCTGTCAAAAATCCGCCCGCGGTTATTATGACCACCGCCTTTCCGCAATATGCAATGGATGGGTATGAGCTTGACGTGGTTGACTATCTTTTAAAACCAATTTCATTTGACAGGTTTTTAAAGGCAATTGATAAACTCTTTAACAGGAATATTTCCGCTTCGCTTCCGGGTGGCCAGGAAGGCCTGCCGCCCAACCCGGCCGCAAACTATTTCTTTATCCGGTCGAACCTCGATTTTATCAAAGTGGCGTATGCCGAAGTATTGTACATTGAGGGCCTGGAAAACTACGTGAGGATTTTTTGCGAAACCCAAACCATAACCTCGCTCGGGACCATGAAACACATGGAAGAAATATTGCCTGTTCAAAGTTTTATACGCATTCACCGATCTTATATCGTCAATTTGGAGAAGGTTAGCGGTATCTACAACTATCTGTTCAGGATAGGAAACAAGGAGTTCAATATCGGCAAAAGTTACCGAAAGGCGGTTTTGGACCGGTTAAAAAACTACTTGAAATAAATCTACACAAATCGCTTAAGCTTCTTAAAACGACGTTAATCAATTTGATCGTGCCCTTTGTCAATTACCGGGCCCCTGGATAAAAAAGCCCTCCTACTTTTACCAGCAGCGACTAAATGCTGCAGGTATGCCAGTAATATTTATCAAAATTTTCATCCTTAGTACCCTTGTCTTTTTAACCGGCAGCGTGTGTTACGCCCAAAGTCAAATCAGCGGCAAGATAACCGATAATAAAAGCAACCCGGTACAAGGCGCAGACGTGTTCCTGGATCACACGCTTGATGGAACAACGACTGACAGTACTGGCTATTTTACATTTACAACAACGGAAAAGGGCAGCCAGGTGCTGGTCGTGACCAACGTTGGTTATGACAAGGCCTCCTTAACCTTAAACATCAGCGGCGACGTTAAAGACCTTTCCATAAAAATCACGCCCTCTGCCAATTACCTGCAGCAGGTGGTTATTACCGCCGGGGCATATGACGTATCCAACGATGAGAAAACAGTTTTGAAACCGATGGACATTATGAGTACCGCAGGGGCAGGGTCCGATATTTCAAAAGCCATTGAAACCTTACCAGGCGTACAGCAGCCCGGCGCACAAACCGGATTGTTTGTACGCGGCGGGGATGCCGGTGAAACGGCTATTTTAATGGACGGCATGGTTGTTCAAAACGCTTTTTTCAGCAGTTTGCCCGGCGTTTCGCAGTCTACACGCTTTTCACCTTTCCAGTTTAAAGGTATAGCATTCAGCAGCGGAGGTTACAGCGCGCGTTTTGGCCAGGCGCTATCCTCTATTCTTGAGTTAAACACCATCGACCTGGACGAAAAAGATCAGATCAGCATTGGCGCCAATATGACCGGAATTTACACTTCGGGGGATAAAGTATCAGGCAGTTCCTCCCTGGGCTTTGCCGCTTATTATAATAACCTGCGGGTATTTTATGGATTGGCCAATAGTAACGTGAAATTCTATCAACCACCTCTTGGCTATGGCCTGTCGCTGCGGTATGCTTATAAACCAAACAAAAAGGGAATTTTGAAAATATTTGCCAGCGGGGCAGCCTACCAGGCGGGGCTCGTAACCCCAGACCCTTTCATCATTAATGACTCGGTAAATTTTCACCTTCAATCAAATACATTGCTGGCCAGTATTTCCTACAAGCAGCAATTTAAGGACAAATGGAGCCTGTTCACCTCCGCTTCTTACAGTCATAACCAGGAAAACGCAGGTTGGACGGGAGCCAACCTTGGCAGCATCCCATTGACAGACCGGGACTACCGGTTCCAATACCGGCTGGAAGGTACGAGTTACCTGGGTTCTTCGGCTACGCTTATCGCGGGCACGGAAATCCAGCGGTATGGATTTGCAAAGGATTTTGACACCCTATCCGGAAAGTTTGGAGAGACGCTGGTTTCCGCCTATGCGGAGACCAGCCTTACACCCATTTACTGGCTGGCCTTTCGCCCTGGTGTGCGGTATGAATATAGCGCGTTGCTGAACCAGAATGCGATAGAACCACGCCTGTCTGCGGCAGTGAAACTAAGCGATCATGCGCAACTGTCGTTCGCGGGCGGTACGTTTTTCGAAGACCCTGACAGCCGCTATCTACTTTCCGGGAAAAAGCCAAATATGGAAGAAGCTATCCATTATATAGCGGATTGGCAGTGGACAACTGCAGGATATACCCTAAGGCTGGAGGGATATTATAAAAACTACAAGGACCTGGTCAGGGAGCTCAATACCGGGTATAACCCAAACCAATACCCAATTCTCGATCCAAACATCCGCGTCGATAACTCAGGATTCGGCTACGCAAAAGGAACTGAACTTTTTTGGCGGGATAAAAAAAGTATCCAAAATTTCGATTACTGGATATCCTATAGCTTTATTGATACGAAAAGGCTCTATAGCGATTTCACATCCGAGGCTACCCCGACATTCGTTTCCCAAAATAACCTCAATGTGGTCACTAAATATTTCGTTACCAAATGGCAAACCAATTTTAGTTTCACTTATACTTATGGCAGCGGGCGGCCATACTATGACCCAACGGGTAAAGGGTTTTTAAACGAGCACACACCGCCTTACCAGGACCTGGCGCTTGCCTTCGGACACTTGGCCAGGGTAAAAAACTGGTTTACGGTCATTTACTTAGGAATTGATAATGTCACTAACAACCATAACATTTTCGGTTACCGCT
>JABDHD010000127.1:6623-10847 GCA_013285685.1 Bacteroidota bacterium
AGGTTAAGCTGCATTATTTTCTTAGCTGCCGCCGGAATAAATTTAGGCTATGGACAGCAGGCGGCCGGCAAGGACGACATGAAAACAGTACTAAAAAAGACCTTCGATGATTTTGATACCGCAACCGCCCAATTACAGAAAACCCAATTAAGCGGACGACTCAGCCTGATTGCAGCAAAGTGGGATAATGACTGGATAACGCATTATTACCTGGCGTACAGCAAAGTAGTATTGTCGGAAAATGACAAACTAGAGGGTTCCAAACGCGACGCGTTGCTTGATGAAGCAGGGATTGAACTTGACAAAGCCGTAAAAATTCTGGGCAAGGAAAACGATGAGACAAATGTCCTGGGTGCTTTTATAGCGAATTGGCGGATCGCCATCAGTCCCATGACCAGGTACATGATCTACGGCAAAGTGTTTACTGGCCATATGGAAGCTGCGAAGGCCATCAATCCCAATAACCCGAGAATCTATTATTTAAGGGGCATGGCCAAGTTCAGTATGCCCCGGTTTGCGGGTGGCGGGGAACAAGTGGCGCTGCCTTACCTGGCCAAAGCGGATAGCCTTTACGCTAAGGAAAATGACAAGGATATCACCAGGCCCTATTGGGGTAAAACAGCGACAGCTTACTACCTGAAACTATGTAAGACTAAAAATTAAATAAATTAAAACATCATGAAAAGGAAAATCGCCATTACATTACTTTTGACTTGCAGCTTCGTTGCTGCCTTTGCATTTTTCACGGGGATCGGCGGGAGCTGGGCCGGTGTATTACCCATGGGTGGAGGAAATAGCTACCCGCTCAACTATTCCTTCAAGACCGATGACGGAAAACTAACCGGCTTTGCACAATCTGCGCAGGGTAACGCAGACCTCACCGACGGGAGAATATATGGCGACAGTCTTTCTTTCGCCATTGATGCCATGGGGATGAAAATGTTGCATACAGGAAAATATTTTAGTGCGGGAGATTCTATCAGCTTAAACATACTAATGAACGGTCAAAATTATCATGCGACTTTAAAGCGGACTGCGAACTGATTTACAAAAGGCCGCAAAGAAAATCCGAACAGGAATTTTTAGGTTTATTTGATGTGTTCCGGGGTGAGATCCGGAACGCTTTTTATCTTAGTGTCCGCTTAGGGACTATCTGGTCGCAGACCGCAGGCCAAATTACCCAATTTCGATTTATTCTGTCAGGATTTATATCCTGTTTTCACTATTTGCTCAAGAACCCACTCCCTGAGCTTCCTGCTGACCGGTACGTTATGCGTACCCACCACCAGCATACAGCCATCGATAGTAGTAACCTTTTCTATCGGAACGATGTAGGACTTATGAGTTTGAATAAACCCCGGCGGCAGTTTTTCAAAGAATGATTTAATTGTGCTGTGTATAATCAGGCGCCGATCATTAGTATATATGATGAGATAATTCTCCATGCCTTCGATATACAAAATCTCATCAAAGTTCAGTTTTTCTAGCTTTCCTTCTACTTTAATAAACGTGAAACTATCTTTTTGTAAGTCCGGGTTCCGTTTCAAATCGAAATATTCCTTCGCTTTACAAGCCGCTTTCAAAAAACGCTCAAATGAAATAGGTTTTACAAGGTAATCCAAAATATCCAGTTCAAAACCCTGAAGAGCATATTGTTCATAAGCTGTTGCGAAAATAACTTTTGGGGGATTAACGATGGACTTAAGAAATTCAACCCCCGTGAGGATCGGCATCTGAATATCCAGAAATAATAAATCAGGCTTTTGTTCGCGTATTAACTGGGTCAATTCAACAGCGTCTTCGCAGATGCCAATAAGTTCGAGGAAACCAACCTTTTCCACGTATCCTGTCAACCCTTCGCGTGCGAAGGGCTCGTCATCTGTTATTACGCAGCGAATTTTGTTATTCATAATTCTATTTTGATTTCGGCGATGAACAATTGAGCGCCTTTACTGATCTGTAGATTGTGCTTTCCCGGGTACAGCAAGTCCAGGCGCCGTTTCAAGTTCTCCAGTCCTATACCCCCAGCCTCATTCATTAGCCGTTCGGCTTTACCCGTTGAATTTACAACCTTGAAAATTATTGTATTTGTACAAAGCGCTGCCGAAATAGACAACTCATAATTGCCGCCCACATATTTAAATGCGTTTTCTACAAGAGGCAAGAATAATAATGGATAAATCAATTGGCTGGATAAAGCCGGGTCAAAGGTTGTAGCCAGGTTAAGTTTTCGGCTGGTGCGTATTCTTTGTAATTCAATGAAGCTTTGAAGATAGTTGATCTCCTGGCTTACCGGTACTTGATGCTGCTGGTCGTAAAGCTGGTATCTGAGTAAACCCGAAAACCTTTCAATGCTCAACTTGGCGCCTTCCATATCTTTATCCATCTGAAAATAAATGGTATTCAGGGCGTTAAATAAAAAATGAGGGTGATACTGCGCCTTAAGGAATTTCAGTTCGGTTTCCAGTTGTGTGATCGTGATCTTTTCAAATTTAAGCTTCTCATTCACATAGGCATTAAAGAACACACTGCATCTTACTATCCCGTAATACATGATGGCATAAAAGGCAGGTATGGTATTCATAAACACAACATCGTCCCAGGATAACCCGTCGTCGGTGTTCGCCGAAACCGGTAGAAATATGATGTTAACCAACACAAGATTAGCCGCTACAAGAATAACTATTTCCTTCGCTATCGTTTGGTAATTTAACCGGAATACCCACCTTTTTTGGAAATTCCGTAATAGCCATTTGAAAAGTGCGATAACTAAATACCCGGTAATAATGGACGTGCCTATCTCAATAATATTTGTTAATATCGGTCTTTCCCAAAATTTCAGGCTAATATCGGTATCATGCAATAACCTGATTGTAAAATAGGCAAGCAGGCCATATAATGCCGGGAATATGTACTTTCTAAAAAATCGCATCATAAGTAATTTTAAAGGCCAAACGTTGATTTAATGATATCTTTTGGGTGAAAATTATTTTATAAAAAGTATTTCTTTAATAATTGCGCCGGGTAATATTGAATAAAAATAGCGAAAGTAAAATCCTACAAAAAGGCTTGCTTGTGTATTATAAGTATTATTCGCTTTTGATTGTTAAATGTCTGCCGCCTTATTTTTTAATAATATGACGTTTGCAATGATAGGCCGAACCAAGATAATTCCTATTACTGTTCATCAAAGCATTAATACCGTTCGTCAAAATGTATTGAGAAACTTTTTCTAATACTGATTTCAGCCCCATGGTGTATTCGTCAAATATCTCAAGCCGTTCGTCAAATATTTACCTGGCCGAAAATGCAAAAGGGTATTTTTATTTGCGGCCTGTGTTCTCACTAAAATAGAATTTATGGTGTTGATCACCTGGAGTGAGATAGGTGGAAAACGAGAAAACAACGCCGCAGTCGTCGGGAATACGGGAAAACAGTTAGCTAATCCAAGTCCCCGAATTCATAAAACTTGCTTTAGCGGCAGAAGTTCGTATATGGCAGGAAGGTCTCGTTTTAACGACAGGATTTGATCTGCTTTTGTCGATGGCCTGTTCGGCTATCTTGGTTAGACAAAAACAATGTCGCTATTGCTAATCCTGTTGACATACGGCTGTCAGTGGGGCCATGTTTATTTGCTAAAAAGAAGGATCTATGATAAGTAAAATTGAAACGTCCAGCGAGCCGGCATTTTCGATTGTAGGAATTGCCGTAAGAACAACCAACGAAAACAACCAGGCACAAAGTGACATGGGTCAGCTTTGGGGCAAGTTTATGGAAAATCATCTGCAGGGTAAAATTACTGACCGCCTCTCCGACGACCTATTCGCTGTCTATATGAACTATGAAACCGACCACACCGGTTATTACACAGCATTGCTGGGCTGCAAATGTGATCCGCTTTCTCTTGTTCCGGACAGTTTTGAACAAGTTGATATTCCGGAAGGTCAATATCAAATTTATTCCTTATCCGGCGAGATTCCCATTATTGTTGGGGAAGCATGGGCCGAAATATGGGAAAGCGGGACGCCAAGGGCCTATACGTTTGATTATGATCGTTATAACAATAGTTGTCAACCTCCAGGAGTGAAGGTATACGTTGCTGTCTGACAACCGTTTTTGCTAATTGAATCACCGGCCCGTAAACAACGACCCGGTGATCTGGAGCAATAGTTTGCCGTTAACAAAAAGTTGTGACAAGCTCAGAAGGGATTAGCCTGATAAGCG
>JABDHD010000128.1 GCA_013285685.1 Bacteroidota bacterium
GCTGCATTGATGACCAGGTACATTTCCGCGAACCAGGATTAACGCACAAGGCCAATATTTACACCGAATCGCGGGCAGCGGTTGCAGGGGGCATAACCTCGTTTATGGAAATGCCCAATACGGTTCCCAACACACTGACACAGGAATTGTTGGAAGATAAGTACCGGATCGGATCAAAAGATTCACTCGCCAATTATTCGTTTTACATGGGCGCCTCTAACGATAATATCGACGAGGTGCTGCGGACAGACACCGCCGATGTTTGCGGCGTAAAGGTTTTTATGGGTTCATCAACCGGGAATATGCTGGTGGACGATCCGGCCACGCTGGAAAATATTTTTTCAAAGTCGCCGATGCTGGTAGCCACCCATTGTGAGGACGAGGCAACGATCAGGATTTAGGAAATACACCAGACGATGCCGTTTTAGCACAGGATGTGACGGTGGAAAAGCCGTAGTGTCAAGTCAAAAGTCTTGAGCCATAAGTCTTAAGCCGAATTTGGTTGATTTTGATTTAACAGGTTTAGATCGCAATACGGGAGACACTCAGTATCGCGTTTCCACATTAATATTGGTTATGTAGAGACGCGATACTTCGCGTCTCCCGTTGCCAGGTAACCACATGCCAGGCAATTAATGTATCAATAACCAAATATGAGAGGTCAATATTAACCTATCAGCGGGAGACGCGAAGTATCGAGTCTCTGCAAAATCAGGTAAAGCACTGCTTAAAGGCTACCAGCACCTTCAAAAACACTTCCCGGTCAACGCCAAATGCGGCAGGATGATCGGGTTTAACGGGTTGCCCATTTTTGTATTTTACCGGGAATAAGGCGATAAATTCGCGCGGAGATATCTCGTACCTCAGGCCGGCATCGGCGCTGTGAATTTCTTCCAGCCGCATTTCAAAAAGCATCGGGCCCAGGGGATCGTTTTTCATTCGCTAAAGATATACAAATGCCATCATTGACTAATCAGCGATGTGTAACTTGTGGCCTCTATTTTAAATTTCGCCTTGCCGTTCTTCACTTTTACCGGGGCGCCCGCTTGCATGCTTAATGCTTTGCTGGTGGTGTAAACCTGCAGCTGCTTTACGTTTGCCGGCAGGCCTGTCAGCACGATCTTCCTTTTAGCGCCATTGTTAACCAATTGTACCGAGTAGCTATGCTTGCTGTTGTCGCCCAGCGTGGCTGCGGTTAGGTTAGCTGCATCGCAACTCATTGGCATCGCGTATAAACCTTTAGGCGTGCTGGCCAACTGTTTCAGGTTCCAGAAACGCTGGCCTGGGTGCAATGGCTCATTATTGCCAAAAATACCGCCACCAATTAATGGCGAATAGTCAGACGTGAGCTGCCATTGCAGGATCGACTCCGGCTGGCAAATGGCCAAAAGCCGGGTATAAAGGTTGATCTCCTTTAAAGCGTAGGTTTGTTCCTGAAAAATATCCGGATAATTGTAGGCGGCCGCATCAATACTGCCTTCGGCAACAAGCAGGGGAACATTTAAACGTGCGGCGGCATCGGCCCAGTGCTGCAAAATATCGGTATCCCAGCCGCGCCATGAATGGAACGAAACCGCACCGATATAAGGCTTTGCTTCCGGATCATTCATGGCAATATCAATAAACCGATAGGTGGTGGCGTCGGAGTTATCGCCCAAAAGCATTTTAGTATTCACGCCATGAGCGGCAAAATAAGCGCCACAGCCTTTGATAAAATCGTCATGTTCCTGCGGACTGATACGGATGTTGATGCCCAGGTCCGACTCGTTAAACGAAAAATACTTAGGCTCGGCGCCGTATTTATTTTTTAGGTAAAGGACATAATCAGCAATGGATTTATAGATGGCCTGCATGTTATCCTTGTTTAGCGGATTGCCCCAAACGCCGTTCACAGGGCGGAAGTTTGGTTTACCCACGATTGCCCAGTTTGGCGGAAACCAGGCAGAAAGAATAAATGGAATGTGCAGACTATCCAGCCGGCGGGCCATTTCCATCGCTTTTTTTACAGGCACAGCCAGTTTGCCGGAGTCGGCTGTTGCAGTCGGGTCAACATTCATATCGGGTTGCCAAAAGCGCCAGGGCATTTCAACCCGGCCGAAGGCCACACGCAGGTTTTGCAGGCAGTAGTCAATCACTTCCGGGTCGGATTTTGCATTTTGCAGTCGAAAATTCCCACCTAAACCGACAAATTGCCGGCCCTGTTTCGACGTATCTATTGCCAGGTTTGCTGTCCTGGTATCTATTTTGCCCGACACATCGATTTTAAAAGTCTTTTGAAGCGTGTCGCCTTTATTAAGGCCACTTTGCTTGAGCGAGACATAGAGTTGAAGATCATTCGTACCGGAAATATCTTTCCTGATCCTTATGGTCTCCGGTTCATCAAATTTTATCTGCAAATGGCTCGCAGCCGATTTAAACTGCGCGCTTTCAGCTATCCCGTCATAATTTTGGCCCGAAGGTTCATAATGTTTCATCGCATCGTGCACCCCCGCCAGCTTTGTGCTGCCGTCGCCGTATTCTTTACCGGGTAATTGCAGCTCGAAAAATAGATTATCAAACCTGATATCAGCATGCGCATATAAGGTAAGCGTTACCGTTGCCTTGCCGGCCGATTCGTCCCGCACAACTTCCTTAATGTACAAGCTGTCCATATTGGTATTGATGACCTGCTCGTCGCCATGGCGTTTAAAATGCGGGCGCTGCCGCTCTTTTCCGGTGGAAACGAAATAATCGCCCCGCTGAATTTTGATCATCGATTCAAATTCAAAAAGCTGCCCGTCCTTACGTATGCCCGTTAGGTTTCCCCAGGGTTCTACCTCGGCCTGGCCAAAGGCATCATTAGCAAAGGCTACAGAAAGGACTAAAAAAAATACCAGGCAGGTAAAACGGTGCGCAGTAAGTGTGGCTGTATTTCTCAAAATATCAGTTGATTTTTATTTATGCCGATAAAATTAAGGCTATTTACAGGTGATGGGCACACCTGATCAAAATATTACCAACAAATGCTTGATGATCATTATCCATTTGGCCGTTTGGCCTTACCGGAACGCTGGTGTTCGCTTTTGTGTTTTGTTGAACCTCTGTGGTGATGTTCACTTGCCTCGTGCTTGCGATGATGCTTATTCCTTGAACTCCTTTTAGGAACGACCGGCCTAAAGTCGATAGCCTCCGGGTGAGCGGACGGATCAAAGGGATTGAAATAATATATTCCGTCTCTGTCATACCAGGTAAAGTCGGCTTTTAAACGCTGATCGAATGAGTCCTCATTTTTCAACGCCGCGCTTGTCCAGGCCGATTCAGCCAGCGCCGCCATCCGCGGGAAGGTCATAAAATCAAGCCTTTTATCTGACCCGACAGTTTCCGTCCACAAATTAGCCTGCATACCCATTACCAGGTCCGATTGCAATTGGTCCTGTGGTAATTGCTTGTCGGGAAAGTTATAAATTTCGTCCAGACTGTTAAAATATTGCCCGTTCCATCTTCTGCCCGAGACATGGCTTTTATCCTGCACAAAATCCAGGTACAGGGGTAGCCTGGGGCAAAGCACCACGTGGTATCTTTTCTGCAAAGCCAGTTCCAGTTGTGATGGAACGTTTTGCCGCCACCAAAAAACAATGGTCCTTGCAGGCGCCAGGTCAGTGGATGCAGCTTCGTCCCAGCATAAAACTTTATCACCCAAACGATTAACGGAATCGGCCATCCGGTTAAAAAACAAATGTTCTACATCAGTAAGCTGTGTAAACTTGTTTTTAGCGATGATGTCCGATATCCCCGGCTTTCCCGCCCATGCCTGGATGCCAAGCGCCACTTCGTCGCCGCCGAGGTGGACCATATGCGCCGGAAAAAGGCCGTTAACTTCCTTCAGAATATCGGTTAAAAATTGATACGTTTTTTCGTTCGCCGGGTCGAAGGTATAGTTTTCATATCCGGGGATGCTGCCGCCGCTAAATTCAGGATAGGCCCGCGTTGCAGCAGTAGCATGGCCGGGCATATCCACTTCGGGGATAATGGTTATAAAGCGGTCCTGGGCATAAGCTACGATGTCTTTTATGTCTTCCTGGGTATAATACTTAGCGAGCGCATGAGGTTCGGTATGGTTGCCAACACCGCCAACGGCAGCCAGCAGCGGATATTTTTTTATTTCGATACGCCAGCCGTCATCATCGGTCAGGTGCCAGTGAAATTTATTGAGCTTATAAAAAGCCATCCAGTTGAGCAATTGTTTCACCTTTTCCCTGCCAAAAAAATGGCGCGACTCATCCAGCATAAAACCACGCCACTGGTACCGGGGTGCATCGGAAATTTCGCAGGCGTTTAAATTGACCAGATCGGCGGGTTGAGATCTGATTAGCTGCAATAATGAAACCACCCCGTAAAAGATACCCTCATTGGCAGCCGCAGTGATGACGATCCTGTTTGGCTGAATAACCAGCGTATACGCCCCGTCGGGACGATTATCTTTGGCTATTTTAAAATCTATCGTCGCGTTGGCTTCGTTTGGGTCGACCGCGATGGCGATACCGCTTGATCGCTGCAACTCGGTTTGAAGGTAATTAGCCTGCGGAAGCAATGAATTATCATTCATCCCGATAATGGTATTGCCGCTAAGGTGAAAAACACCCTCTTTTTTTGAATAAGACTGCGGATACGGGATGAGGCTAACGTCCTGGGCAGATAAAAATTGGGATAGCAATAAAAATATAACCAGGGGAGAAAATTTATTAACACGAATGTTCACGAATTTGAGCGAATTACACGAATTATAAAGAGTTGAATTACATTGGGTACCAAGTCGTATAAAGTTCATTCGTATGGACGGCAAAATTAAATTAGGTGCAGCCGAATCTATTCATTTTGAATAACTGGTGCAAATCTATGTGCACGAATTATTATAGACACGAATTTTCACGAATTTGAGCGAATTGCACGAATTACATTGGGCAAGATAGCATAGATAAGAATCCATTGGTGAATATAATAAACACGAATTTTCACGAATAGAAGCGAATTATCACTAACGGAACGGGTATATTGTCCATAATCTTAGCAAGTCACATAAATTCGTCAACAGTCCGGTTCATTATTTACAATTCGTGTTTATTCGCTTCTATTCGTGAAAATTCGTGTCTATACATTCGTGTCTATAAATTCGTGTAAATTATTTTCCGAACGGCGGCAAACCGATCAATTGCCGGTATATGGGCATATCCATCCTGGGCAAAAGTGGTTTATGAAAGTTTTTGCAATAATAAACCTGCAGCGTATACTCAGGGCCGTTGCGCATTACCTGAATATCCGGCAATTGCGTTACGCTATCGAAAAATGGTTTTACATTCATATCGATAAATGGCTGATGTTTATCGCCGATTACGATCGCATCTTTACCCACCAATGTTTTGGGATCGACTAAAAATGCCAGGTTGCGGGCATCCGGGTCAAACACCAGGATGGGTTTTTGTCCTTTCAATGCCCAATCAACTTTGCCGGTAAGCCACCAGCGCGGGGCGCCCGCGAAAATATTGGGGTTGCTCATCCAGCCTTCCTTTTCGAATCGGGTTTTAATGTCGGTGTAATCGACTCCCTGTATCGTGGGATCGACCGTGTCGCCATGAAAATAATGAACCAATCCTTTGGGCCCGTATGAGTTCCAGAAGCCGGTCACCATGTGCAGCGTTAGTACCCCCACTGTTATCACGGTAAAATAAACTGAAAAATTGAGCCAGCGACGGGTAAGCCTTCTGCCCCTGCCTTCACTGTTCAAACATTTGTCGATACCAAAGCCGAGGGGAACAAATAGCATCATGTACCCCGGCGCCTGCCAGTGAAAGTGGAATTGCAAATCGGCCCATAAGGTAACAACCGTAAAAAACACAATAGGCAATATGGCCATCCAAAAGAAAAAGCTGTAAGCCAGGAGTTGTTTGCGAAGTTTGAAAGAGATAAATAGCTGCCTGACCGCCGGAAACCATATCCATGGCAGGACATAAAGCGACTGACCAAGTATGCTGCGCAAAAACCAATCGGGATGAAGTTGAAAGCCTTGTTTAGCGCCGGCGCGTGAGCCCTGGAAAACAAACGACACCCAGTTGTTATTATAGTTCCACCACAAAATGGGCGAGGCAATAATCAGGGTGATCAGGATAGCTACATAGGGGCCCGGATGGCGAAGCCAGTGCCGCTGGCTTTTATTGGTAGCGATATACATAAACACGCCTGCAAACAAAAACAATACATGGTACTTGCTCAGGGTAGCAAAACCCATTGTGATACCAATAGCCAGCCAAAGCAGCCAGGCGCGGCGGCTGTTGCGCATTGCCTCCGAGTTTTCGGCCGAAAAACCTACCATCAGTTCGACAATAAAATAGGTAGCCACCAGCCAAAAAAACATTAAGGGTGCATCGGGTTGGTACCAGCAGGCAACGGCGTAGCTAAACAAGGCGCTTAAATTCATCACTACGGCGGCCCAAAACCCAGCTTTTGCATTGAAAATCTTTTTGCCGACCAGGAACATCATCCAGGTTGTGCCGGCAAAGAGCAAAACCGAGGGGAACCTGATCCCAAAGTTGGTTAGTCCAAAAATCTTTATACTTATTGCGCCGAGCCAGAAAAAGAGCGGCGGCTGGTCGAAATAGCTGAGGCTGAGGTGCAGCGATCCCCTGAAATAATAGGATTCGCCGTTGCCCAAACCGGTGTATGCGGCAATAAAACAACGGACGATAAAAGTGAGAACGATTAGTATAAGTGTATATGAAGCCGCGTTCTTGTCGGTAAGTTTTTTCATCAGGATAGAGACCTTGTTTGCAAGGGCCAAATCTCTTAAAATTTTGCGGATAATTCGGGGTTTTATTAGATTGAAAGATCAGGTCAATTTAACACGGGGCGGCTTCCAGAATATAACGAGATAGGGTGCATTACATCAAATTTTGAAGCGACAGGCCTTGTGTCGCTTGGTGATCTTAGTGGTGAAAAATTAACCACTAAGATCGCTAAGGGCACAAAGTTTAAAATCATTTGGTTATTTCGAGATTAAGTGGATGGCGCCAGGTTTTTAGTCGTGTTCATTACACCGGCATCGCGCAAATGAGAATTCAAAGTGGAAATTAATTTGTAAGGGCGATTAAAAGCTTCCTGGCGTACTTTAAACCGTTCAGCAAGTTTCCGGATAATCTCCTTTGAAAATCCTTTTCTATAATGCAATATTTCAGATACAGTGCTTTTGTTTACATTTAAAATGGTTACGATATCTTTTGCCTTTAACTTATGTTCATCCATCAAATATTTCAGAATTTCAACCGGATCGGCGGTGCTGAATGTGTTATGTTCTTCGTCCCATTTTTCGATCAGCATGGTTAACAGTTCGACCTCATCCATAGGGGCTTCATCGTCATTATTGCTCACCAAGTCTTCCAGTATATTGCAGTAATCCCAATACTGTTCCTCCGTTTTAATTACCTTATATTTTAATGTTTCCATCACCTGTTGAGAAATAGTTTGGTAAATTCAGAGGTAGTGCCTATCCAACCCACTGTTAAGTGAATTCTAGTTTTCGTAAAATCATATTTCGCAATTAACTGCCACACGCTTCCCGTTATTTGGAATGCGATCAACGCACTACCATTACCTAAGAAACTTGCAGAACCGAATGTTGTCAAAATATCATCCGGTGTGTCCCAGTCAGCTGCTTGTATTAAATCCAACCACGTTTTGAAATAAATCACGCTATCAGGATGATCCGAAATATGATTTTCCACTGCTTTTTGTCGGATAATGTGAATGCGCATTATTTTCAACCAAATGTATATAAAGTTCGCAAAAAAGAACTGTTGAGGTTTGTTTTGTCACCCCGAAATCCACTTACCAACCAGCGGTATTTTATTTATCAGCCAAACCACCAATAAAGAAAGCGTAAAAGCAATAAAAGCCGTCAACGGGATACTGATGATGGGCGTGCAAAGCTTATAGTTTATCCCAAACGGATCCTCCAAAAAGTACAAAACCAGGGCATGCGCCAGGTAAATGCCGTAATTGTATGTACCCGCGAAATCCCGAATGCGTATAATCGTCGGAGATACTTTCGGATTTGTGTTTTTGACGATGAGGAAAATGCTTGCCGATAGTAGCACAACCGCGGGATTTACAGGTTCGTAAAACATGGTGCCGGGGTATTTTGGATAAGCGATCAGTAACCGGCTGCTGATCGCAATTATGACAATACCTGTCAAAAACAAAAGGATCATCCATCCGCGCAGGTACTTTATTTTGAACTCTTTATGGGCCAGGTAATGACCCAGCACCAGATAGCCTGCAAATCCTGCAAAATAGTGCATATCCACGGAAGGGTTATAACGGGACAAATAGGGCTGCGTGATCATCATCACCGCAAACCAAACGATCAAAAAATAGAGTATCTCCTTTTCGCTGGCATTCCTTACAAACTTTCCGATAACCGGGATAAAAAAGTACAGCCCGATGAGCATATACACGTACCACAAATGATAAGCGCTGCCGTACTTTAACAAATGCAAAACCTGCCTGATGTTTGCCCATGCATCGCTGCCGAAGCTAATATCCTCATTGTACCAGGAATACCACACATAAACCAAACTCCAGAACAGGAATGGAATGACCACGCGCGTCAGCCGTTTTTTAAGGAAATCGCCTATCTCATACTCCCGGTTAAGCAATAAGGCCCCTGTGATCATCACGAAAACCGGTACGGCGAAACGAACGAGCGCATTTAAAAAATCGGCCTGCCACCAGTCGCTTATGGGTACTTTGCCATAACCCATCAAAAGCGGCGATGTGCAATGCAAAATGATAACCGCGTAAAGCGCGATCAGCCTTAAATTGCTTATCCAATCGATATTTGCGGGTTTGGCGACTGGTGCTACGTTCATCTTTGCGGGTTCAGGTACGGTTTTTTAAGCTCCCGGTAATAAATCTCCAGTTCATTGAGCCTTCTTTTTTGACCGGGGCGTGGATTTATAAAAATCCTCACTTTTCGCACCATGTCGTAGGCCTCTTTATAGGTCATGCTGAGTTTTATAAGGTAAGCCATGGCCATCGTCGGCCCCCGGCCGAGCCCCTGGCGGCAATGGACGTAAACGATGCCATTGTTCCTGATCTCTTCGTCAATAAAATCCGCTCCCTGTATCAGCACTTCCAAAGGCGGCGGCGTATTATCAACCGTTGGCAGGTGCAGGTATTTCATGCCTTCGTGCACGGCCTCGTTATAGGTATTGTGCATGCGCATGTTTACAATAGCCGTTACACCCAAAGCCTTTAATTTTTTTAACCCCAGCAGGTTGTACTGGCTGCCAATAAAAAGGTGGGCTGTCACCTGGCAGCGGCTTAAACGCGGCATGCCGGCAATTAAGCGATAGATATTATCATAAATATAGTCGCAAACCAACCATGCGCCGATAAGGAACTTTCGTATTTTTTGCCAGACTTTTAACATGTTAGTTGTTTTTGCGATAGGGTAAAGTTCATCATTTTCCTTTGTTTGCCTGCCCCACATAGTCCATTGCTTCGCTAAACGTCGCCACCCAAATATCCTTATCATGCGCCAGGTATTCCAGCAGTTCCTTATGGGCCTGCGTGGGGGTAGTGATCCAATCGCCGCCGATGCCGTGAAACATAAATATGCCCATTCCGCCGCTTTGTTCAACTTTTTTTACGAACGCAATAAGCTGTTCACCAGTCGCACCGGCTTCAAGGCCATAGGATGGCACCAGCAGCGGGTCGAGCGTTTTAAAGTCGGTGATAACCGCATTGTCCTTGTCGCCGCCGATACGTGCATAGCTTATCGCGCGGGACTTCCGCAGCGAATCGACATAATACTTACCTCCTACTGAAGTTTCGGTACAGGGATAAGCGTAGCTGTGCGTAGTTTTTCCGTCCAGCGCAAACAGGAAATAGTTGGTTGTGCCGATCTCGCGGAGGATTGTAGCAGTCGTATAGCTTTGCGAACCGACAGGATTATCCTTGTCGGCACATGGGTGGTACATGGTGTGGTTAGCCAGCTCATGCCCTTCTTTGGCGACCGCACGCCACCTGGGTATGGTGTTATAATCGAGCGCATCGCCGATCAGGAAAAATGTGCCCCTGATGTGCAGCGAGTCCAGCAGCGGGACAGCATTTTGCAGCTGCGATTTGCAGCCATCATCATAAGTAAGCACGATAACGGCCTTTTTGTGCTGCGGCCAACTCATTTGGGGCTGGGCATAAGCAGCAAAGCCAGCCAGCAAAAACAGGATAGTTAGTTTAAACATATCTGGTCTAAAAAGAAAATTGTGTGCCGGTGAAATTACGTACTTATAGCTATTAATACCAAGCCGGCGCTTACAAAATCACACCAAAACACAATCATTTTTTTTATTGGGTACGAGCGGGTTGACGAAGCATTTTAGGACTCAATTTTTTTTGATCCGTCTTGCGTTGTTTCTTCAGCGCCTTCATAGCTGTAATTGTAGGAAGGATATGGAACGATAAATGTTTCCTTTACCCGTGTTGAAACGATGAAATAAGGTATCCATATTGCTGCGGTGACACAAGACCGAATAATAGCGGTTGAATACGCTTCGGGCACTTTAAAATGACTAACGTTACTGATAAAAATCATGTTGGCAACATTGAACACCACGCCGAATGCAAAATAACCGATGATATACCTCGGTAGTACATCGCGTTTTTTCAAGAAAAGCACCAGGCAA
>JABDHD010000129.1:0-79 GCA_013285685.1 Bacteroidota bacterium
CCGTTGTGAGGGCAGAAGGGAAAGAAGAAATTGACATCAAGCAATTAGTGCCCGGGGATATTATCCAGCTTTCGGCCGG
>JABDHD010000129.1:89-10575 GCA_013285685.1 Bacteroidota bacterium
CATGATACCTGCTGATGTGCGCATACTGCAATCCAAAGACTTATTTGTAAGCCAGTCGATGCTGACCGGCGAAGCGATCCCGGTGGAAAAAATAGGCACTGCGGCAGCCACCGCAGCGCGACAATCGCCTTTGGAACTGAATAATGTGTGTTTTATGGGCACCAATGTGGTGAGCGGAACGGCCATGGCCGCTGTAGTAAATACCGGGGCCGACACTTACTTTGGATCGCTCTCGAAATCGCTGGTTGGTAAACGCGCCGAAACGAGTTTTGATAAGGGGGTGAATAGCGTAAGCTATTTGCTGATTCGCTTTATGCTGGTAATGGTGCCGCTGGTTTTTGTGATAAACGGTATTACCAAACACGATTGGCTGCAGGCCTTTTTATTTGGAATATCCATAGCAGTAGGCCTTACGCCGGCCATGCTCCCTATGATCGTAACCGCAAACCTGGCAAAGGGCGCCGTCAACATGTCGAAACGTAAGGTGGTTGTAAAACGCCTGAACGCCATCCAGAATATTGGCGCGATGGATATCCTGTGCACCGACAAAACCGGGACGCTCACCATGGATAAGATTGTTTTGGAAAGGCACCTGAACGTTTTTGGTTATGAAGATAACGAGGTGATGAAATGGGCCTACCTGAACAGTTTTCATCAAACCGGGCTAAAAAACCTGTTAGATGTGGCCGTGCTGGAGCACGTGGATATTCATTCCTGTTTAAAAGAAGGCGAAGCCTATGAGAAAGTTGATGAGATCCCTTTCGATTTTCAGCGGCGGCGGATGTCGGTTATATTGGAGGGACCTAACCATAAACATCTGCTCATCTGTAAGGGGGCTGTTGAAGAAGTCCTCGATCTGTGCACCCATGCCTTCGACCCGGGCGAAGATAACAGCCTGCAGATTGAAAAGGATGACGTTATCCCTATGGACGATAACATGCGCGAAATCGTGCTGAAAAAATCGCGTCAGCTAAATTCGGAAGGATTAAGGGTGTTATTGGTTGCGGTAAAGGAATATGAAGAAAGACCTTTGAATTACAGCAAGGCGGATGAGTGCAACATGATCCTGACCGGCTTCATCGGATTTTTAGATCCTGCAAAGCCTTCGGCCGGGCTGGCCATTAAGGCGCTGCATAAATTGGGCGTGAGCATTAAAGTACTCACCGGCGATAACGAAATTGTTGCCAAGAAAATATGTAAAGATGTAGGCATCCCCTTTTCGCATGTGCTATTGGGCCGCGACCTGGAAACCATGACCGACGAGGAACTGGCCAACCAGATAGACGATGTTAGCATACTGGCAAAACTTAGCCCTATCCAAAAATCAAGGGTCGTTAAGGTGTTGCAGGCAAAAGGGCATACCGTAGGATTTATGGGCGACGGCATCAATGACGCAGCAGCCCTTCGCGATGCCGATGTGGGTATCTCGGTGGATACCGCAGTGGATATTGCTAAAGAAAGTGCGGACATCATCCTGCTCGAAAAGGATTTGATGGTGTTGCGCAAAGGCGTTATTTACGGCCGGCGGACTTTCGGAAACATCATCAAATACATTAAAATGACCGCCAGCAGTAATTTTGGCAACATGTTCAGCATGCTGGGCGCCAGCGCCTTGCTCCCATTTTTGCCGATGCTGCCGATACAGATATTGATCAACAACCTGCTGTACGATATTTCGCAAATATCCATCCCCTGGGACACGATGGACGATGATTATATTGTTACGCCGCGAAAATGGGATGCGAGCGGTATTGGTAAGTTTATGCTTTATGTGGGTCCAATCAGCTCCGTTTTTGATTACGCCACCTTTGCGGTATTGTGGTTTGTGTTCAAAGCTACTTCGCCCCAGCACCCCGAATTTTTTCAAACCGGCTGGTTTATTGAAAGCTTGCTGTCGCAAACACTAATCATTCACATGATCCGCACCCGCAGAATACCGTTTATACAAAGCCGCGCAACGGTGCCTGTAATCGCTTTAACAGCTGTTATTATGGCAATAGGTATTTATTTGCCGTTTTCGCCGCTGGCCCATGCATTTAAACTTGTGCCGATGCCGTTTTCGTTTTTCCCCTGGTTAATAGGGATATTACTCGGTTATTGTATGCTTACCCAGGTTATAAAGGGTTGGTTTATCAGGAAGTTTCACCAGTGGCTGTAAGAACATTTGCACAATGGCGGACGGCGATAACGGTTTTGCTGCCCCATAGGGGCTATCTATTTGTAGCTAACAAAAAAGTTGAATTTTTGCCCCGTCAGGGGCTACCTATCTCCGGCCGATATGTCCACGTAACCGTTGGAGTATTTATAGGTAGCCCCTATGGGCATTTTTTGTTACACGTCGATGGATGGTCAATCAAACCATTTTATCAAATCTTGCTTTCACCCCGCTTATCTGCTCAAACCTGCCAAGCACCTGGTTTACCATTGTTTTCCGGATGGAAACCCGCATGTTGCAATCCTCATCAAAATCCTGGCTGATAATCGTCAAATCATCTTCTTTAATGATCTTCATGATATCATTCATTTGCAAATAATCAAATTGAATGCGGTAAATGTCGTTAACCGTTTTTTGAATAATTTTTCCGTGGTTAAGGGCATCTTCGGTTGCTGATTTGTATGCGTTTATTAAACCGGGTACGCCCAATAACGTTCCGCCAAAATAACGAACAACAACGACAACAATATTGGTCAGATCTTTGGAAAGCAACGTGTTTAAAATTGGCCGGCCCGCGGTGCCCGAAGGCTCACCGTCATCATTTACCCGGAAGACCGACCGGTCAATCCCCAGTCGGAACGCCCAGCAGTGATGGTTTGCCTTTGGATGAACCGACTTAAGCTGGGCAAGGATGTTTTTCAGCTCGCTTTCGGCATTTAAGGGGAAAGCAAAGGCCAGGAATTTGCTGCCGCGATCACGGAACAAGCCTTCGGCCGGTTTTTCCAGGGTACGGTAAGTATCGTCAAACAGCATTATGAATTTATGATCTCGCGATAACTATAACGGCGATAATGGCCAAAGCAATGCCGACCTTATTAAGCAGGCTCAGCTTTTCTTTAAAGATCAGGAACCCGGTGAGGGCAGCCGCTACGATCAGGCCGATATTTATTGCAGAAAATACCGTTGAAGGTGAATTTGCCAGCGCACGGTGGGCCTTCAGGTAAAACAAGATATTACCAAAATTGGCTATGCCCAGGCCCCAGCCTATAAAAATATGCGGCCACGAAAAGCGCATCCTTTTTTTGGCCACCTGGTAAACCAAAGCGATAAATGAAAAGCCGAATGCAAAAACAAATACAAAAAACAGCGAGGTATTATAACTGATCGCTTTCGAAGCTGAAATTTGCTTAAACAAGATATCAATAACACCGAAGCCCCCGAAAACAATTAGCAGATACGACCATGCATTTGCATTGAACCGCTTGTTTTTATTGTCGTTTTGCCGGGGGATGGTTAAAACGATCGCAACAAATCCAAGTGCTATGCCGATTAATTTCAGTGTTGTCGCCTCCTCTGAAAAAATGAAAAACGCAGCAACAAGGGAAATGGCCAATGATAGCCGCTGTGCCATTTCGGTACGTACAATGCCTGAAAGTTTGATTGAAATGCCAAGAACGATAAAGATAGCCGGCAGCAGCAGGCCCAATGCAATGTAGCTGACAACCGGGGCAGCCTTTAAATGCCCAAACTCCGGCCTCAAAAGGGCCCATGACAGCAAAATAGCGGCCGAGTAATTCCATACCACCGCCTGGAAAACATCTATCTGGTAGCGTTTAGCCAGTTTTAACATAACGGAGACGGCCAGGCTGCAGCAAATGCTCAGGAATATCCACACCAGCCCCAGTGGCGTGTCAGATACTATGGGTTTTACGAGTTCCAGGTTTATAAAAATTTAAGCGTCGAGGGGTATCAGCGACTTAATAAAATTAATAATTTATCAGTGCCGATGAAAAATTCGCCCTCAGTCATTCCATTTATTTCAGGTGATCTTATACCATTTTCAAGGTCATCCGGCCCGGTAAATATACGCGCTTCGTCCCATAAACCCGCTTCGATAAATGAATTTAATGTATGCGCGCCACCCTCAATAATTAGCGATTGAATATCCTGCAGGTATAATTGATATAGGATATATTGCGGCACATACCGGTCAAAATCTTCCAGCGCAATATACTTAATTTTGCCGTCAATCTCAGTCAAAATTTCATTAAATACCAGTGTTTCAATGGATTGATCGAATATATTCAAGTTTTTATTTAACTCAAGTTTGCGGTCGATAACTACCCGTTTGGGATGCCTGCCCTTTGCATATCTCACGCTTAGCTGCGGGTCATCCATCGCCGCCGTGGTTTTGCCAACCAGCACGGCGTCCTCTTCGCCGCGCCATTGATGGACCAGCCTGCGCGATTCCGGGCCGGTTATCCAAACCTGTGTATGATCTGACGGCGCAAAAAATCCATCCCGTGTTTGGGCCCATTTCAATATCACGTACGGCCGGTGTTTTTGTACCCGGGTAAAAAAGCGGCGGTTCAGCCACTGGCATTCTTTTTCTAATACGCCAACAGTAACGTTGCTCCCTGCTTCTGTCAATTTTTCAATCCCTTTGCCGTTAACCGCGTCAAACGGGTCCCGGCAGCCAATAACAACCCTGGGTATTTTGTGTTTGATGATCAGATCGGCACAGGGCGGCGTTTTTCCGTAATGGGCGCAAGGCTCCAGGGATACATAAAGCGTTGATTGATTCAACAGTTCAGCTGAATCACTGAAATTACTGATCACCTGGTTAATAGCATTTACTTCGGCATGCGCTTCACCGTATTTGTGGTGGTAGCCCTCCCCTATTATTTTCTCATCATGCACAATCACAGCGCCCACCATTGGGTTTGTGCTCACGTTGCCGATACCCAAAGCCGCAAGCTCCAGGCAGCGCTGCATATATTTTTCATGCTCCTGCATGCTGCAAATATAGAACAGATTGTCTGAAGCAGAATTTACAGAATTCTAGAATTTTCAGGATTTAGTTCCTGAACCTTTTTATCTATTCGGAATTTAACAATTTCTTATTCTGTTAATTCTTAAATTCTGAAAATTCTGATTCAGACTTTGTTACTTTGCCGCATGGAAACCGTAAAGAATGTTTTTTTCGCGTGGCGTGAAGGCCTTACGGGGCTTTACAATTTAAATGAAGCGGAATCTATTACTTTGCTGGCCTTAAATGAAATAACCGGTTTTTCGAAAGCAAAAATTAAAGCCTTTCCGGAACAAGAGATCGGCTCCGATCAAACCAAACAATTGGCGGCTATTTTAACCCGCCTTAAAAAGGGAGAACCAATACAATACACAATTGGTCATACTGAATTTTACGGGCTGCCTTTTAAAGTTAACCCATCCGTATTGATCCCCCGCCCGGAAACGGAAGAGTTGGTTGAATGGGCAATAACTTCAGTTGGCGGTGGGCAGTTTGCAGTTGGCAGTATCTTGGATATCGGAACCGGCAGCGGCTGTATTGCTATCAGCCTGAAAAAGAATTTGCCGGCTTTCAATGTAACTGCGATCGATATTTCGGACGATGCACTAAAAATAGCCGGGGAAAATGCCAGGTTAAATGATGTTAACATTGAGTTCATCAAAATGGACATTTTAAGTCCGGAAAAACCTTTCGCCTTTCACCTTTCGCCTTTCACCTCTATTATCTCCAATCCCCCCTACGTCACCTTGCACGACAAAACCCAAATGCACAAAAACGTGACTGATTTTGAGCCGCACACGGCCCTTTTTGTACCTGAAGATGATCCGCTGGTATTTTATAAGGCGATAGCTGACTTTGCAGTTAAAAATCTGACCCCAAATGGCATGCTATTTTTTGAAATCAATGAAAGTTATGGTAAGGAAATCGTTGAACTTTTAGCAGCTAAAGGCTTTAAAAGCATTGAGTTAAGAAAGGACATGAGCGGACGTGACAGGATGATCGGTGCTTCGCAAGTTGCAGTTTAAAGTAGCAGTAGCAGTAATTAAACCCGGCAAAACTGCCACTGCTACTGCCACTACTACTAAGACCTTGGGTGAAACTGAATAATCGTCCCCTTCAAATACTCCCTGTCCAAATGCGTATAAATTTCCGTCGTCGTAATGCTTTCATGCCCAAGCATTTCTTGTACGGCACGCAGGTCGGCGCCACCCTCAACCAGGTGTGTAGCAAATGAATGCCTAAACGTATGCGGGCTGATTGTTTTATTTATACTGGTAAGTACAGCCAAATCTTTGATGATCATAAATATATAAACCCGGCTTAACCTGGAGCCCCGTCTGTTTAAAAATACCATATCCTCCTCCCCTTTTTTGATGGCAATATGTACCCTGATGGTCTCAATCCATATTTTAAGGGCTTTTACCGCAGAACCTCCAATCGGCACCAGCCGTTCCTTACTACCTTTGCCGGTTACTTTGATAAATTCGATATCGAGATACAGGTTTGAGAGTTTTAATTCCGTGAGCTCCGAAACACGTAACCCGCAGCCATACAAAACCTCTAAAATCGCTTTATTGCGGCCGCCTTCCGGTTTGGAAACGTCGATTGCATCGATCATTTTATTAATATCGTGATAGCTTAACGTGTCAGGCAGCTTGCGCGTGATCTTGGGCGATTCCAATAATTCGGACGGGTCGCTTTTGATCATGTCCTCCATCAGCAGGTATTTGTAAAATGATTTTACGCCCGATAAAATCCTGGCCTGCGATGACGGAATCATCCCCAGTTCCACCACCCAGCTAATAAAATCCCGTAAATTATTTAAAGATATGGTTTCCGGTTTTAGCTTAATTGCCTGTATGTCAGAAAATTGATAAAGTTTTTCTATATCCCGGCTGTAAGCCTCGATAGAATTTTCAGAAAGCGAGCGCTCCAGCTTCAAATATGCCCTGAACCCCTTTATTGCCGATTGCCACTCCAATTGAATTTTTTTTAATGTTTTTAGCTAAGTTTGACCTGATGAAGATACAAATTATAAACGGCCCAAATTTAAACCTGTTAGGCGTTCGCGAGAAATCCATCTACGGCGACAGCAGTTTTGAAGCGTACCTGGAAAAGCTGCGCGGGCGTTATCCCGCCGTCGAAATTGAATATTATCAAAGTAACGTGGAGGGCGAGATCATCAATAAAATACATGAAGTTGGCTTCAGCTTTGATGGGATTATTTTGAATGCAGGGGCGTATACGCATACTTCTATCGCCATCGCCGACGCTATAGCTGCCATAAAGGCCCCTGTTATTGAGGTACACATCTCCAACGTTTACAAGCGCGAAGAATTCAGGCATAATTCCATGCTGGCCGCAAATTGTATGGGGGTAATAGCCGGCTTTGGGATGAATTCGTATCGGTTAGCAGTTGAAAGTCTTTTATCCGAATAAAAAAAGTTGAATTTTTAACCACAGAGATCACTGAGCAGGCACAGAGAACCGAAGAGAAAAAAATAAAGAACTATTAAAACTTTGCGGCCCGCTGTTTCCTCCCCTTTGCGTCCTCTGTGTTAAAATTCCGCTCAATTTAGTTATACAGATTAACAGCACCCCGTAATTTTGTCCATATCCTATTTTTATGATGACCAGGTTAACAAAAATTATTTTCGCAGCTGCCTTTTCGCTTTTATCGTTGTGCACGATAAACACATACGCGCAAACAAAGGCCAAAAAAGAAGTATCAAAAAAACGTGAGGCCCAGCGGGCCGCCATGCACCTGCGTGATTCGTTGATGCGGGCCATCACCAGGTCGGATACGTCCATTAACAGCCTTTTGCAGCGCATGGAGCAGTACACGGCTAATTTTAACCAGATCAGCAATTCTTTATCAGAGGGCGTCGACACAGTTGATATTGGCGAACAACTACCTGCGGTTATCAAGCGCGCAGATAAGATAAATTCAGCTGCGCACACTCATAAGGCCGGGACATTGCGGTTTTTATTTGTATTGCGGGATAACCTTGACCATATGCAGGATCAGTTGGAAGGCTGGCAAAGCGATATATTGGATGTCAATACCAAACTGGTTCAAAATCAGAATGACCTCATCAAGTTTACCAAAGATACCCTTATCAAAAAAGCGCCGTCGGATAGCAATTTGCGTAAAACGTACTTTGCCGAGTTGCGGCAGGTGAGGGCGCTGTGGCGACAGACAGACTCGTTAAACCGGGGCATTTTGCTCAAAGTAAACCTGCTGCAGGACAAAATGGCAATTTGTTATACCAAAGTGCTGGACGAAAGCGACGAGGTAGACAGCAAAATAAAAGGGTTTGCCTCAAAAGCTATTGCAGGCGAGTCGGATTATATATGGCATGTAACGCCGCAATACCGGGATTTAAGTGAGGCTGTCAGCCATACTGCGAGATTAGACAGTTTGCTGCTAAGTAATTTTTTTAAAACTGATTTAGGCGTTCATTTAGTGGCGCTTTTGTTCCTGGCAATCATTTTCATCTGGATATTATACCACCGCGGAAAAGTCCTGAAGAAAGCAGGCAGCCTGGACGCAGCTTCGCAGCAGGCTGCTTATATTTTAAAACACCCGGTTATGGCTCCGCTGCTGGTGGTTACGGCCATTATTCCCTACTTCTACAACCATCCGCCGACTGCTTTAATGGAGATACTGTTTTTGATTTCCATTGCGCTAACAATGGTTTTGATAAAAAATGAGATCGGTAAGCCCGCGTACCAGTTTTTGAAACGACTGTTTATTCTCGGGTTCATATATGCGGTAAGCAATTTACTGATCGATATTTCGAGCATCGACCGTTACATCATACTGCTGTTATCAGTTGTTTCATTTGCCTTTGCATTTTCCTTCCATCTGGAAGTAAAAAAGTCGCCCAACGATCATCTACCCTATGCAGCGCTGGCGCTAAAGGTTTTTATGTCGCTGCAGGTTATTTCATTCATCTTAAATGTTACCGGGCGATTCGCCCTGGCGAAAATATTCGGGGTTACAGCAGTATTCAATCTCTGGTTTTTGATCGTGCTTTTCATGGTGCTCAATATTCTCATGCAGGCGATCTTCATTCATTTTGAAGCAAGAAAAGGCGGTAACAGCATTGTTAACTGGATGGACTATAGCCTCGTCCAAAAGAAATTTAAACAAACGCTGCTCATTTTAACTTCGTTGCTTTGGGTGTTCAGCCTGTTTCAAAACCTTGACATTGACGACTGGGTAAAAGACAATATCCACGATGTGCTCAATCAGTCCCAGTCGGTTGGCGGCGCTTCCTTTACAATTGGGGGCTTTGTTATCTTCGTCCTGGTCATTTGGCTTTCTTCCATTGTATCAAGGATCATTAGTTATTTTTATGATATTTCCGCGCAGCGGGTTACCGATCTGTCGGTATTGAAAAGGAAAAACCGTACATCCGCATTAATCATTCGCATCGGGGTTTTTTCAGCCGGGTTTTTACTGGCGGTTGCCGCTTCCGGTTTCCCGATGGATAAGCTTACTATCATTATCAGCGCATTTGGCGTGGGTATCGGTTTTGGCCTGCAAAATATTGTGAATAACCTGGTCTCCGGTTTGATACTGGCCTTTGAAAAACCCATCAATATCGGTGATGTGATCGAGGTTGACGGCCATACCGGCACGATGAAGGAAATTGGTATCCGTTCCAGTAAAGTAGTCACCGGCGATGGCTCTGAAGTAATCATTCCAAACGGCGACTTTATATCGCACCAGGTAGTAAACTGGACGTTAAGCAATAGCAACCGGCAGATAGAGCTGAAAGTTATCACCGCTTATGGCATTGACATCAATAAGGTTAAGGAGTTACTGAAAGGCTTGCTGGCTGATCGCGACGATGTAATGAGCAAGCCGGGGCCGGCTGTTTTTATAAATAACATAACCGAAAGTATCGTAGAATTTAAGTTGCTGTTTTGGGAGGCCGATATCAGCACCACCGGGGAGTTGCGAAGCAAGATATTAACCGAGATCTACGCAATGCTGGGTAAGGAAGGCGTGCAATTACCGGGTGGCGGCCAGACAAACCTTTACCTGCATTTTCCGGAAGGTGTACCGATTACAGATGCGAGGCCGGCGAAAAGCGGGAAAAAAGACGAAAAAGAAGCTAAATAAACCCTGATTCATTCAGGTCGGTGAATTTGCGCTTCTTATTAACAAAAAAGTCCCAAACGATGCTGCGTTTGTACGCGCCGGTCAAATGACTGGTTTTTCGCTTCTTAATTTTGGGTATCGCGGACTTTTTCGTCCTGAATATAAAATTTTGATGAGCGCGGCTTACCGCCCATGCGTCTTTACGCTTTCCCTCCGACAGGAAACGGAACAGCGCTATCAGATCCATCCAAATCCGTATAAATATTACCCAAAGCCCCCGCCAAAACGGAAGATTGTTTTTTATCAGCAACAGATTGTTCCTGAAATTGAGGAAGGTTTTAAAAGGGTTCTCCACGGTCAGCGTCCCCCCTCCTACATGAAGCACTTCCGAATCGGCGCAGTACATCAC
>JABDHD010000130.1:0-10096 GCA_013285685.1 Bacteroidota bacterium
CAATGTGCACCGCTTCATCGGCATAGCGCACGTGCAAAGCATCCCGATCCGCATCTGAATAAACGGCAACGGTTTTTATACCCATTTCGCGTGCAGAACGCATCACCCGCAGCGCTATTTCGCCACGGTTGGCAATAAGGATCTTGTGCATGGCAACAAATGTAAAATATTGGATGGATAATTATAAGCCGGCTGAAATAATACAAACCACTTGGTATTTGATGGTAAGAATCGGGTACTTAGTTTTACAGGAATTATTTTGACGCGAAATGGGGATTTATTTAGGAGGCAGACGCATTAAAAATTATTTTGAATGGCAATATCTAATATTGTATTTGAACTAAGGCTTTATTTGTACGATGATTAGTTTTTACCACAAAGATCGCAAAGTGAAAACCGCAAAGGTCACAAAGTTTTTTTTCTTTGTGATCTTCGTGCACTTTGTGGTTAAAAATGAGTCTTCAAATGACCATGTTTCGGCCATTCGACCCCAAAAGGCTTTAAATCATTTTAATGCGTTTGCCCGAATTTATTTAAGCGGTTATTAACTAAACATCAAACTTTAATTTATGCTTCTCTAAAAAATATTTAATTTGGATGATTATTGTTCAAAAAAAAAAGCACGGCGATGCCTACCTGGTTAATCCTTAAAACGACTGCCCGCTATATGGTTGTGCTATTATTAGTTTTTGGCGGAAAGGCATTTGGTCAAAGTGATTTTGAACGTACAATGCAACAAAAAGTAGACTCGTTGTTAGCACCCGTAAAGGACGATAACCCGCAGGATCATCTGGTGCCGGATGATGCTTTACAAACTATAACCGCTCCATCGGGCTGGGGAGGTTACGGAACTTATTTATTTGGCGACATTGGCGGTGTTTACCCGCAGGTATACCACACCACAGCCGACCTGATTGCATCGGGCGGCGTTTGTTTTGGCAACCCATTTAAGACAGTAAACGTGGCAGTTAGTATTAATTTAACAGATGTGCATAGGTTTCGTGATTTTTCGGGTAACTTTATGGTAAGCAGGGTAGTTGCAATTGGCAGCAGTATTTCGGTGGGCGGTTTGCAATTACTCGCAAATCAACGGCAATCCGATGCGCCGGGTCAGACTTTCTATTTTGCATTTAGCCATGCGGTGCAATCGTTGCCGTCACTAACGCAAGGCAGCTCACGGCTTACCTATACCATTGGCGTTGGCAATGGCAGGTTTTATTTGAAAAGCCCGGATGACATTGCAGCCGGCAGAGGGAAAAACGGCACCGGTTTATTCGGCAGCATATCCTACGAGGTTATCCATCATGTTAACCTTATTGGAGAATGGTCGGGTACGAATTTGGGGTTATCGGCCGGATTTCGGCCGTTTAAGCAACCTGTATCGTTTGGACTGGGTGCAATAAATCTGACGCGATATTCGGGCGATAAAGCGGGGATGATCTTTTCGGTCGGGTACCCTTTATCTTTGAATCGCCAAAAGAACTAATTTTGAACAGGATACATTTATATAAATCAACCGAAAAGATGCTTTTACGAGCATATAATGAACAAATGACGAAAAGGATTTGATGAAAAGATTAGTGATTATTTGTTTGATAATGACGTTTTACTTAGAAGCGCAGCGCGCGCTTTGCCAGGTAAAGAGCGACTTTTCGGATTGGAATGTGCCGCCCCCGGTTCCCACCGGTACAATCCCGAAAGGGCCTGGTGGCGCCAAGACAACCGTGCTGCTGCTACCAGCTGATGTAACGGCGCCCAGCCTGCAATCAATCGATTTAAAGCTTGCAGGATCGTTTCCGATTTCACAAACCGCGCCTGACGTACAAGCCCCGGAGCAACCGAAATTTCCGCCCTTGCCGTTTGACGCGCCGGATATTCCGCTTCCTGCAGTGCCGCCTGCTATAGCCCTGCCAAAACAAACCCTTCACGACGAAGTTACGGAGAGCAATACGGATATACCCGAACCAGTCGCCCCTGAAATGCCTGCATTTCCAAAGATGCCGGTTTTGACACAAAAGCCGGCGGACGAAGGCGTATTGAAACTTCCGCTGATCCCTGCTATCATTGCGCAGCCTGATCCTTCGGCATTGCCGTTGGATGCATTCCCCTTTTTAGAGTGGCCGGTTCCCGGTATACCGGTGAGTTCGGAAATGAACACCTGGCCACCGGCAAATTCAAATGATGATAAAATAAAACCAACAAATAAAAAGAAAACAGCAAAAAAACTTAAAGGAGGATAAAATGATCCGGCCGCCACGGCAAGGCAGGCTAATACTTTTTACGGCAATACTGAAATGAAAATCACCTTAACTAAATTAAAATATTACCTCGCTGCTGCCTTTTTTATGGCGGCTGTCGGCCCCGCCATGGCCCAGGGCGTGCACCGTGATCTTAATTTAAAAAAAGGCGATGAATTTCAGCGGCAAATTGTGATCACGTCAAATTGCCTGTTACAGCGCGGAAGTCAGAAATTGAACCTGAGCACTTATTCCTCGGTAACTAAAATCTACAAAATCAATAATATAAGCGGAAACCATGCAACCATTAGCATAACCATCAGCAAAATCATCGACTCGCTTAATGCCCTGGGGCAAAAGGTAGTTTTTAATTCGGACAAACGCCCCGACCCCGACTCATTTATCCAGATGGCGCTGCTGCAAATGATTGGCAAACCGGCGATGGTAACTGTTGACGAAAAGGGCAAAATCTCAACCGTTCAAAAGCAGTTGCCGATGGATGACACCCTGCTTTCATTTACCGGCATTCAAAATGAAGGGCTTGCAGCCGGTCATTTGCTTGAGTTCACGACAGGTTTCCCGGCAAATCCATTTCTCAAAAAAGGCTATTCCTGGACCGATTCAACCGCGTCTACCATAAGTCATTTTATCATCTATGCGGCAACCAGCCGTACCACCACCATCACTTATTCAACTGCCAGCCTGGCCGGCAACCTTAACAGCCGGATCAACGGTGTGATGCTGGTTGATAACGAATCGGGTATTATTCTGAAACGCTCAACGCAAAGTGTTACCACCGGTTACGAATTGGTGAAAGGCGTTATTTATACGGCCACCCGGAGAACAGCTACATCCGAGGTTTGTTATAAAACTACTGATCAGGCAAAATAATATCTTTAGTAAACCTGGTTCATAGGGGCGTTTCGCCGGCTAAACACTTTCGTTTGGATTAACCCAAACATTTGCTTCATTTCGTACAAAATAGATTTAGCATAGGTTAATGGCCTATTTTCAATTATTTTGATATTTAATAAACGTGTCATGTTATAGAAAAATATCTTAAAAAGTAAAATATCTGTAACCTTGTACCTTTAGCCTGCGTAAAAAACCAAAAAATCAAACGGCTATGGACGCTATCATACTCACTGCAAAAGTTTTATTCTCTCTGGCAATCCTGCTATTTCTGGGTGTTTTATTTTTCAGCTACCTGAAATACTTAAAAAGGACCTACTATCCGAACTGGAAATTTCCGGACTATATCAGCGTAGGTTACGCGGAGTACCTTTACAAAAAATACATCAGGCGCACTGTTAAATAGGCCCCGGCGTATTTTCAATCAATAATTCCAGGAATTTAAGGTCGAGCCAGCGGTTAAACTTATAGCCTACTTGTTTAAAGTGGGCTACTTCGGTAAAACCAAATGATTGGTGCAGCCTGATACTTACTTCGTTATCGGCGCTAATTCCGGCTATTATTGCGTGGACATTGGTTTCGCCGGCGCGATCAATTAACGCCCCAAGCAACATTTTGCTGATCCCCTTCCCCCTGAATGATTTTTCTACGTATACGGATACTTCAACAGTATATCGGTAGCAGGGCCAAACCCTGAAATGGCCAAAGCTGCTAAAACCTGCTATAACGCCGTTAATAACAGCAACATAAACAGGGAAATTATTATTCACCCTATCCCGGTACCAATCGGTACGCATTTGGAGCGTATGCGGTTTTTCGCTGTAAACCGCCGTCGTATTTAAGATAACCTCGTTATAGATATCGAGTATCGCCGGAAGGTCCGCTTCGGACGCCTCCCTTATTTTTACTTCATTAATCATGGGTGTTAAAGCAGAACACCCCTTAACCGTAGCTAAAGGGTGTTTAAAAATTTTATTGTTTTTGCGGGGCGCCCGGAGGAGGACCACCAGGCCCCGGTCCGCCCGGAGGAGGGCCACCGGGACCCTGTTTCATTTCGGGCCACGCAGCTTCAGGATGAGAAGTGCCGCGATGGCAGGTATTACAACTTATGCCCGAAGTTTCAACCATTCCCAAAGAGTCCTTTTTCGCTTCAAAATATTTTTGATTGATCTTGTTCATCATCTTATACATGTGGCGGGCCATTTCCTTTTCAGGTTTTGCATCGCTGGCAAAATCCATGCCCTTACCGTCGGCATTAGCAGCGTGGCAAAAATTACAACGCACACCCAATGACATGGCCCACTGCCGCATAATCTTGTGGACCTGCATATCGGTGGTGTGTTTTGGCAATACTTTCAGATTTTTCGGCGCATCGTCATCAGGCGCCATAGACGTAAGCGCAACGAATGATACGATAGAAGACAGTCCTATCGCAATCAGAGCTTTTCGGTTTATAAACATATTGTCATGATTAAGTCAACTAAATTAAATTTTGTAAATCACTTTACAAAATGAATCGACCAACAGGGCGAATTAATCGACGGAAAGCTATGTATTGTAACAAAATTCATACTATTTGAAAATAAATTTGCAGAATTAACCCACTAATCTGTCCGTTGATATAGGATCGCGCCGTATTTTCTCCAATTTTTTAAAAGACGGTTCATGATGAAGAGAACGGGAATTTTCTGTTTAAGTTTGTTAACAACTATTGACAATATGGAACTGGCGCCGGTAAAAGAACACCTGGAAGAGAACAAACTATTTACTGACGACCCGGATTGCCGGGACAGTGTTAACATGTCGGTTGACTTTTACAAGAGGATTGGCTTTAACCCGCCCTGGATTTGCTATTACGCCCGGCTGGAGGGGCAATTGGTGGGCTGTGCCGGTTACAAAGGCAAACCGGTAAACAACCGTGTTGAAATTGCCTACGGCGTTTTCCCGCAGTATCAAAATAAAGGTATCGGCACACAGATTGCTAAAACGCTGGTTGATTTGGCGCTCAAAACGGATGCTGATTTGATTATAACCGCGCGCACACTGGCCGAAGAAAATTTTTCAACTAAAATTCTGAAGAAGAATCATTTCAGGTTTTTAGGAAATGTTTTTGATAAAGAGGATGGCGAGCTGTGGGAGTGGGAGTATGAAAAGTAAACACGAATTAAAATAAAAACGAATTTTCACGAATTAGTACGAATTGCACGAATTAAGAGGAGCCGGCGCACCTAAAAACGGCTCTGTTCGCTATTCAACTAATTTTGACGCTGGCTTGACGGTTGTTCGGGCACAAAACCCTCAATTTTACCTCAAATTAAAATCATCAACTTATGAAGTACAATTTTTTAGGAAACACCGGCCTGGTGGTTTCCGAACTCTGTTTTGGTACCATGACCTTTGGCGGCAGCGGCATTTGGGAGGCGATAGGTAAAATAGCGCAGCAGGGCGCGAATGACCTGATAAAGGTTGCTGTCGACTCCGGCATAAACTTTATCGATACCGCGAATGTTTATTCGTATGGCGAGTCGGAACGGCTGCTTGGTCAGTCCATAAAAGATTTGGGGCTCAACCGATATGACCTGGTCATAGCCACAAAAGTACGCGGCCGCATGAGCGCGGGTTTGAACAATGTGGGGCTTTCACGCTATCATATTTTCCAGTCGGTTGACGAGAGCCTCAAAAGACTGCAACTGGATCATATCGACGTGCTCTACGTTCACGGTTTTGATCCGGCTACCCCAGTTGAAGAGATCATGCGTTCGTTGAATGATGTCGTACAAAGCGGCAAGGTGCGTTATATAGCCGTTTGCAATTGGCCGGCATGGCTGGTAATGAAAGCCATGGGCATTGCCGACAAGAACGGCTGGAATAAGTTTGTCGGCCTGCAATATTACTACTCAACAGCAAGTCGCGATATCGAACGCGAAATTGTGCCCCTGGCGATAGATCAAAAGCTGGCCATCATGCCCTGGAGCCCGCTGGCAGGCGGTTTTCTTTCGGGAAAATATACCCGTAATAGCGAAAAGGCCGGCGATTCACGCCGCGACACCTTCGACTTTCCGCCGATAAATAAGGAAAAAGCGTATGATATTGTTGATTTATTGGCGGAGATTGGCAAAGTGCATAATGCATCCGTAGCTGAAATCGCGCTCGCCTGGGTACGTTTGCAAAAGGGTATCACGAGCACCATTATCGGCGCGAAAAACGTGGATCAGCTTAACGCGAACATCAAATCAACTGAAGTACAGCTAACCGCAGAAGACCTGAAAAGAATTGACGAGGTGAGCGCACTGCCGAAGGAATATCCGGGCTGGATGGTTGAAAGGCAATCGGCAGACCGGGAGATTAAGTAGTTTTTTGGTTCATGGTTGATGGTTCATAGTTCATGGTTCATGGTTCATAGTTCATAGTAGCTGCAAATTCTCAAAAGTCATGAACCATGAACTATTTACTACAAATCAGCTATGAACTATGAACCATGAACCATGAACTAACTATTTAAAGCTTTTCAAAACGCCAACCACATGCTCCACCATATCAGGATGCACATCCAAATGCAAAACGAAGCGTATGCGGTGTGGGTGTGTCGACAAGGCCCTTATGCCGTGAGCCGCCAGTTTTTCTAAAACAACTGTGGCAGGCTCAACTGTATCAAACAAAATCAGGTTGGTTTCAACCGGTAACACATTCGAAACTGCCGGACAATTTCGCAAGGCTTCGGCTAGTATCTGCGCGTGCGTATGATCGATCTTCAGGCGCTCGACGTGGTGGTCCAACGCATAAATGCCTGCTGCTGCCAAAAAACCTGCCTGGCGCATACCACCGCCGAAAACTTTACGAACACGCCGGGCATATTTGATGGTTTCTTTGGACGATAGCAGTACCGAACCAACCGGCGCGCCTAATCCTTTTGACAGGCAAATTGAAATGCCGTCGAAATATTGGCCGTAATCTGATGCTTTGTCACCGGTTTTGGTTAGCGCGTTAAAAATCCGGGCGCCATCCAGGTGCAGCTTCAGTCCTTTTGCCTTGCATAAAGCCGCTATAGGTTTAATATTTTCCAGCGTATAACAGCTGCCCCCTCCCCTGTTTGAGGTATTCTCCAAAACCACCAGGCTGGTGCGCGGGTAATGATCGTTTACCGCGTTGATCTCCGGTTCAATCATTTCAGCTGTGATAATACCCCGCTCGCCGTTCAGCAGCCTGGCCGATACCGATGAGTTAAAGGCAATTCCCCCGCCTTCATACCGGTAAACGTGCGCAGTTTGATCAGCAATCAGTTCATCCAGCGGCTGGGTAAAACATTTTATCCCAATCTGGTTGGTCATAGTGCCCGACGGACAAAACAGCCCCGCCTCCTTGCCAAAAATTGCCGCAGCTTTTTGCTCCAGCTCATTGATGGTAGGGTCCTCGCCAAAAACATCGTCGCCGACTTTGGCATTCATCATCGCCTCCATCATTCCGGGGGTCGGTTTGGTTACGGTATCGCTTCTTAGATCAACAATCATTGTCATTTAAATATCTTAGCCCAATTTTAGTGATTTTCTTGGTTTTTAATATTGATCGCAAATAAATTTGATGCCTATGTAGCTATCACGTTACACAGCTTGTTAACTAGCTTGAATAAATTACAATTAGTCTTAACTTTGATTATCTGTTAATCCTTAAACGTCAGAAAATTTAATCTAAATAATATGTATAAAACCTGCCTTGCAGTCTTCAGCCTGCTTTTCTGCTTTTCATCAAAGGCTCAAATATTCAAAAACTATCATGATGGCAGTTATTATACACATACGGGACAAAAAGTGTCAGGTTTAATTGCCTTCCTGCCTTATAAAGATCGCATATTTTTTAAAGCCGACAAGGATGCCAGTTCTGAAAAGATAATGATAAACGATATAAAGGCACTAATAATATCGTATCCGGACATTGATAGCCTGATCGTACTAACAGAAGACGATAAGGACGATAAGAAATATTTTGCGAAATTTTTGTTTGCAACACCGACAACATCCTTTTACTATAAATTTCGTGAATATAACTCCGGTGGTGCGCCCACAATGACTATCGGTAGCGCCCCAAATTCATCAACAGGTAGTCAGCCGGCCTTTCATAATACCTATACGTGGTCGCATTCACCGATCTACTCCGGAACGATGAAGATCCCGATGTACTTAGATGGAAATTCAACCCGTGAGCTAACCAAAAAAAATTACGTTGAAGTGTTGAGCAAGGCTTTCGCCGATGTTCCGGATCTTGTTCAGAAAATTCAAAGCAACGAATTCAAATTTAAACAATTGGATGAAATATTTGATGAGTATAAGCAAGAAAGCACTTATTCCAAGACCAAATAGCTTTTCAAGACACAATAATTTCAAATTGTGTTTGTTAATGGACTGTTATGTATAGGCCACTTTTGATATTAATATTTTTGTCGTTCAGCTACGGAGCAACACTCGGCCAAAAATGGCTGCCCGGCCACTTTACCGATGACAAAGGAAATGTGGAGACCGGTTTGATCCGCATTAACCCGCCAGGAAAAGCGCCTATTAAAGACGAAGGGTTTATTGAATTTAAGGAGGACAACAAATCGAATTCATTCAAGCTAAGCGCAACGGAATTACGGTCGTTCGTCATCGGCCGCGACAGTTTTGTTGTTGCGCATGCGCCAGGCACTGAAACCTGGGCCAAAAATGAGTTTGATTTTGTGCGGGTGGTTTTGGATGAAGACCTGAAACTGTACGCAGCCGGCGGTGTAAAAACGGGTGGCGGCGGCAGTGGTTTAAGCGTAGCGCCCGGGCTTTCAACCGGGGTAGGTACCGGCGGTTATAGCGGCGCTGCCGTTGGCGCCGGCGTATCCGTCCCTATCGGTGGCGGAGGCAGCGGTAGTTATTACGAAAAAGTAGTATACTATTACGGCGATAATACAGCGGACATGAAACGCCTGAACGATCAAAATTTTGAAGACATTATGACCGACATGATGGGCGATTATCCCGAAGTAGTGGATAAAATAAAAGCCAAAGTCTACGTACTTGAAAATATCGACCGGCTCATCGCCTGGTTTAAGCAGATGAAAGCGACCGCACCAAAGCCCGGTTCATAGTTCATGGTTCATAGTTCATGGTTCATAGTAAGATGAAAAACCACTTTCCTGCCATGAACTATGAATCATGAACTATAGGCTCGCAGCAATCACAAACCCACTTGCCCAGGCCCATTGAAAATTATAGCCGCCGAGCCAGCCGGTTACATCTACACACTCGCCGCCAAAAAATAAGCCGGGCACTTTTTTCGCCTCGAGGGTTTTGGATGATAGTTCATCGGTAGATACCCCGCCGCGCATTACCTCAGCTTTATCATAACCCTTGTCCCCTGCCGGTTTTACCTTGAAATTATGGATCAGGTTGCTGATGTTTTCTATGTCTGTTTTACTCAGCGACGCCAGGTTTTTTTCGGCGGGTAACCGGTCCGCTATTGCCTCGGCAAATTTGCGGGTATAAAGTGTGGCGATAAAATTTAGCAATGTCTTTTTACCGTTTAAATCGCGTTGCTGTGCAATTAATTCTTCGATATTTTGGTTTGGCAGCAAATCGATATAAATAAACTCCCCTGGCCGCCAGTAGGATGAGATTTGCAGGATAGCCGGCCCGCTCAAGCCCCAGTGGGTAAAAAGGATATTTTCTTCAAAGCTTGCCTGGTCATTCCATACCCGGCAGAAGATGCTGTTGCCGGATAGCCGCTCGTACCAGGGCTGGTCCTTCCCGGTTATAGTTAATGGCACCAGGGCCGGTGCGGTTTCCGTAACTGCCAGGCCGAATTTACGGGCAATCTTTAGCCCCAGGTCGGTTGCGCCCATCTTTGGGATAGGCAGTCCGCCTGCCGCTACCACCACCTTCCGCGCAATTAGTATTTGTGGCTCCCCATCAATGTCAGCGTATACCTCA
>JABDHD010000130.1:10106-10379 GCA_013285685.1 Bacteroidota bacterium
GCATTGCACCAGATTTCCTGGCCCAGATCAGCACATAACCCGGTAAAAATATTCACCACGTCCTTTGCCTTGCCGCTCTCGGGAAAAAGCTGGCCGAGCGTTTTCTCTTTGCCAATGATGCCATAGGTTTCAAAAAACGTGATCGTATCCTCAACTGTCCATTGGGAGAGCGCCGATTTGCAAAAATGCTCGTTTTGCGAGATAAATTGCTGGGGCGACGCATACAAATTGGTGTAATTACACCGCCCGCCGCCGCTGATCAGGATCTTTGCG
>JABDHD010000131.1 GCA_013285685.1 Bacteroidota bacterium
GGTTTGCAACACAGCCGATTTAAAGGTGTACCCCAACTGCAGGTTCTTCAGCTTTAAATAAGCGCCGCTTTGAACAAAATAGCTGTTTACAGAAGAGTAGTTTTGATTTTGATCTAACGCATTTCCGCCTCCGGCAACAGGGCTAAGCAGCCTGGGTTGCGATGTTAGGCCGTTTGTACCTAAGAAGGAATCGTTGAAGACTTGCGATGTAGTGTTCCCATCCTGGAAAAGCGATTGTTCATATGCTTGTACGCCATTAAACAGTTGTACACCGGCAACGCCATTAAATAGTGCGGCTAAATCAAATCCGCCATAGTTAAGGTGGATATTAAATCCATAAATAAACTTTGGATTGGGGTTGCCAATTACCTGCCTGTCATTTTGATCAATTTTACCATCGTTATTTATATCCTGGTATTCCAGGTCTCCTGCGTCGGCTTTGTGACCATTAACAACTTGCTTTTGTGCGGTGGCCTCATCTGTAAATATTCCCAATACCTTATATCCGTAGAACGAACCAAAAGGCAGGCCTACCTTGGTAATTGTTAATTGCTCGTTAGGCATTTGACTAAAGCTGGTATTACCCAAACTATAATAATTATAGCCACCATAAACCGCATCAGTTGCGGCGCCACTTAATTTGGTTACTTTATTTTGATTGTAGCTTATATTTCCACTTATGTCAAACCTGAGCTTACCAATTTTATTCCGATAACCAGCCATCAGTTCAAACCCTTTATTATCAACATCTCCGATATTTGTGATATATGGTTGAGAAAACCCGGAACTGGCTGATAAAGGTAATTGATAGATTAAATCAGAAGTCTTTTTGTTATACCATTCAGCTGTAAAATACAAGCTGCCTTGTAATGCTTCCCCATCAAAGCCCAAATCAGTTTCCGTAACTGTCTCCCAATGCAAATTTGGGTTAGGTATGCCGGTTAAAGTATTTGCTATTTGAAATGGCTGACCGGGAGCGAAACCTTGTGCACCACCGCTCGCCCCTGTAGCTGACTGGAACTGGCTATAGGTTGAGGTAAATGAATATGGCGAGATGTTGGAGTTACCAAGTTGTCCATAGCTTCCGCGGAATTTAAAGCTATTTATACCAGGCAACGCGCTTTTAAAGAAAGGCTCATCACTGATTGTCCATCCGACAGATGCCGCCGGAAATATACCTTTTTGTTTATTAGGTCCAAACACATCGTAATTAGCGTCCTGCCTTATAGAAGCGGATAAGAAATAACGTTCGTTATAATTGTAATTCGCCCTTGCAAATTGCGACTGTATGAGCCCCTGGGGGTCATATGTACCTGAAAGGCCGATAGTTGAAGCAGAAGTTTGAATATATGAATAACCGGGCTCACCTATTGAACTCATTGTTGAATAGATGTTATTTGTTTTATCAACGATCTGCTCATAACCAGCCAAAGCCGTGATGTTATGTTTTCCAAAACTTTGATTATAGGTTAACACATAGTTGGTGAGTAACTGGCTGCTTTGTGCATAGGATTTAGCAAGGCCATTGGTTGAAGATGCAACAGGGCCAAAATCATAAGAGTTCTGATAAAAATCAGTTGTTTCTAAAAAATAGCTATATCCTAAAGTGGTCCTGAAATCCAGGTGAAATGGAAGCTTCAAATCAGCATATGCATTTCCCTGAAAATTATTTTTCACATCCTGTGCACCCGCTGAGTTAACGGCGCCTAAAGGATTTGGCCCTCCAAAAGCAATTTTATAACCGGCCGGTTCTGTTCCGTAGTTTCCATCCTTGTTATAAAGCGGGATAATAGGCTGCGTACGGAACGGCGCGTTGTGCAAATCAGCTTCGGCGCCTACAAGCGGTGATGTGATACGCTGCGATCCGTCAATTTGCTCGCCTATGGTGAGGTATTTGCTTAATTTGTAATCCGTATTAACGCGTGCACCGCCGATGTTCGAGTAGTTTTTTATAAAAATGCCCGTTTGCTGATTGTAAAATCCCGATGCCAGGTAGTTTACATTTGGTCCGGCGCCCGAAATAGAAAGATTGTAGTTTTGTTCAGTACCGTTGCGGTATAATTCGTCAACCCAGTTGGTATTGGCCAGGGTATCAGTTTTGGTTGCACCCGCAAAGAATGAAGGATTAACCAGGTTTTGCAGTTTAATAAAATCGTCCCGGTCAAGCAATTGCACCAATTTTGGGTTTGTAATGCCGTACCTGCTGCTGAACGTTACCTGTGGAGGGCCCTCGCCACTGCCTCTTTTAGTAGTAACCAGTATAACACCACCGGCAGCGGCCGAACCATAAATGGCTGCGGACGCCGCGTCTTTGGCAATATCGATGGAGACGACGTCCTGTGGATTAACGTTGTTCAGGTCAGCCTGCCTAACGCCATCAACAATGTACAATGGGTTCGGTTGGTAAAATGAAGCAATGCCGCGTATAATAATTTGCGGAACTGCGTCAGGCGCTGCCGAATTTTCAATTACGTTAACGCCGGCAACCCTTCCCTGCAGGGCTTCAATCGGGTTGGTGATGGGCTGGTCTTTAAACGCATCGCCCCTTACCGAAGAAATGGAGCCGGTTACGTCCTTTCGTTTCTGCGTTCCGTAACCAACCACTACCACTTCATTTAAGGCCTCCGGCGTTTCAATAAGTGTTACATTGATCACCGATTGGTTGTTTACCGGAGATTCCTGCTTGATAAAACCGATCATCGAAAATTCAAGTACATCATTGCTATTGACATTCAATGTGTACTTACCGTTTACATCGGTAACGGTGCCTGATTTACTGCTTTTTATGACGATTGATACGCCTGGCAATGGTTGCCCCTTTTCGTCGGTAACGTGACCGGTAACCGTTGTTTTTTGAGCCATGGCCCAGGTGGACAGCAGTAAAAACAAGGGGCATAAAAATAATTTTAGTAACTGTTTTTTATACATAATGCTTAGATTTTAAATTGATAATTGATTTGGTTGTTATGGTGAATGGTGATTAACCATATTGGGATTGCGGCCTGTCGCAAAAAAAAACGAACGCGACAGGTTGTTGGCCGCCTGCGTTTGCTTCAGTTAGCAAACACCTTGCGTAGGCGCACTTAAATAACAGCTGGATTGCTTGAAACATCCTCATAACACTTTAAGATTTGGCAGGAAATTGGTTTATAACGTGGCAATAAAAAAAACCTTAAAAAAGGCTGTTATCGCCATATCAAAGTGAAGGCATTAAAAATGCAAGTGCTAATTTCAAAGGCAAAATATAAACCAGGAGAATGCAGACATTAATACAACTAATTAAAAATCAGTTAATTGAAAAATAGCCCGGGGGTTTGAAATATAAACGTAGTATAAGGCTGATTACAAATCGACGCATCATTTCACTACTGTTTTAAACTATGTTTTGGGCAATTTAAACTTTAGCTTTTTTGAATAAACCACTAAGAACACGATGAACACAAAGTTTTACCGATCTAATCACTATGGGAAATTTTGATGATAACCTTTCGTTATCTTGCCGGGGGCAGGGCAAATGCATTAAATTAGTTTTAAGCTTATTAGCGTTGAGTCCGGGAAACGGGGCGGTTTAAAGCATAGATTTTTTTAACCACAAGGGCACTAAGAACATTATAAACGCGGACTACTTTGTGGAACCTTTGTGCACTTTGTGAACCTTGTGGTAAAAACTATTAACTATAAAAATTAAGCGCAATGGTTGAACTGAAATATCAGATAATTTTTATTAAAAATAATTTTAATACATCCACCCGGGTTATTTTGCGGGGGACTATTAAATAAATAATAGAAATTGATAACTTAGGCAAGAACCGGCAAGATTTTCTATGAGCGAAAATGAGATTTCAAAAATCGTGTTTGATTGTGCGCTAAAAGTTCACAAAGCGCTTGGCCCCGGCCTGCTGGAAAGCGCCTATGGAGAATGTTTATTCTATGAGCTAAATAAAACCGGACTGAAAATTGAAAAACAAAAACCGCTGCCGTTGATATATGAAGATGTAGTACTCGATGTCGGCTACAGGATTGATATAATTATAGAGGGTAAATTTATCGTTGAAGTAAAATCAGTCAGCGCCTTAAATGATATTCATGTAGCGCAAATCCTGACCTACTTAAAACTGTCAAATTGCAAACTGGGATACTTGATAAATTTTAATGTCAAATTGATTAAAGATGGTATCAAGCGGGTTATAAACGGAACTTTATAAGCATTAAGCCAAAATAAAAAAACAAGCCCCTTTTTACAGTTTCAATAGCTTCTTTGTGTCCTTTGCGGGCTTTGTGGTGAAAAAATTTTAAACCACAAAGTTCCCAGGTACACAAAGTTTTTACGATGAATTTAAAATGCTTCTCTCCCGGACCTTATTTTTTTGGTTTTATTGGTTAAACATCTGTTCTAAATGGCTTTTATCGCCATGATAGCCTCCTCAAATTCATCATTCGAGATAAGCGACTTCGCTTTTATGCGGGCCTTGTAATTGTAGATGGTGTTTACGGAATAATCGAGAATGTGTGCGATCTTTTCGGTATCGGTAATGCCAAGCCTTACCAGTGCAAATATCCGGAGATCGGTATTTAACAATTGATTGGGAAGAAGCTTAACATGATTTTCGGCACTGAACAGCGCGTTATAGGCCGGAACGAAATTGGGGAATATTTTTAGAAATGCCTTGTCGAAATTAAGAAAGAGTTCTTCGCGTTCTTTGTTCAGGTTAATGTTGTTGACCAGGATACGGATGTCGTCAAACCGTTTGGTCATTAACTTATTATCTACCGACCGTTTAAACCTGTCCAGCTTTTCAATATATTCGGATATCAGGTTAAAATAGTAGCCAATATACTCTTCTTTTATTTTGTTGGCTTCATCCAGCTTGGTTATGGTCTCCGTTAAGTTATGGTTCGCTTTCAGGATAATTTTATCCGCTATTTTTAATTTTTGCAACTGTTTATAAATGATCACCGCAAACACGATGATAATAATTGCCAGCACGGTAAGCAAAGAAGCGTAAAAGAATAAGGCCCGGCGCTGACCCTCGACGGAATTGATGCGTTCGGCCGCAATTACCGGCAGAATTGCGCTTACTTGTATTTTGCGCTGCCGGGCGCCATAATAAATAGCATCATCGAGCGCCTGTTTTATATATACATAGGCATTTTCAATGTCTCCGCGCTGATGCAACAACAAGGCAAGGCTGGTCATTGCAGCGGTCTCTTTGGTGGACGACTGTATGTCGGACATTGCGGCCTTTATCAGCAGGTTGATCGCACTGTCCGCCCGGTTTTCGCGAATGTAAATATCACTTAGCGTGGACGCCGTAATGGCGAACTGGTGGGCAGGCAGCCGGTAATTATCGATCAAATCTTTAAGGTTGATGACCGCTTTGGCCATATTGCCCGTTTTTAGATATCTTAACCCCGTATAGTAAACATATTCAAATGAATTTGGCTTGCACAGCGCAGTTGCCGAGTCGATGTATTTGCCGGCCCTGGCATTATAGACAGGCGTATAATAATTTTCCTGGTCATAGTCGGAAAGGTCATAATAGGTTCGCGCCAGCAAAAAATAATATTCCTTTTTAGCCCCCGTGTCCAGCAGTTTTACGTTAACCGCCCTCAATGAGTCGAAAACTTCTTTAAACATCCCCGATGAAAGGAATATAAAACCGAATTTCACCCTCGTCGCGTCGATCTTTTTAGGGTCTTTTAATTGATAGGCCGTCTGCTGCAGCTTTTGCGCATAACGAAACGCCTCGTTGTAATTAAATGATTTATATTCCTCGTACAGATTAGTGTAAATACGATACCAGGCATTAAGGTCGGGCCCTGCGTCGTTCAGGTCATGCTGCAGTTTTTCTATCCTTTTTAACTTTTCACCATCAAAATCCTTTTTCTGATCCACAAAGGTGTTGAGTTTTGAAAAAAGGCTGTCCCCCCCAACATTCGCAAATACCGAATGAAAGAAAAATAAAAACGACATTAAAAGTAATACCCGTTTCATACAAAAGAAAAAGTCACAAGGCAATTGTGGCGGCTGCCTTAATGGTTGACCCGATAAAGTTATAAAAATATTCCCTGATTGCGTTTTAACCCACAGGTAAAGTCAGGGCAAACGCATTAAAAATGTTTTTTATAAAGATTGTACGCCATGACAGGAGGTGACTTCATGTGGATGAAATTCCCCAATTACTATGAAACATATTGAAAATCAGCATATTACATAATGGTGTTTAAGAACTAAAAAAATAAACTATTAATTATCAATAACTTACAAAACAAGGCAATTTCTTAAAAAAGCAAATAGGCTGATAATGAGCATGTTTCACAATGTTCCACTTTGTTCCGTGAGTAAAAATGGAACGCTTTGGAACGCTTGCAGTGCTACCCGTCCTTGCCCTTTAAATGCCCCTTCTTTCTAAATTGATCTCAATAAGCTTAAAATTATTTTAATGCGTCTGCCCTGCAGGTAAAGTTCTTTTTTGCAGGCGCAGAATCACGCCCGTGCGGATATCATTTACTGAATACACCTTAAGTAACAGAAAAGAGGCTGGCCGAAATGTCACTTTCGAGCAGCCTCTTTTGCTCCTGGTCCCGTATCTGCGCGACGAACCGGCGCCCTTGTTTCATAAACCGAAGCCAAGGGTACTTATCTGCCAGGCGCCGGATTATTTGTTTATTAATACCTCGTTCGCTAATTCTTTCGTGCCTTCAATTTTGTCGGTATAGGTAAGGCCCAGTATCTGCGTTACCAGGGGGTAAATATCCACATTGGGAAAAGGCGCTACTTTGGTATGCTGTTTAAATGCCGGTCCCCAGGCAAAAAAAATGGCATGTACGTCTTTTACCATTGCTGGGTCGTAGCCGTGCTGTCCCCGGTCAAGCTGCCTGTTATAAAGGTTGAACAATTTAGGCCAGTGCGGTAACAGTACAATATCGCCGATCCGGTTTTGCCGGTCGTCGCTTTTGGACGAATGTAAATGCGCCGGCATATCCTTGCGCAGGTAAACGTCATAATCGCCGGCTTCTTTTTTCAGCGCGTCGTAAGTTGGTTGAATATCTTTGGCATTTTTGGCAATCAGTTCAACCACCACGCGGTCGCCGGAGATGAAGAACTTCGAGGTATCCAGGGCGGCAGGGGTGGGCAAAGGGTGTTTGGTATCCGGCTCCGTCATGCCATGGTCCGATACAAAAATATAATTTACCTGAAGCCCGGTGGTGTTCACCGCCTGCGTAAGCGCATACACCGTTGAATCGACAGATTGAACGGATTTGGCTACTTCAGGCGAATTTGGGCCATACTTGTGCCCCTCGTCGTCAACCTCCGGCAAGTAAAAGGTAATGAGGTGCGGGCGCCTGCCGGCAGGCATTTTCAGCCAATTTACTACGGTTTGTATGCGGTCGTTAACAGGTATCTTTTCGTTATGCTTATAATAATAGGTAGAATAAACGCCTTTTATAGCAGCGTCGGAACCTACCCAGTAAAAATTGGCGGCAAGCATGTGCTGCTGCTCGGCCAGTACCCAAAGCGGGGTGCCGCCATACCATGTACCATCCTGGGTTGCGGCTTTGTTACTTGAGTTGTAATAGGTTTTGCGGTCGCGGTCGTAAAAAATATTCTGCACGATGCCATGATGCGCGGGGTACAAACCGGTAGCCATGGCATAATGATTTGGATAAGTGACGGAGGGGAAGCATGGTATCATAGAGGACGCCTTAACACCTTCGTTGGCAAAAGCCAGCAAGTGTTCCGCTTTATATTCTTCGGCATAATCATACCGGAAACCATCGGCCGAGATAAGGATAACATAGGGTTTGCTTTCCTGCTCCGCGCTGTTTTGCCTGCCGGGAATAACCTGCTGCGTGGTATCCTGGGCCAGGGCTGCAAAGGAGCAAGCAAAAGAAAGCGAAAAGAATAACAGTTTTTTCATAACATAAAAATGATGCGCTAAATTTAGTGGAGTTGGATTAGGCAGATGTTAGGGATTGATGTGGGTTGTAAATTCCCGCCGGTTCGAGCCCGCTTAAACCGGCGGGGAACCATCTGTTGGACTAAATTGCTGATAACTGCTAATTCCTGAAATGGCAATAGCGTATAATCTTATTGCCTGAGTTGCTGCAGTATTTTCTTACCGTTCTCACTTTTCGGATTAAGCTCAACAGATTTTTCATACATCCTGATAGCCTCTTGTTTTTCGCCGCTTTTCAGCAATGCCTCTCCGTAACTGTCAAAAACATTCCAGCTATCCGGGTGTAAAAGCGTGTTTAATTTAAAAACGGCTAATGCTTCTTTATTTTTTCCCTCGTTGAGTAATGAATATCCCCATGAATTCAGGTCGTCCTCAGAATGCCTGCTTAATGCTTCCGCTTTTTTTGTTTCGTTGGAAGCGTTGATGTTATAATCGAGCACTTTGGCCATTAAGGTTGTCCTTGATTTGGTATCAAGTGTTTCGGCATAAACTTTGGCAATGCTGTTGATGACCAGTGCAGGATTATCGATAAAAATATAGTGGCCACAGTCATAGGCCGTGATGGCTGTACGGTTGCCTGCAGCCCTTACAAATTCCTCATGACAACGTCGCCAATCATCGATGTCCCGGGCATTGCTAAAAGGCGGACGGCCAGAAACAAAGTCGATCACCGGGATATTGGCCGGAAAAGGACTTTCCCGAACCAACTTTACATTGGCGCTTAAATCTCCGAATTGGTAGTAAAGCCCTGGCTGTTTTGTTTTTATCGCCACCTTGTCGATATCATTTTGGCGCTGAAGGGCGCTAAGCCTGCTGTCGAACCAGCAGCTGGTACTTCCGTCAATCAATACTGCTGCTTTTACCTTGTCGGGATGGCGGCGGGCGTAGACAGTTGCAGAAAATGCGCCCTGTGAATGGGCCACCAGGATGATGTCCTTATCATACCCCAGCCGGTACAATGCTGTTTCCAGCCCCAAAATACCGTTTAATAAACCGTGCTTGTTAGTATCCAGCGCACTTTTGCCAAAACCGGGCCGATCATAAGTAATCAATGTAGTACCGGTTAATTCGGAAATCGGTTTAAGCAACCCGGTCCAAACCGAGGCATCGTCGCCACCGCCGGCTTCAAATAAAATTGGTGTGCCTCGTCCTTTAACTATGTAAAAATGAAGTTTGTAATTGCCGGCATCAACTAAAGTGTCAATCGTTTGGTAATTGGCAACCTGGTAGGATTGCCCGAATGTGATGCATCTAAATAATAGGATGCCGGATAACAGTAAGTATCTCCTCATAAGTCGTTTTAACGATTTAAGTCTGTTTAAAATCATGCCAATTCCTAAATTATTGACAAGTAACGATTTACACGGCGTTCAGCGAAAATGCTGTAACAGAAACGGACAAGGGATGTTCGTTTTTAACATTATTTGGGGGGGAGTGACCCGTCCTTGAGTATCCAGGGACGATGTTTTGATGTGAAAGTTGTGTGTTCAGAATGATTATGCTGTTCAAACCGTCGTCTAAAATCGTCAGAATACCCAACATAGTAAATGTTTGAGGATTCAGAATAGAGGATATAAATGTAATATTCCATCAAACTAAAAAGCCCCGCGGACATGCGGGGCTTTGCTCCTGAGGCTGGGCTCGAACCAGCGACCCTCTGATTAACAGTCAGATGCTCTAACCGGCTGAGCTACTCAGGAATCTATTTTTCCGGTTGGGGAGTGCAAAAGTATGATTTCCGCCTTAATTTTCCAATATTTGCGCAAATATTTTTAGAAATTATACTGAATGAGCCTTTTAGTTATTGGTACCGTAGCTTTTGATGCGATTGAGACGCCTTTTGGCAAAACGGATAAAATTGTGGGCGGGGCGGCAACTTATGCCAGCCTGGCGGCTTCATACTTTTATGATAAAGTAAAGATTGTGGCTGTGGTGGGCGATGATTTCCCGCAAAGCGAGATCAAAGATTTTAACAATCACCACATCAGCACCGAGGGTTTACAGGTGAAAAAAGGCGAGAAATCGTTTTTTTGGGCCGGCAAATACCATAACGACATGAACAGCCGCGATACACTGGTTACCGAGCTGAATGTGCTGGCGGATTTTGACCCCATTATTCCTGACAGCTACCAGGACTGCGAATACCTGCTGCTGGGCAACCTGCAGCCGCAGGTGCAGCAAACGGTGATCAGGAGGCTTAAAAAGCGCCCGAAACTGATTGTAATGGATACCATGAATTTTTGGAT
>JABDHD010000132.1 GCA_013285685.1 Bacteroidota bacterium
AATGCTCAATCACCCAATGGCGGCGGTTATGGTGGCGGCGGCATGAATATGGAAGACATATTCAGCCAGTTTGGTGATATTTTTGGCGGCGGCGGCAGTCCGTTCGACAGCTTTTTTGGCGGTGGACGGCAGGGCGGCGGTCGCCGGGTGGCCCGTGGCAGCAATTTACGCATTAAAGTAAGGCTTACGCTGGAAGAAATAGCCAACGGCAGCGAAAAGAAGATAAAAGTTAACAAACAGATAGCCTGTAAAACCTGCGACGGCACAGGGGCCAAGGACCAGGGCTCATTTCAAACCTGTAAAACCTGCGGCGGCTCGGGCGCGGTGCGCAGGGTAACCAATACCATACTGGGCCAGATGCAAACTACCAGCACCTGCCCTACCTGTAACGGCGAAGGCTCCATCATTACTTCAAAATGTACCGTTTGCCATGGCGACGGCGTGGTACGGGGCGAAGAAACCATCAGCATCAACATCCCGGCCGGCGTAAGCGAAGGCATGCAGCTCAGCATGAGCGGTAAAGGCAATGCGGCCCCCCGCGGCGGAATGCCCGGCGATTTAATTATACTGGTGGAGGAAATACCGCACGAAACGCTAAAACGCGACGGCAATAACGTGATATTCGATCTGCACATCAGTTTTGTGGATGCAGCATTAGGCACCAGCGTTGAAGTACCTACTATTGATGGCAAGGTTAAAATAAAGATCGACCCCGGCACCCAGGGCGGTAAAATTCTGCGCCTGAAAAGCAAGGGCGTACCGGAAGTAAACTCCTATCACCGCGGCGATCAGCTGGTTCATGTAAATATCTGGACCCCGAAGGCCGTAAGCCGCGAAGAGCGCGAGATATTGGAAAAACTGCAGGGGTCACCTAACTTTAAGCCTTTTTGCGTAAGGGTATTTTTTAATTTATTTTGTATCAGTTCAACGCCTTCTTTAACAGGGGCAACGTCCGTAGCACCTTCCATCGACCGTAACGCGCGGTCAAAATCATCCAAAACAGGCAACAGGGCAACCATCAGGTCTTTCCCTTCCATCTTGCGGGCTTCTTCGCGCTCTTTTACGGTGCGCCTTCTAAAATTATCAAATTCGGCATACAAACGCAAATAGCGGTCATTAGCGGTTGCCAGTTCTTCTTTTAAAACATCCGCTGCCGATGGCACATTTTCTTCCTCAGCAACTTCAGGAATGACAGCCTGTCCGTTTTCGTTATTTATGTCGTTATGGTTTTCCGTTTCTTCCTTCTTTTTTTTCTTGAGCATATCGTCAAAATTCATATTGCATAGTGCCAATCAAGTATCCTGCCATTAGTGTATTTAGGACAAGGTGACAGTTTGTTTTTGGCAGGGTAGTAATTATGACATTTTAAGTGGCAGTTGCAGTTGAGAAATTGCAGAGACGCAATATTTTGCGTCTCCGGAACGGATGCAGGGATTTAGTGGTAATTGTCCAGTCACAGGTTCGAGACGCAAAATATTGCGTCTCTACACGATCGTTGCGTCTTCCAAAACCTTCCCGTTTTCGCACTTTATAATGCGTGAAGGAAAAGTACGGATGATATGATAATCGTGTGTAGCCACAATAACCGCCGTGCCCATTTGGCTGATCTGTTTTAGCAGCAGCACAATTTCTTCTGAAGTATCGGGGTCGAGGTTGCCGGTGGGTTCGTCGGCAAGGATAATTTCAGGATCATTCAGCAGGGCGCGGGCAATTACAACGCGCTGTTGTTCGCCGCCTGAAAGCTCATGCGGCATTTTTTTCAATTTTGAGCGGAGGCCAACTTTCTCCAGCACATCAAGTGTTTTATCGGCAATTAATTTTTTATCCTTCCAGCCGGTGGCTTTCATCACAAAAAGCAGGTTCTCTTCGACAGAACGATCTATCAGCAGCTGGAAATCCTGGAAAACGATGCCCAGTTTCCTGCGCAAAAACGGAATATCTTTTGGTTTGATGTTATTCAAGTCATAACCACAGGCAATACCATCGCCGGTTGAAACAGGAACGTCACCGTAAAGCACTTTCAGCAAACTGCTTTTGCCTGACCCCGTTTGCCCGATCAGCCAAACAAAATCTCCCTTATCAATATGCAGGTTCACGTTGGTTAATACCAGGTGTTTTTGCTGGTAAACATCAACGCTTCTGAGGTTTATAATTGAATTCATGCCTTTTTGTTCATTGGTTCACTGGTTCATTAGTTCATTAGTTCATTGGTTCATTAGTTCATTGGTAAATAATTCAATACCGGTTTGGCGATTTAAAAGAAGGATCAATTCACCATTGAACCAGCGTACAGGTAACAAAGCACACCAATGAACCAGTGAACCAATGAACACTATAGCTCTAACTTAAGTATCTGTCCAAAAGGCAAATCCTTAATGATATTCATAATATAATCCGTCTTGTCATGCAAACCAACCTTATCCAGCGATTTCTCCGGCCTGTCAACCCTAAAATAAGCCAAAAGCGTAAACTTATCGTCCCGAAGCTGAACATAGTCGGGTATTTTAGCAACGCCTTTTACTTTGATAATATGGTAGTTCATTGGTTCATTAGTTCAATGGTTCATTGGTAAACAGTTCAATACCTGTTTTTCGGTTCACGGGCTTATTATTTTAACCATTGTGCCTGCGCGCAGGTAACAAAGCAGACCAATGAACTAATGAACATTTACAACGCCAGCACTTCCTTCACCCTTTCGGCCGCTTCCTTTAACAAAATAGCCGAGTATACTTTCAATCCTGAATTATCGATCAGTTGTTTGGCCTCAACGGCGTTGGTACCCTGTAACCGAACGATGATTGGTATCGGAATATTGCCGATCTCATGATAAGCATCAATTACACCCTGGGCCACACGGTCGCAACGGACAATGCCGCCGAAGATGTTGATCAGGATGGCTTTTACATGCGGGTCCTTCAAAATAATATTAAATGCAGCTTTAACCGTTTGCGCGTTTGCAGTGCCGCCTACGTCCAAAAAGTTGGCAGGCTCGCCGCCGGCTATTTTAATAATATCCATGGTAGCCATGGCCAAACCGGCGCCGTTCACCATACAGCCGACATTACCGTCAAGCTTTACATAGTTGAGGTTTGATTTGCCGGCTTCAACTTCCATCGGGTCTTCCTCGTTCAAATCGCGCAACCCAGCAAAATCGGGGTGACGGTATAATGCATTGTCATCCAGGTTTACTTTGGCATCCACAGCCAATATTTTATTATCCGATGTTTTTAAAACCGGGTTGATCTCGAACTGTGAGGAATCGGTAGCATCATACGCCTTATATAAAGCGGTGATGAATTTCACCATTTCTTTAAAAGCATCACCCGAAAGGCCCAGGTTGAAAGCAATTTTGCGCGCCTGGAATGGCTGCAAACCAACTTTAGGGTCAATTTCTTCTTTATGTATTCTTTCAGGCGTTGAGTGCGCCACTTCTTCAATATCCATCCCGCCTTCGGTGGAATACATGATGATATTGCGGCCCTTTGACCGATCCAGCAATACACTTACATAAAATTCCTTAGTAGGGCTTTCACCGGGATAATATACATCCTGGGCAACCAACACTTTATGCACTTTCTTGCCCTCGGGACCTGTTTGCGGGGTAATGAGTTGCATGCCCAATATATTGCCGGCTTTTTCCTTAACCTCGTCGAGGTTTTTGGCCAGTTTAACGCCGCCGCCTTTTCCGCGGCCGCCGGCATGTATCTGGGCCTTAACCACCACCCAATCCGACCCAAAATCTTCTTTGATTTTTTTTGCAGCTTCAACAGCCTGCTCAACGGTTTCGGCTAATACGCCCTCCTGCACCCGTACGCCAAAGCTTTTTAATATCGCTTTGCCCTGGTATTCGTGAATGTTCATGTGTTTTGTAGAATTTGGTCAAAGCTACGATTTAGTTTTAAGAGATTAGAGACCGGAGATTAGTTGAATTTGAAAATTTGACGATTTGAAAATGAATTGCGGTGGATTTAACCGCAAAGGGCGCAAAGGGAAAACCGCAAAGGTCACAAAGCCTTAATAGTTTGTCAATTTTTGTCTCCGTGTTCTCTGTGTCTTCTCCGTGTTCTCTGCGTTTAAAATTAAATTGATTTACTGACGTTATTTTAGTCGAAATATCAAGCTTTTTTTTGCCTAATCTCTAATCTCTGATCTCCAATCACTAACTTCGCCCATGCTCAAAGCCACAAACATCCACAAAGCATACGGAAAACTTGACATATTAAAGGGCGTTGACCTGGAAGTAAAAAAGGGCGAAATAGTTACAATCGTAGGTGCATCAGGTGCGGGGAAAAGTACGCTCCTGAATATTTTAGGTACGCTTGACCGGCCCGACCAGGGCCAATTGTTTATCAATAATTTGGAGGTAAGCAAGCTGAATAACACCAATTTAAGCGATTTCAGGAACCAGCGGATCGGGTTTATATTCCAGTTTCATCATTTGCTGGATGAGTTCAATGCGGTGGAGAATGTAAGCATTCCGGCATTTATTAAAGGCGTGTCGCGTAGTGAAGCGGAAAAAAATGCCACCGCGTTGCTGGAGCGCCTGGGTCTGGGCGACAGGTTAACGCATAAACCCAATGAACTCTCCGGCGGCGAGCAGCAGAGGGTAGCGGTTGCAAGGGCGCTGATCAACAAGCCCGCGATTATTTTTGCGGATGAGCCTTCAGGAAACCTGGATTCGGCAAATTCGCTCGAGCTGCACAAACTTTTTATCAGGCTGCGCGACGAATTCAATCAAACGTTTGTGATTGTTACGCATAATGAGGAATTGGCTAACATGTCTGACCGGACGGTTTTAATGAAGGACGGATTGGTAAGCGTTTAATTATAACGGCATGTATTCGCTAATCACCGGCGCGGCAACATCAATGGCTTATAAGGTTAAAAACAGCCTGAAAAAAGAAAATATAATTTTGGGCGATTATGCCGAGCTGCCAACGACCATGTTGTCAAAAACGATGATTCAGCTTCCAAACCCCGCATCGCTGTCGTACGCACATGAAATGCTGGCCTTGTGCCTGGACAAGGAAATTGATCATATTTTTCCTTTAAAAGAAGAGGAACAATCTCAGCTAAATTCGGCCAAACAACTTTTCGTAGAATATGGCATATCTATTATGCCGGCCTCCGGCCATGAACTATGAACCATTAACTATGAACTAAAAATGAACCATCAACTATGAACTTATATACCATCGATACCGGCTTTTTCAAACTCGACGGCGGCGCCATGTTTGGCGTTGTGCCAAAAAGCATCTGGAATAAACTCAACCCTGCCGACGAAAATAACCTTTGCAACTGGGCCCTGCGCTGCCTGCTGATAGCGGATGCAGACAGGTTGATTTTGGTTGATACCGGCATAGGTAATAAACAGGACGCTAAATTTTTCAGCTATTACTTCCTAAGCGGCGATGCGACGATGGACGGTTCGCTGGCTAAGCTCGGTTTCAGCCGTGATGACATTACCGATGTTTTTCTCACCCATCTGCATTTCGACCATGTCGGCGGTGCTGTTGCCAGGGAAGGCGATCAGCTGGCGCCGGCCTTCAGGAATGCAACCTATTGGAGCAACGAGCAACACTGGAATTGGGCGGTCAACCCCAACGGGCGGGAGAAAGCTTCATTTTTAAAAGAAAACATTATGCCGATACAGGAGAGCGGGAAGTTGAAGTTTATCCCGCTGGAGGATAATGCAAAATTTACAGAGCATATTCATGTTAAGTTTGTTTACGGCCACACGGATGCGATGATGCTGCCGCTTATTAACTATAAAGGCCGCGAAATTTTGTATACGGCCGATCTGCTGCCGTCAGTTGGGCATATTCCATTGCCTTATATCATGGCTTATGATATGTTTCCGATGAAAACCCTTGCCGAGAAAAAAATCATCCTGAACGAAGCGGCGGAGAAAAACTATATTTTGTATCTTGAACACGATCCCGTAAACGAGTGCTGCACCGTGCAAATGACGGAAAAAGGCATTCGGTTGAAGGATATATTTAAATTGAGCGAGTTATAATTATCACGCCCTCGACACAAAAATTTATGCATAGATTGTCTAAACCGCTTATTTGGGTGACTGCGCTTTTTGCCGCATTTACACTGTTTAATCAAAAAGCTTACAGTAACATTATTGCCATTGATTTTTCCCGGGTACAATACCCGGCGCAAATGCAGGCAGATATCGATTTTTTGAAAACTAACGAACAATTGTATAACCATTGGTCGCCCAACTGGGATGCACCGATCACGAAAACCGAAGTTGTTAAAAAGCTGCGCGCATTATACGATGGATTGAACACTATTGCCAATAAGACTACGGATACCTGGCTGTTAATCGGTGATGTTGCCCACTATCTTTACAATCTCGACGCCCAGGAATATTACGACAAAGCGGTTGCCGGCTATCGGCAGGCACAATCGTTAGCGCCGAAAGATTATCGTTCTTACTGGTTTTTAGGCAATCATTATTCGCTCTCGGCCGAGCCTGTGCTGGCGATACAAACTTTTCAGCTGGCGGTTCAAAACCTTCCGCCGCATCCCAGTTTCCTGTTTTGGAATGAGTATGCAGGCGCCTGCATGTTCGCCGGGATGTACGGTACCGCAAGGTATGCCGCTCACCAGGTGAGCGTAATACAGGGGCAAACATCGAAGATAGAGGCAGACGTATACAAAATGTCAGCTAAATCCGTGAAATCGCCGCCTGCAGATACGACCATGCAGGATAAGGAGGTATGGGGTTTTCAGGGCCGGTCGGGACGGACCCTAATTTTGAACAGTTGGGTATTGGGCACGCAATTTTCGGTTGATAGCGTATGGCATTTAAAAGTCGGCGGCTATGACAAACACCTGTCGTATGCGATGATCGAGCCAGACCAAATTACATCAAAGAAGGGAGTTGCAATAGGGTATTCTTTCCTCGTACTGGTTAAAGTAGCTGACGAAAACGAATCGCTGCAACAATTTTTGGATAAATTTACCGCAAAGAGCAGTGACCGTAAACCGGTAAATTTGAGCTTTAGTAAGGCGAATGACGGCCTCGCCTATGAAACCAAAGACCCGACGGTTTACCCAAACATTGGGGGCGCCCACGGCTACGCGATCGCCATAGAGCGGAATATGCCGCAATTCCCCGGATTGAAGCTCGATAAACCCATACAATTACCAAAAGCAGATACCGGTAAAGTGAATTATTTTGTGGCGCAACAAAGAAATGGACGGATAAATGCCAAATTATACTACCTTATTTTGTTTGATAGCTGCGAAGACATCCATGAGGAATCAACAGCCGTTTTCAATAATTTTTTAAATAATTTGGTGATCGAATAAAACTTTTGATAAAAAAGCTTAAATTTATTTTTCGATGTGTTTTGTGTTTGGCTGATTTGATAAATGATTGCGGTTTGGCGAAAGTTTTTTGGATGAAGATCCAGTTTTACGAAGAATTTCAACCTTTACGTTATATGAGAAGACCATTACTACCCCACAAAAATCGTGCAATAACGTGCATAAAATCAGTAAAATGTAAATATTTATTTATTTGAAAATTCCCGGAAAAATCCGCCAACAATTTCCTACCTTTGCACGTTCATTTCTAAAACAAAAGAATCGAGGTTAATCATAAATGAGACAACTCAAAATAACCCAATCCATAACCAATCGTGAGTCCCAGTCGCTTGACAAATACCTTCACGAAATTGGTAAAGTTGATCTGATAACAGCCGAAGAAGAAGTAATATTAGCTCAAAAAATAAGGGAAGGCGACCAGGCAGCGTTAGAACGTTTGACCAAAACAAACTTGCGCTTTGTGGTTTCTGTTGCCAAACAATATCAAAACCAGGGACTTACCCTGGGCGACTTAATAAACGAAGGTAACCTGGGTTTAATAAAAGCTGCAAAACGTTTTGATGAAACCAAAGGTTTTAAATTTATATCCTACGCCGTATGGTGGATCCGCCAGTCGATATTGCAGGCTATTGCCGAGCAATCGCGTATCGTGCGTTTACCATTGAACCAGGTAGGTTCATTAAGCAAGATCAGCAAAGCGTTCTCCAAATTGGAGCAGGAATTCGAGCGTGAGCCATCGCCTGAAGAGCTGGCCGATATGCTGGAAACCACTGTTGACAAGATATCCGATACGCTGAGCAATTCGGGCCGCCATGTATCCATGGATGCACCGTTTGTACAGGGCGAAGAAAATACACTGTTGGACGTACTGGAAAACCAGGAACCCAATACCGACTCGATACTGATCAATGAATCATTATCCGAAGAAATTAAACGTTCGCTTTCAACATTAACTGAGCGCGAACGCGAGATCATCGTATTGTTCTTCGGTTTAGGCACCAACCACCCGCTTTCGCTGGAAGAAATAGGTGAAAAATTCAACCTCACCCGCGAGCGCGTAAGGCAGATCAAAGACAAGGCGCTGCAAAGATTGCGTCATACCTCGAGAAGTAAAATACTGAAATCCTATTTGGGGTAACCCCCCGGGATTTGACAACCCCGTAAGTACGGGGTTGTCAAATCTGATATAGCCATTTGAAGCCATCGCGAAACCGGTGGCTTTTTTATTTTCTATCCAACCCCAAAAGAAAAAGTCATTATAAACTTGTTTCGGCACCCCATCATACAGGTAGCCCGTTGACAGGCCGCAAATCTCCGGCCTACCGATCGCGCGTCGACTTAGCGTGTGGGATGCCGAAACAAGTTCGGCACGACTTGGGGGTGGAGTGTTGATGCGGACACAATAATCCCCCCAAATTTCTGTTTGATAGTTTATCGCAATTAACTTTTTGAAACGAACCGCCATCCTCACTTTTCAATACTATCGCATCCTGTTTTTGTATAACGTTGCTTTTACAATTTTATGGATAGCCTTTGCGCTTTACGGCTTTGGCGAGTTAAATGCCGTGGTATTGTTCTGGGCCAAAATAAGCGGGTTTGCATCGGCCGCTGCACTGAATTATTATATGGCCAAACAAAGCTATTTCTATTTCCGCAACGCGGGCTATCGCATGCGCCGGATGATTATTACTGCCTTTTTAGCCGATGCGTTAAGTTTCATTGTTATATTCCCGTTACTCACCGTCATTACCCATGCAGCCGCGCACCTTATTAGTTGATAGCGTCGAACTGGCATTCGACAACAGGAAGATACTGCAGGATGTTGCCCTGCAATGCGGCCAGGGCGAGATCGTGGGTCTGCTGGGACGCAACGGATCGGGAAAGTCATCCTTATTAAAGATTATTTTTGGTTCGCTCAAACCCAGCTACCGGTATGTGAGCATCAACGGTAAATACATTTATAATGGCTACTCCGACGGCGATATCGCCTATTTGCCTCAACACAACTATCTGCCGCATGGCATCAGGATCAGCCAGTTGGCCCGCATGCTGATCGACCCCATATTTTGGGACGAATTTACCGAACAACCCGTCTTTAAAAATCATCACCATAAAACAGCCGGAGAGCTTTCCGGCGGGGAGCTGCGCATGCTGGAAACCCTGATGGTGGTCTTCAACAAAGCCGATTTTATTTTGCTGGATGAACCTTTCACCCATATCTCGCCGGTGCAAACCGAGTTCTTTAAACCGATTATAAAGGCCTGCAGCCAACGAAAAGGCATCATCATCACTGACCATCAGTATTATAACGTTTTGGATGTGGCCGACCGGCTTATCATTTTAGAGAATGGCTGCACCAAACTTGTTAATGGCGTTGACGATTTGGTGACGTATCGTTACCTGAGCGGAATAAAGTAGTTTGGGTTTATTGTAGGCATTTTTTTAATTGATACTTTTCTTAACGCCCTCTCCTTTTTGGAGAGGGTCGGAGTGAGGCGTCCGGTAAATTTTGCAAAAACTGCAACGTGCAACCGCCAAACCGGGTCTTTTTATCAGATACCCGTTTGATGAGGAAGTTATACCTGTTGTTGTTTTGTATCGCTTGTTGCTTTCCGGCATGGGCGCATAAAAAAATTACGATCTGCGGCATTACTTTCAAAAATGCTCATCTCGACCCCGACCCGGCTCCCATTGCAGATTTTAAAACACTGGTAGTGCCCATAAAACGCGCGGGCAACCTTATCATCGTGGAGGCGACGGTTGATAA
>JABDHD010000133.1 GCA_013285685.1 Bacteroidota bacterium
TAAATACCAACCAGGGGCACTACTGCAATGAAAAAGCCCTTGCTGATTTTTTAAATGGAAAAAGCGCACATACTGTCGGGCTCTTTAATCATTTGGTGAATGAATTTCAGCAAATAGGGGAGGTGACGGTGCATCCTTTAAAATCGATGATCGCGTTTGCGGCACGGACAAGGTTTGCCTATGTAATACAATTGGGTAAAAACTTTGTCGATGTGGTTTTTCCGTTCAAACAGCCTTATAACGACAACCTATGCTTTATCAAAATAAAACCGGTTCCTGGCAGCGATGATTTTAATCACCATTTACGCCTTTATTTTCCCGAAGATATTAACGACGAGGTGCGCCTGTATATGAAAATGGCGTATGACAGTAGCTGCTGAAAAATTTAGTCCGAAGTCGAAAGCCGAAAGTCAGAAAAACATAAAATTGACTTAGGACTTTCGACTAAAGACTTTCGACTTAAAAATAGCTACCAGGCTGGTTTACTCAAAAGGTCATGCTGGTCCTTAAACAGTACGTACACATTTTTCTCGCAGCGGCCGCAAAAGTAAATCCTGAAAGGCATAAAGCACAGCGCGTATTTTAAAAACCAGTTGCGCTTAACCCGGTGATGAAATGCAAGGCCACAAATAGGGCACAAAAGAGATGGTTTTTTCATAGCTGTAAATGGTAATTATCGTTAACTAAACCGGCCTATATTTGGTTTCTCCTTTATCCGTCAGCAGGATGTAACGGTTTTTTACGCAATGGCCGCAGAAATAAATTTTTATGGGCAGAAAAAACAGCACATGCTTTAAAAACCAGTTGCGTTTAATGCGGTAGTGATAAACCGTTGAGCATTTGTAACACCTGAGGTGTGGCCTGGCGGCATAGGCCTGGTGTGATGTTCCCTTTCTTTTGGGGACGGTAAAATTTTCCATAATAGTCCGGTAAAAATAATTTCGATCGCTTTTCAATCAAACGATCATACGAAAATACAGCTATAAGCAACCCGTGTAAATACCACGTAGTTGGTATTTTTTGGATTAAAAAAATTAGGAGAGGGCGATAAAAATAAGAATAAGTTATTAAAATAATGAAACGATATTCCAATTTGTAATAGGCCATTACCAAAGCCGGGAAACGGCACTTATATGATGATTGTGAATTAGTATCAGTTTGAACCAAGGGTCAGTTGTATTTTAGGTGTGCCATGAGCAAATCTTTCGGCAAAGGCACAAAACGGCATCGAAATTTTTTACCGGGCCTAAAATTCATTCATTTTTGTTCATCGCGTAGAACGGTTCGAAACGTGCTGAATATTATTTTGCGTACGCTTTGAACAAGTCTTCCAGCAATATCCCGTTTATTTTTACCCCTTTTACATTGCAGTTATCAATCACCAGGTTTTCCAGGTTGCAATTGGTTATAAAGCTGTTGTTTAGGTCGCAGTTTTCAAAGCGGACGGGCCGTTGGCGGGCATCGGGGTTGTACATGGGGTGGCCCTTGGGCGGCATGCCGATATTGTGTATAAAAGCTCCGCCTACCTGGGCGCCTTCTATTTCCAGGTCGCTCAAATTGGCATCGGTTATTTTCATATTTTTTGCGCTGATATCCTGAAACGTGGAATGATCGATCATTGCACGTTTTACCTGCAGTATCTTTTTTGTCTCCGAAATTCGGAGTAATTCATCATTATTTTCCATAGCGGTTTTTTTGCCAAATCTATGAAAAGCTGCAAATTTCTCCTATCGTCACCACCACTCCCGGGCCACCCGGCAGACTATCTATTACTGAAATAAGGGTACACTCAAAATGCCACGGAGAAATTAAGATAGCCGCCCAAGCCATTCCTAACAATTACGTATAAGAGTCGGCAGCCGTATATCGCTGACATTGTTTTCAATTCTTGAAATGGATGATTTTGTCACACCGCAATTAGCCGCAAGCTATTCCTGGGTCATGTTTTGCTGTTCGCAGTGTCTTTCCGTTTGTGATCTTTCGGGTAAAATCCTGCACAGTTAAGTTATATGGAAGAAGATTATTTACCCATCCCGCCCCCAAAATATTTCCTTAATTTAGCCCGTCAGCAAAAGTCATGGTAAGCGATCTCATCTTGTCCAATTTCAGCGAGCACGTTCAGTTAAATGAAACGGAGAAGGAACAATTGCTGTCCGTTTTGATCGCACGACCGTTTAAACGCGGCGAATTGCTGGTAAAGGGCGGCGATCCGGCAAAATATATGCTGTTTGCCAACGCCGGTTATATGATGACCTACTATACCGACAGCAATGGCAGCGATCACGTGATCAGCTTTGCCGGCGCAGGCTGGTGGGCATCCGATATTTATGGTTCCGTTAGCCAGCAAACAACGCCTTATCATACTAAAGCGCTAACCGATGGCGAAGCACTGCTGCTGCCGCGCCTGTCCATCGCTCATTTGCTGCAAAGTTCCGCTTCGTTCGAACGTTATTTTCGTATTGTTTTTCAAAAAGGCATGCTCAGGCAGCAGCGCCGCTATATCGAAGCCTGTTCCACCTCAGCCGAAGAGCGTTATCGCTCTTTCATCGCTGCGTACCCTGATATCCTTGCCGAAGTGCAGCAAAAATATATCGCCTCGTACCTCGGCATCACACCCGAGTTTTTAAGCAAGATCAGGGGCAAACTCGCCAGAACGGCTTAACCAACACATTAACAGCAGCTTACCCTCTTTCCCGCGAAGCGGAAGAGAGGGTCGACCAGCGAAGCGTCGTCGGGGTGAGTCAACCCGGCGGACATTACCGCCAATGCAAACCCGCAAGACTTGCCCGCCCTTCTTAACCTATCTTAAGTATCCTGCCTCCATTTCCTAAACCACTTCATCTTCCGGCCGGGATTCTGCACGGTAATTTTGGTCATACAAAAAATATAAAATCATGACAACAAATTCAAGCTGGAAGATCGACGCAGGCCACTCGCAGGTGCAATTTAAAGTAAAGCACCTGGCCATCACCAATGTAAACGGCATTTTTAACATCTTTGAGGGGACAGTTGACTGCCCCGGAGAAGATTTTGACCAGGCCAGGGTAAAAGCCTCCATAGCTGTTGACAGCATCGACACCAAACACCCCGACCGCGACAAGCACCTCAAGTCGCCGGATTTTTTTGATGCGGAGAAATACCCTTTTATAAGCTTCGATGGCTTGCTGCAAAAAGATGGGGAAGACTATCAACTAACCGGCGACCTTACCATCTGCGATGTAAGCCGCCCGGTAACACTCGATGTGGAGTTCACCGGCGCCGCCACCGGCCGTTTTGGCGACCACAGGGCGGGCTTCGAAGCCAGCGGCAAAATCAACCGCAAAGACTTCGGCCTAACCTGGAATATCCTTGCCGAAGGCGGCGGACTGGTTTTGGGCGATGAGGTCAAACTGAATTTTGATATACAATTGCTGAAGCAATAGCAAATGCGTGAATAAGGCTTTTCAAACCGTTTCAAAAGGGGACTACGGGCATGCAAATGGGTTACGAAATGGTGTTGAAAAGCCTTCGAAACACCTTAAAACCACAGCGAGAAATTTTAAGCAGCAGCAAAAAAGCGTTCATTTTTGTTCATGCTTGAACGGTGCCACCGGGAAATTTGCGGGTATTTATATAGTTATTTTTAGCGCGGCAAGGTACAAACGTTTGCGGCGGACGGACGGAATGCGAATCAGAATGCCACCGATAAATTCAAATGCCCCCCTAAGCCTTCCCTAACTATCCGCATAAGTGTCGACAGCCGTATATCACTTGCGTTATTCTCAATTCTCGAAATATATGATTTAGTGGTACCGCATTTGGCAGCAAGCTGTTCCTGGGTCATGTTTTGCTGCTCACGCAATTCCTGAATAAAGACTCCTAATTTGAAAGCCTCAAATCCCTGCTCGTAATTTTCCCTGGCTTCAGTACCCCTTTTTCCATATTGCTCGTCAAGGTGAGCTTCAAAAGACATTAAATTACCGTTTATTTGATTTTTCATCGAAATACTCCTTTTTAATTTTTTTAGCAGCCACTATTTCATTCTTTGGAGTTTTTTGAGTTTTTTTCTGAAATCCGTTGATCAGGATTACCAGTCGTCCGTCATCAAAAAAGCAAAAGACCCTAAAAATATTACTACCAACCTCTACTCTAACCTCATAAATACCTTCTTCTATATGCTTAAGAAACTTTTCCGGTACTCGATCCATTGTCGCAATGACTCCTAACGTGTAGTTGAATTTCAATTGCACCGGCGCGGCGAGCATATCAAAAAAGTCCAGGTAGTATCGTTTATAATAAACAATGTTCCGTTTAAAAACATCTGCCATTGCACAAAGTTAGCTAATTAGATAACAACTTCAAATGGTTACAGCGGATTATTAAAACATTTTTTTGTGACCTCAAGAAATCAACTCATCCCACCATTTCGACTTACTACAAACTTATTATAACCTTTACAACTTTTCCCTATCTTCATCACAACAATACAAAAAACATGCTTCAAAATAAAAATGCCATTATCTATGCTGCCGGCGGTTCGCTGGGTAGTACCATAGCCAAAGCTTTTGCCGCAGCAGGCGCCGCCGTGTTCCTCAGCGGCCGTAACCTTGCGTCCGTTCAAAAAGTAGCTGACGAAATATCGGCTTCGGGCGGCAAAGCACACGCGGCTCAGGTGGATGCCATGGACGAAAAGGCCGTAAACGACTATGTGAGCCAGGTAGTACAGCAGGCCGGCACGATAGCTATTTCATTCAACCTCATCGACCTGCAGGTAGTGCAAAACCTGCCCCTGGTGGATATGTCCCTGGCTGATTTTGTGCGGCCGGCAAACATCGCCCTGCAAAGCCATTTTATAACCGACGTTGCCGCCGCCAGGGTGATGATGAAGCAGGGTTCGGGCGTTATATTGTCGCTTACCGCTACGCCCGGCGGCATAGGCTACCCCTTTACCGCCGGCTTTGCGCCGGCCTGCGCCGCCATGGAAAGTTTTTCGCGCAACCTGGCCGGCGAAAACGGCAAATATGGCGTGCGGGTGGTGAATATCCGCTCCGGCGGCTCACCCGATTCAAAAGTATTTGCTGATGCTGTTGCCGCCCATCCCGATATGATGAAAGTGGTTTTGAAAAGAATGGAAAACGACTCGATGCTAAAAAAGCTGCCCCTGATGGCTGATATTGCCAATACCGCCGTATTCCTGGCATCGGATATGGCCGCTGCAATAACCGGCGTTACCGTGGATGCCAGCTGCGGTACAACGGCGGGGTTGAATTACCGGTCGACGGATGAGGGGTTTTAGTTTGGTGTTGGTTTATAAATGCCGATGGTCAAAATAAGTCGGCGTGTGTACCGGTCCTTACCAACTCCAGCAAGTTAATTTGCTCATTTTCGTCCCATATAAGCAATAGGTCGGGTTTTACATGACATTCCCAGTAGCCACTATAATCGCCGCTAAGTTTGTGCGGCCGGTGCTTTTTATCCAGTCCCTTATGACCATTTTTTGCAAGGATTGTAATTAATTCTTGTAGACTGCCGAAGTCTTTGATCGACCGTTTCTTAAGCAGCTTTAAATCTTTGAGGAATTTGGTTGAGGTTACAATTTCAAACATCGTCGGTTATCAGATGCTGTTAAAAAGTTCATCAACATCCTTAAACCTCTTACCTTTGCCTGCCTTTAACTCGTCCATTGCCGCAATGGTCTCAGCATTCGGCTTTTTTTCTTCTTTTTTCACCTTAACCGTCACGCCCAATTCTTTCAAAAACGCCTTAACCTGTTGAGTTTTGTTTTCGGGCACCTTTATCTCGAGTGTTTGCATACACAAAAATAAAAATTATTCGGCTAAAACGCACAGCCTTCCAAAATCGCTTTTTTTCCCCAAATTTGGCTAACCGCATTTATTTGATGATCTCATTATGAAACCAAAATACCTCATCTTATTCCTGTTGCTGTTCACCTTACAGGCCCATTCGCAACCCTCAACTATCCTTGATTATAAAGTAAAAACCGCCGCTAACGCTAAGGAGCGCACCGAAATGCTGGACGCCCTGCGCGCCTACCTTTACAAGGACTTAAAAATGACGCTGGAGTTTTACGTAGACCACCTTAAAGTGGGTAACAATTACGCCTGGTTCCAGGGCTCGGCCGACCGGAAGGACGGCAAGGACATTAAATTTGAGGAGGACGCTTACGATTGCTGCCACGTAGAAGCCCTGTTCCAAAAAAAGAATGGCAAATGGACGGTCGCCGCCGGCGCAGCCTTCAGCACCGATGTTTGGTACGAGGCCATTGCCAAAAAATACCCCGATGCGCCGAAGGGGATCTTTCCAAAGGGTTCACCGGCTTTGATGGAGCAGTGAGGGAGTGCGCTTTTCTTTTTATTTGTAATTATTTACCCCCGGCCAAGTCTAATCAAAAAGGTCGGCCCCGAGCGGTCGGGCATAGTTCAGCCCTTTTCTTATTTTTATCCAAATCTTCTTAAACATGCATTTCCTCACCACGATAGGGATCACGCTGGCGGTTATCGGCGCCATATTGATGTTTATCCTGAAACAGCCGCTGAAAACCAGCGACAAGCTGCTCATCGCCATATTGGTGACGTTCGTGGTGAAATTCAGCTTCGATGAAGTATCGCTGATTACCGGGAGCCCACTGTTTAGTGCGATAGCGGCGGCATTTGGCATCAGCACTATCATTACCTGCGGCTGGTATATCAAGTACATTACCGACACTAAAACAGGCTTCGGCGTAAAACAACTCTATATCTATTCGCCACTGGTTGTGTTCATCGCCGTACTCCTGGCTTTTTTCCCGTCATGGGTATCGCAAACCGGATCGACTGGCTACGATATCGGGTTAGTAAGCATAACTGGCCTTATTCTTTACTATTTCTGGTTTTGTATTGATATGCTCAGGAAGCACCAGCAACTGATCCGCGAAAACTATTCGGGGGCCCCGGGCAGCATTACCGTCAACTGGATGATCATCATTATTGCGCTGCAAGTCGCGGAGTTTTTGCTCAAGGCTGTCCTCGCAAGGTTCATAACGAACTACGACAACACCAATATATCCATTGTCACCAACGAATATTGTTTCATCATTATGACCTTCCTGCTGGTGGTATTGGGTATCTGGCAGAAGGGCATACCTGTTTTTATCCCAAGCAGCGAGGATATTTCCCAATCCGCTTTACAAGCCGGCGACCTGAAAAGATATCAATTAAAGATTGAAAAATATATGGCCGAACAAAAGCCCTACCTGGACCCGGAACTGACCATCGAAAAACTGAGCGAGCAGATGCGTATCAAAAAGCTGCTGCTTTCGCAAACGCTTAACAAAGGTTTTAATAAAAATTTCTTCACCTTTATCAAGGAGTACCGCATCAATCACGTTGAGGCTGAATTGAAGAATAAGAGCAATGAGGAGCGCACCATTATGGATATTGCCTATATGAGCGGTTTTAACAGCAAAACGGGTTTCAACCGTGCGTTTAAGGAAGTGACAGGTAAAACGCCAACCGAATACCTTGAGTGTCAAGTCGAAAGTCTTTAGTCTTAAGTCCTAAGTCGAATTTCATTCCTGTTCTTTATTTAGAAGCTGTCTAAAAACGATTTTGCACATCTACTATAGGCCAAAATTCATGAATGGAAATTTGTAGGGTAGGTGTAGCGCTACACATGCTACACCCTGCTACACCCCGCTACAGCACTGAATAATAGTTACTTAGCTACTGACAAGATTTTGTCACTGACAAAATCTTGTCACCACTTTTTCTGTTTCGGGGCAAAATTGCGGTGTAGTTCCGGTGCGCCGTTTATGGTTTGCATTATTTTTAAACAGTCTATAAGTCAAACCCTCCGGTTCAACCCAAACCACTGTCAGCGTCCCGCTGACATCACCAAATGATCTTCAGCGGGCTTTCAGGTGATGTGTCTGTATAAGTACTGCGGTATTATATTTTCTTGCAGATTTAAAGTTATGCTTTAAAAAAACCAAAGATCGATTTTAAAAATACGGGAATTGTCATAACCAGCCAGTTCAGGTGTCCGTTCTAAACAAATCTTTTAGGATTTCGGCTGGTATGAAATACCGAATTGACAACAACCAATTCCTTTTTAATCTTGAAAACAACTACGAAAGGAAAATCGTGCACCTTAGCGTACCTGAACGTTTTTGAAAATCTTTCCTGGTAATGCAATGGGTTGGCCTCAATCAGCCGGAACGTATTAACAACTTCCAGCAAAAACCGGTCACCAACACCTGGTTGTCATTCATCGTACCAATTGGCAGATTTTTGCATGTCTTCCCTCGCTTTGCGAAGAACCTGCAATCGGTACATTATTTTTCTTTGATGTTAAAGTGAGCGATGATCTCGTCGATCGAATAGGTTTCGGTTTCTCCGGCTTCATATTCCCGGTCGCGCTCCAATATTTCCTTTTGCTGGGCTTCGGATAAATCTAAAGTTTCTTCTTCCTGGCTATAGTCGTACTTCATATTATCCAAAAATGACAGTAAGGCCTGTTCTTCCTGCGGGTTATGTGGGTTTACTACTATGGTCATATAACAAATTTAAGAAATTTTATAGGTAATTGAAAAGTTATAATTGTTTTGATCTCTATTGTTGGCTTGCTAAAGGACACCCAATCTCCGGGCATGGTAGTCCTTAGTTTCGAAACTACGGATAGAAGAGGAGAAACTATAGACAGCGGGCGAAAACGACGAAGACAAGCTGCTAATACGTAACTTTTTTTAGGACTGAGGTAATTAGGCTAAAAATATTAGCATATCTTTATCGCCCCAAATTATTCCCAAAATGGCGGAACTATTTGAGCCTACGGTCCCAAGAACGCGGAAGCACTTCCTGATTTATAGGCCACTTGAAACTATAACTAAATAGATATTAATAATAAAGCCTAAATTTACTAACAACAACTAGATATGGATTTATTCAGCAACATTGCGCCCGAAGAAAAAGGAAAAAAATCAACAATTGGGCAAACGGACATCCAATATATACAATCTGCAAGTATCCTGACAGAAGCTAAAGGCTTTATGGGAGCATATGATTACACCTTGAATCCTTATTCCGGCTGCTCATTTGGCTGCAATTACTGTTATGCGGCTTTTTTTTCTCGTTCTTCAGATGAAAAGGATAATTGGGGGCATTGGTTAAAAGTAAAAGAAAATGCACTTCAGTTATTAATCAAATTCCGCAAAAAGCCTTTGCTTAATAAAACGATCTATATAAGCAGTGTTACGGATCCTTACCAGCCTATTGAAAAGAACCTACAGCTGACCAGAAGTTTGTTAAAAGAATTGGCCAATTATCACAAACCCAGACTGGTTATTCAAACTAGAAGTCCGCTGGTCACCAGAGATATAGACCTGTTTAAAAAATTTGAAGTAGTACAGGTTAATATGACAGTCACTACAGACAGCGAAGCCGTAAGAAAAGCCTTCGAACCGTATTGCCCCTCAAATAAGCTACGCCTGAAAGCCATCCAGGAGATCACAGATGCGGGAATTCAAAGCTGCATCACCATGACACCATTGCTTCCGATAGAAAATGCTTTGTTGTTTACCGACGAACTGCTTCATACCGGCGTTAAAAAGTTTATAGTGCAGCCATTTCATCCTGACAAAGGAAAATTTATTGCAAGTACACGAGAGGTTGCTATCGAACAAATGCGTCAAATGAACTGGAATGATTTGAAATATAACCAAGTAGTTCAGATATTTAGAGAGAAACTTCCTTGGCTTGGCGAGGGTAAACAAGGTTTCGCACCAATTTAAAGGATGAAGGAAGAACTAAAGTCATGGCTAAAATATCAGCAAGATAACTTGGACAAAATCATCGCTGATTCCGCAGTGGTGTTTCACAATCAGCATCGAACAATGTCTAACTTCAAGTATGATCTTAAAAACTGTCATACGGAAAGTTATAACTTGATA
>JABDHD010000134.1 GCA_013285685.1 Bacteroidota bacterium
ATAACGATTATTCGTGTTTAAATATCTATTAAAACACTGTAAAAATATTTGGTAAATATGGGCCGGACAATACGATTTTAGGAACGCCTGAGCCGTTAAAACATGTTCTTAAGCCCATCGATAATGCTCTCAAAAAATGTCGGGATCGTAAGCCCGTTATGATAATTGAAAAAGACGAATATGGCGAAGATGATGATGGCGATAATGATGAATTTTTTGAACATATAGGCCAGTAAACCCAGTACGCAGGGGATAACAAGCAGCCAGTACCAGGGGATATGTATGGGCATTAATTTATCGTCGGTGCGGTAGACATAATAGAGGATGGAGTGCGTGCCGCTGTCGTTTTGGTGCCGCACATATAAAAAGGTTGAGCGCAGCAGTTTATGCCGGTAAAAAGCAGCCCCCTTTTCGAATTTTAATGTATCATCCAAACCGTTGACACTAAAGCTGAACATGCCGTTTACGCTCTCGAGCGTATAGCCGAGCGAATCGGTAGCGACGATCACCACTTCATCCTTGGCAAATGGGTTTTCTTTGACAACGAAATGGTTGATCGCAATAGTCGCGGTTTCGGCGTACGAAAATGCCGCCGACGCAAGGATGAAGCAAAAGATGAGGCTTAACTTTTTCATTTAGCGGTGCGGATTGGTTGTATAAAGGTAAAACATTTTGCTTAACGATTAAGAGTAAAGATGCTGTAATTAAGAATAGCGATAAAGCTAACCCACAAAAAATAGGGCAGCATTAACCATGACGCTGTTTTACTGATTTTGCCAAACCAGCGGATATTTAAAAGAACGGTCATCCAAAGCAAAATGATGACCAATAAGCCTCCAATTATGGAATGAAAGCCAAAAAGTACAAGTGACCAGGAAAAATTGAGCGCCAGCTGGATGATATACACAGCCCGTGCAGTTAAGTAATTGGTTGAGCCGTCCCGGCGCTGCCAAACCAGGTAAGCGGCGAGGGCGATTAAAATACAGATGCCTGTCCAAACCGGGGCAAAGATTGAAGCCGGCGGGTTGAACGACGGTTTGACCAAAGTATTGTACCAGCCGGCAATTTGGGCCCGCGCAAAAAGGAAGACTGCAAAGCCTATGGCCAGTGTGATGAATAAACTCACCAGTAATGAGAAAAAGTTGAATTTTGGGGTTTGGGCGGTGGTTTGCATTGTGATTTCTGTAACAATAAATAGGATGTTCTGTTTGACCGCTAAAGATAAACAATCGTTTTTCAACAGGTAAGGACAATGGCATTATACGGATGATTTCCCCGCATTTGGCCCATTTAGCCTGATCACCGGAGCCCTCAGCTTCAGTAACTTTTACACTTGCAGACATGATAAAGTCGATTGATTTAATAATTCCTACAAAATCAATAGGAATTGTAGTTTTTATTTTTACATTTGCTGCTGTTAGTGATTATTTAGTTTTAAAGTCGCTTGACCGAGTGGAGAGGTGGAAGTCTGCAAAACTTCTTACGGTAGTTCGAATCTACCAGCGACGTCAAAAATGGCCGTCGGCCAGATGGTCGTGGGCGCCGGGTGGTTTCGGTTGCACCGGGGCAGACGATGGCCTCAAGGGTACGAAAGCCCGGTGAGTTGACCGTCACTATAATAAAAAGGTTCGAAGCCTTCATCAGCCAGCCCACAACTCACCAGCATTGAGGTAAATTCAACATTACCGAATATGTTGGCGATGGCCGTATCAGCGGCGTCACGTCCGGAAGCGATTTTTACCAAACCATTTAACGGCACAAGGCGGGTAGCATCAAATAAAACCCAATCAGTGCCGATATAGGCTTCGAAGCAGGCGTGAAAATCGGCAGGCTTTAACTGGTACGCATATCCCGTAATATAGCGGGCCGGGATAGTTAAGGCCCGGCAGAGCGCGATGCCTAAATGGGCAAAATCGCGGCACACGCCGGCCTGCTCGGTGACTGTGTCAAACGCCGAGGTTTGCGAATTGGTTGAACCGCTCAAATATTGCACGTTTTTGTGTATCCAGTTGGTCAGCGTAGCGACTTTTTCAAAAGGATTTGTAATATGGCCAAATAGGTTCCAGGCCAGGCGATAGAGCTTGTCCGACTGGCAGTAACGACTTGGGTACAGATAGGGCAGCACACCCAGGTCCATCTGCGCCACTGGGATTTCGTCGATCCTGCTGAAATCCTTTATCTCGCAAAAATTATCGATAGCGGCTTTATAAGTAACCTTTAGAGCGCTCGCTTCAGCAATTTCAAACCTTATTAGCCTGTTTGTCCCCGAGGCATTAATCAGTTCTTCAACTTTAATATAAGGATCTGTCGTAAACGTTTCGCTGATAACTGTTTGATGCGGCGTTCGCAAAGCATGGATATCTAATAGGATCGTTCCCGGTGCGCTGGCCGTGTATTTCATTTCAGCGAAAACGTTGAATTTCATATTTAGTTGTAAGGGTTGTAGAAGTTGTAAATGTTGTTATGGTTGTAGATGTTATAAAAGTTGTAAATGTTTTGAAAAGTTGAAAAGAAATCCTGAACGCTGCGAACGGAAGGTCTAACCAATATAACCCTTACAACTTCTACAACCCTTACAACTAATTTTAACCTTTATCCAAATCTTCAAAAGCGGAATCCATCCAGTCTTCCGAAATATGTTCCAATGCGGCCTTCAATTCCTCGGCCCATTGCGTGGATATGTATTGCAGGTCCTTGGCCTCGTAGCGTTTTTCTATCATGTGAAAGGTGTCGCGGCGGTATAAGGCAACATCTATCGGAAAATCAACATTGTTTGAGCTCACCCGCGTTGAATCGAATGATAAAAACCCGGTTTTAAGCGATAGCCTCAGACTCGAATTTTCGTCCAGCGTACGGTTCAGGATGGGTTTGCCATAGCCGGAGTTGCCGATAATTACGTAGGGCGCTCCCTGGCCCAGCTCAACCCAGTTGCCTTCAGGATATAGGAGAAATAATTTATGTTCGTCGTCGTCCTTCAATTGGCCGCCGATAATCGTATTCAGGTCAAACTTAAAGCCGGCCTTTTCCAATGATTCCCTGTCTTCCTTGGCCACACGTTTCACCTGCTCGCCAAAGGAGTTAACAGCTTTGTAAAGTTTATTGTACTCTTTGGTTTCAAGCAATTCGGTAAAATAAACCAGGGCCTTGTCGCGTACCGAACGCAAGCCGCTCGTCATGATAAACAGCGAAAAACCATCTTTTTGCTGGATAGTGATCTTTTTTTTAACAGTAGTGTCGGTGCCGGAGGTAATGCGTGTATCGGCAATAGCGAGAAGTCCTTCTTTAACTTTTATACCTAAGCAATAAGTCATTTTTTTATATTAAACGGGTTATCGTAAATCGTTTACCAGGTAGCCGATCACTTCTTTGATGTAGATATTCCAACTGGCCAAAACACCCGGGTCCGGTATAAAATCACCAGCGCCCGTGTAACCGTCAGCGGCCAGATAATTACACGGAAACGGAGTAACATCAATTTTGGTTTTTCTAAAGATTTGCAGCGAACGGCGCATGTGATAAGCAGATGTGATCAGCACATAAGGCCCTGTTAGATGTGCACTATCGAGTTTCTGTTTTGAAAATGCAGCGTTCTCGATAGTGTTGCGGCTTTTGTCTTCAATGATGATACAGCTGTCCGGCACCTTAAACTCAAGCAGTTGTGTTTTAACCCAGTCGCCTTCCCTGAAGCTGTCCGGAAAAAGGCTTCCGTTACCGCCCGATACCAGGATGCGTTTTACTTTTCCGTTTTGAAATAATTTAAGCGCTTGTATAAACCGGTCGGCTGAGGCGTTAAAATAATCGGCGCCATTTGCTAATTCGGAGGAAAAACCACCTAAAACTATTGCACAGCTGTAAGTGTTCGCTCCCGCAAGCGTAACCGGTTTAATATCCCATCGTTTGGTAAATTGGTTCAGCAGGAATGAGTCTGAAAATAAAAAGAAAACCACCGCCGCCGCAATAAAAAGCTTTTTTTTAAGGCCGGCCTTTTTAACAACCAGGGCGGCGACCACGAGGATTAATATCCATGAAAAAGGGTAAATAAAAAACTCTAAGATCTTCGAAAAGTAAAAAAACATGTTATCGTCTTATTTAATTAAATCGCATTTGCCTGCGAAGATAATATTTAAAGTAAATAGCCCGCTTGTTCGTCTTCGTTTATAAATAAAATTGATTTTATAAGACGAGCGAGCGGCTTTCTTAATTGTGTCTTTTCCTATAACCGATGGTCTTCAAACCCCGTACGTACGGGGTTAAAGTGTTCACGTTTTGTACACACACACCCTATAAATTGCAACGGAAAACACTGATTTTTAGCATGTTAAAAATTACAATTCTCAAATTTGTGCCATTTTTGAGGTTTTTCGTGAACACCTGTATCGGTAAACGGCTGTAAATGAGTTGTTTGTAGAATTTGCGATTGTACATTACCCGCTTAAATCGGGCCGCAGATAATTATAATCAGTTGGTAATAAAAAGGTTATACAATTTAACCAGCGTACGCCGGCACCATCCGGCTGAATGAGTTTGCAGCGGACAGTTTGCACCACTGCAAACTGTCCGCTGCAAACTGCAAATTAGGTTGGATGCATGAGTTGGCGAAGGTTGGTTTTTCTCAAATTCATGCGCGTGTCGCGGTCGGCTAGGACGCGGCAGCACTCATGCCCCGCTGTCAGGTAGCCCGTTTTTTGTCGGTCGGCTGCTTTTCTGGATACAGCAATAAATCATTAACTTTAGATTATGTGCAAAAGGCATAGTTTGCCACCTGTCAGCGGGGCACGCGCAGGGAAATCGCTTTTAAAGAGGAGGCTCCGCTGGAGCCCTAAGAAAAACCGACTTTCCTATAAACAGGCTGCTCCTCTGGAGCTATAAAGTAATATCGTTGGTCGACTCCAGAGGAGTCGCCTGTTTATAGGATAAAAAAACTAATTTAGGCTCCAGCGGAGCCTCCTCTTGTTGAGAAGATTTTAAAAGCGATTTCGCCAGGGTTAATCGACGTGATTTTTGTTGACCCGATAATGCCATGACCTGCACAGTTTGTGACCTGTCAGCGGGGCACGAGTCGCCTTTGCGCACTCGTCGACCCGTCAGACGCGCCTGAATTGCGAGAGCAAGGAAACATGATCAGGAATACAATTGATGGCACAACATTTTATGCATTTAAAGTTTCAACTTGGCAATGGTCACCATGAAAAAGAAAATCTTTTTGGTTACGATATTATTTCTTAGGATAATCTGTCTTGTATCAGGACAAACAGTGAGTTTCAAGTCATTTGAAGGAGCAAATGAATCGGTTTGTGTTTTACCTAATTATGCGAAAAATGACTTATCTATTTCGCATTTAAAAGATACATTACATATAAAAGGTCTTACAGCTGTCAATTCAATAGATATCTTAAGTAAATGTCTTTTGATGATAGACTATAGCGTTCGAGGTGGCTCAGGTATTCGTTTACGCCGAACAATAATATTAGGTATTGGGCATGGGGTGCTTTTTCAGCTATTACATATTACATCATTGTTTGATGAAGAATATATAGATTTTAGCAAAAAACCTCCTTCAACTGATACGCCTGATGAAAGTAGCCATTATGCGATAAACTTAAATTTGATCGAGGGCAAAAATCAGAACTATGAATTGAAAGTTAAAATTCATGACGAAAAAAAGTCAAAGCATACCCCTGAAGCTAATTACAAATATAATAGTGAAGTGACACTGAGTTTTGACACAAACAAGCATATCTTTTATAGTACATCTCAGGATATATCCAAATACTTTACAGTTTTCAACCCCCAAACTCAAAAAGATAGCAAGCAATATATTATGGGAACGTTTCCTGTAGTTAAACTTGGCAAACGCGAATATTATTATATAAATGACGGGTGGTACGAGAAAGGCGGTAATGACAATCTATTGAAATATGCTTACAGGTAGGATATTTAAAACAGTCCGATGCCTTACAATCAAACAACCCCTGCTGTGCGTAGTCTGTTCAGAAAGCTGTTCGTAGATTTTATCTACGAATCGGCTATGCCTGTAGTCTATGACTACAGTAACGAAATGTAAGAAAAAAGACAATGCCTGCCCGCCAGATGGCGAGCGGGCATTGTTATTTAAAGGCAAATGTTGAGTATATTACGGCGCATCGCATTAGGGGGCGTCGCGCCTGCCTGTCGGCAGACAGGGATACCGGTCAATAAATTATGGCTATGAAAGCATATAAATATTTTTTACTCCTCATTGCAGTATTGTTGCTAAGCACGGTTGCTAAAGCACAAGATTCGACACATGTAACCAAGTTTAATCAAACAGACATCGGCATTCCTATAACAAAGACGGAGTTTGACGAAAAGGTATCAAATTATATCAAATTAATGAGTGACTGGACCCGGTTTAAAACCGAAGATTATATTGATATGATAAGAGTTTATAATACCATAGGGGGATCATTGCCCATTAAAAATGATTTTTATAAAATGTACTACACGGTATTTTTGGTTATGTATTACAAGCTTGCTGCCAAAGAATTGGATGCGAAATTAAGTAAGGGCATGGCTATGTTTTCAAGAAAATATAACCTTTGGCTCGACGATGTCCCACTTGGTAATGACAACAGTCGGTTTAAAGTAGATACAGCGAAATGATACTTTTCATTCACGAATGGAGTGGTTTGCTGGAAGTGGTTTTGATGCAGGCTTCCGGGATGAAGCACAACAATTCACGATGGATGAAGTGAATAGCGTTGTTTTTAAAGCCGGGTTGTTCATAATAGAAACGACGTCCGGTGGTAATAACAATGTTGTTTTTATAGCTCACTATGGTTATACGTTTTCAAGTGATGGCCACGTGGATCCTATTCCGCTAACAGGTTATAAGATGCCATAAACAAACATATTCATTACATTTAAAAATTCGATATGAAAAGTTTAGTAATACTATCAACAATATTTATGTTTTTAATGACAGGCGGAGTAACAAATGACTTCATAAGGATTGAATATGAAGGTAATTCCTTTAAGCCAATGCGGATTCTTTGGATAAGCAAAAAGCCTTTGCTCCGCTCTGAACAGATTGTTACGGTTGATACTGATAGTCCGGGATACGACTGTGTTGTGAATGAGGATGAATTCCTTTTTATCGAAAAAGCTATAGACTCAACTACGCATAAATTATTTGAAGAAAAAGATCATAATGGCTTCAAAATCACCATTCATGAAAATGATGCCGACATCTACTATTTTATTACCCGAAAAAATTCGACTTCATTATTTCTTAAAATGAGTGCATATTTGGAACCCAGGGAAGAAAATAAAAAGTTGATTTACGAACTAGATGTTCAAAGGAAGAGCCATGTCTATGACGACTCCGGGAATTTTATTGGTGGATACGAGCAATAGTGTTGCGAAGTGTAGTGACCCCCTATTCAGGCGCGAGGTGTGCCAGCGGTGCGTTTGCGCGGTACGCTGTTCGTTTGCAACTTCGGACGACTATGCCTGTAGTATATGACTACAGTAACTCTTTTGGATACACGCTTACAAATGATGGCAACGTGGTAGCCGCTCCGCTAACAGGTTATAAGATGCCATAAATACCGATATTTACTTAATTTTTAAATTTAACATGAAAAATTTCGTAGTACTGTCAATAATATCCATGTTTTTTATGACAGACGGAGTAACAAATGATTATATACGGATTGAATATATAGGTAATTCTGATAAGCCGATGCGAGTTCTTTGGATAAGTAAAAACCCTTTGCCTCACTCAGAGCAGATTGTTACCGTTGAAGCCGATGACCATGGATACAACTGTGTTGTGCGTAACGATGAATTCCTTTTTATAAAAAAAACTATAGACTCAACTACGCATCAATTATTTGAAGAAAAAGATCATAATGGCTTCAAAATCACCATTCATGAAAATGATGCCGACATCTACTACTTTATTACCCGAAAAAATTCGACTTCATTATTTCTCAAAACGAGTGCTTATTTGAGACAACAAAAAGAAAATAAAAAGTTGATTGACGAACTGTATTATCTGAGGACGAGCCATGTTTATGACGATTCCGGAAATTATATTGGTGGATACAAGCCATAGTGTTCACCAACTGCCCCGCTGAACCGCCCCGTGCTGATCCCAAACCTCGCGCGAGTATGCAGCGTGGGGCTGTGCGGCGGCGTACTCGTGCGCCGCTGACAGGTAATCCGCCGTAACTATTTGGACGTTGTTTGAAAGATGTAATTAAGCACGTATTTTTAGACCACGGGCAACCGCATAGTTTACTACCTGTCAGCGGCGCACGAGTACGCCGCGCTTTTGGCCTTAGCGCTGCATACTCGCGCGTGAATTGAGACTTTCGCTATATTATGCTGATAATGCCTTTGAGTTTTATAAGCGGATTTACAGACACTCACGATAACTACTGGACTGAGATTGAGGCTAACCAGTTTGCTGTTTGGTTTTTTGGTCCAAATTCTGATATTGCTAACGACCCGTCCACTTACCCGACTCAATAAAAGCTATATGAAAAGCTATCGAAACATTAAAATTTACGGATTGACATTAACAATATTGTGTTTGTTGACCGCGTGTGACCACCTGGTTGAAGTTACCGTCATTCAAAATAATACTAGTGATAGTTTATACGCATCTTTTAACTTGGGGAAGTATCTCACGGATAGTATTGTTTATAACAGATCTAAGTATTTGACCCAAATTACTATTGAGCCCCACTCGCTCCGGCCTATTTCATTACTTAATGTTACATTAAAAAAACGGCCTGATTCGTCGAAAATTTATTTGTTCATTTTCGATATAGACTCGTTACGAAAATACCAATCGAAAGCTGATTCAAGAGGAATTTCAAAAAAGTCTTTGTTGAAAAAGGTGATAATTCAACTTAATAAAGTTAAGGAGCCTGTGGATACAATCTACATTAACAAGTAAGGGAAAGAGTGCCCCAATCCAGATGCCCGTAGTTTGCTCTGACAACTGCCCAGATGGGGGGCACTTTGGAACGCCAGTGCATAGAATACCGGGACAGAATGAGTTTAATCAGGGGGGAGAAACAGATTTGGCGGCATTTTATGGAGATGTTGCCGGTGTAACAGACGGAGGATCAGGTGGGGCAGAACCGGCCCCGAGGCCACTACCGGGTTATTCGGGAACAACGACGCAATTGGTGATATGGATGCAAGTTTAAGCATATAACAAAATTGGATCTATTTGATGACAAGAATAATGTATATAATTCTCTGAAAATTAATGACAGCATTGTCAAATTAATTAACGACCCGTGGATTTACAAAAGAGTAAATAACAAATTGAAAAAATGGAAAGCTATTGACTTTGGATGTGAAAATTTACGTCGTTAGCCTGTGGCCGGTGTTATCTTCAATTCAGGCACGTGTCGGGGCCGGCCCGAGGGCGGCAGCACTTATGCCCCGCTGACAGGTAGCCTGTTTTGCCGGTCGGCTGCTTTTCCCGATACTGCAATAAATCATTAACTTTAGATGATGTACAAAAGGCACAGTTTGCCACCTGTCAGCGGGGCATGAGTACGCCGCGCGCTTTTGGCCTTCACGCTGCATAATCGCGCCAGGTTGAGGGCTACTTTGAAAATCATTGCCATCTACAATTGGTTACAATCGCTTAAATAAAACATAATCATTATGAAACTATACACAATCACTATTTTATTTTTATTGTTAAGTTCAATAAATATGAAAGCTCAGCCGAAACATGTTATCAAATTTATTGCTGAAGGTGATGTTTCGGAGCCGATTGGCACAATCATAATCAGTGTCGAAGAGCTTGTTCCACTTATTGACCGGCCTACCGATTCGACTTTTGGTCAAAGCATAAAA
>JABDHD010000135.1 GCA_013285685.1 Bacteroidota bacterium
GCCGGGGGGTAAAACTGCTGCAGCTGAATGAAGACAAACCGCTAAACTCCTACAAAAAAAAGGCGATAGGACTGGCTATCGGCATGTCAACCGGCGACCTGATGGTAGCCACCGATGCCGACTGCCGCATGGGCGGCAAATGGCTGTCAACCATTGTGGGCTATTTTGAGGCAAATCAGCCCTATATGATCTCTTCGCCCGTGAGCTATTTTGAAGACAAATCGTTGTTTGAGCGCATGCAGACGCTGGAATTTTATACACTCATAGCTACCGGTGCGGCCTTTATCGGCCACAACCATGCTTCTACCTGCAATGGCGCCAACCTGGCCTACCGAAAAGATATATTTTACGAAGTAGGCGGTTTCATGGGCATAGACGACCTGGCCTCGGGTGATGATGAACTGCTGCTGCAAAAGGTAGCTGCACGCTTTCCCGGCAAGATCGGTTTTTTAAAATCCTTCGACGCCGTCGTTTACACCCACGCCAAACCAAACCTGAAGGAGTTTTTACAACAAAGACGCCGCTGGGCTTCCAAATCGGTAAAATACAAGGATAAAAAAGTAGTGGCAGTGGTGGTAGGCCTTTGGCTGTTCAATGTTTCGGTGGGGGTAAACTTATTGCTGGGTTTCTACAACAACGTTTTTTTCGAAATCTGTGCCGGGCAGCTGCTATTGATGGCCCTGCTCGAGCTTATTCTGCTACTGCCCGTTACCACCTTTTTTAAGCGGCGCAGTTTGCTGGTACTCATCCCCATTTCAATTCCGCTTTACGTTACCTACTTTATTTATATTGGCCTCATCGGCAACAAAGGCAAATATTTGTGGAAAGGGAGGATGGTAAGATAGTCAGCAGTGAGTAGTGAATGGTCAGTGATCATTTTACTCAAAACTGACCATTCACTACTCACCATTCACTACTCATCACTCACAAAAATTCACGATCTTAGCCAAAAACAAAAATTGACTGATCTTAGCCCCGCGCAACGTACCTGGAAAGTATTCAAACGCAATAAAATTGCCGTTGCCGGGCTGCTTTTCATCATTTTTATTACGCTTGTGGCTATACTGGGCTATTTAATTATGCCCGATTCTACGCCCGATGCCAATAACATGACCATCCAGCTCAGCATCAAAAAACCGGGATCCGGATTTATGATGCTCCGGCTCCGAAAGACGGAGCCCGTGGATACCTTCAATATTTTTCATAAAATGCTTTTTGGGCAGCCGTCGTTTTATACTGATATCCCCATAACCAGCTATCGCGCCACGAAGGATTCTATATACATTAACACTTATGTAAGCGCCGAGGATAAACCGGAACCAATGGCTTACTACACCCCAAAAGGCGGAAAAGCCGGAGATATTGCCCCCCCTTTAGGGGGTTGGGGCGTTGTCCATAAAACCTTTTTGCTGGGCACCGATGTTTACGGCCGCGATCTGCTGAGCAGGCTGATTTTAGGTTCGAGAATTTCGCTTGCGGTTGGTTTAATGTCAGTTATCATTAGTATGCTGCTTGGGGTAACCATCGGCGCAATGGCTGGTTACTTTGGCGGCTGGATTGATGCGGCCTTCAGCTGGCTGATGAACATCCTGTGGTCGCTGCCCGCGCTGCTGCTGGTAATTGCCATATCTTTTGCGTTGGGTAAAGGATTGTGGCAAATATTTATTGCTGTGGGCCTGTCCATGTGGGTGGAAGTGGCCCGTTTGGTACGTGGGCAGGTACTGAGCCTGAAACAGGTTGAATACGTGGAGGCGGCGCGGTCGCTGGGGTTTAATAATACCCGCATCATTACGCGTCATATTTTGCCAAACATTATCGGCCCTATACTTGTTCTTGCTTCATCAAACTTTGCGTCGGCAATTTTGCTCGAAGCGGGCCTGAGTTTTTTAGGATTCGGTGCACAGCCCCCGATGCCCACCTGGGGGAGCATGATCAAAGAGCATTACGGGTATATCGTTATGGATTCGGCCTACCTGGCTATTATGCCGGGCCTGGCAATTATGCTGCTGGTGTACGCATTTAATCTGGTTACGGTAGGCTTAAGAGATGCTTTTGACATAAAATCACAAAGCACCCGCATTTAAAGAAAAAATATATTTATTTTAGGCAATCCCTTTTTAACTACTAATGCCAGGTATTGACGAAATTTCAGCCGAGGACGAGTTGATTCGCCTGTTGCTCAAAAGGCAAACGGAGTTAAACGCGTTATTGGAAGTTACTCAAGCAATTAACAAGGACACGCGCACCCCGGTATTGATACAAATGCTGCAGGTGATATTAAAGAGTTACCTGCAGGTGGGCAAGCTCCGCTTTTTAATTGAAAAAGAAGAAAGCTACGTTTTGCTCTCCAAATACGGCGGAGAAATCGAATCCGTTGGCGCCCTGCATACCGCCTGCCTTAAATTAAGCAAAATAAAATGGCCCACACCGCTCGCCGGTCACGAGGATGAGGTGCTTAACAAGTACGATTATTTTATCCCCATTTATCATAAAAAGCGGGCGTCGGCCTTTGCGCTCATCGGCGATTTTAATACCTCCGGCGAGCTGCTTAACAACGATCTCAACTTTATACAAACCGTGATCAATGTGATTGTGGTTGCACTTGAGAACAAAAAGCTTTTTAAGGAACGCCTGGAAGCCGAACGCTTTCAGCGCGAAATGGAGTTGGCTGCAGAGGTGCAAAACATGCTCATTCCCTTAAAAGTTTACAAAGATCACAGCGTTGAGGTAAGCGCCCGTTATATCCCCCACCAAAACATCGGCGGCGATTATTTTGATTTTATCCGGCTGAATAAACATGAGTTGCTTTGGTGCATTGCCGATGTCTCCGGCAAAGGAATTTCGGCGGCCTTGCTGATGGCTAATTTCCAGGCCAGCTTACGGGCATGGGCGGCAGTTGAGGAAGATTTGACCAATATTGTCGACCGCCTAAATAAAATCGTAGTGGATAATACCAAGGGTGAGCGTTTTATCACGCTCTTTGTGGCCAAATACAACGAAAAGACAAGAAAGCTCAACTATATCAATGCCGGCCACAATGCTACCATCCTTTTTTCGGACGGGGAAACAACAACCCTGAAGCTGGGCACCACCATGATCGGCATTTTTGATGACCTGCCCTTCATCAACCAGGGTGAGATAGACGTAGAGCCCGGTACCCTGATCGTAAACTACACCGACGGCCTGCTCGACCACGAATACCACAGCAATAAAACCTGGGGCGAGGAAAGCCTTATTGAATTTACCCAAAAACATGGGCACCTGTCGCCCGACGAGTTTAACCAGCTATTAATGGACCACATCAAACTGGTGATAAAAGGAAAGCCGATAGATGATGTAACACTGCTGACGCTGAGGATATTTTAAAAATCGTAGAGACGCGATACATCGCGTCTCCCGCTGACAGGTAACAAACAATTGGCGTCTATTGCATGCGGGAGACGCAAAATATTGCGTCTCTACGTTTTAAAACAACTCCAGCTGCGGATCAGTAACCCGGAAGGTACGGCGATGATACGGTGTATAACCGATCTTTATAACGGTTTCGCGGTGTTTTATGGTAGGATAGCCTTTGTTTTGATGCCAGTCGTATTCCGGGTGTTCAGTCGCGATCTGTTTCATGTAATCATCCCGGTAAGTTTTGGCTAAAATAGAAGCGGCAGCAATGCTGAGATATTTGGCATCACCTTCTACAATACAGTGATGGGGTGTTTTTTTATATTTATTAAACCGGTTGCCATCGATGATCAGGAACTGCGGTTCAACCGACAATTTTTCGATAGCCCGGTGCATGGCCAGGAAGGATGCATTTAGGATGTTGATCTTGTCAATCTCCGTATTGTCAACTAATGCCACCGCCCAGGCCAACGCCCGCAGTTCAATCTCGGGACGAAGCTGATATCTGATCTCCTCCGTCAGTTGTTTCGAGTCGTTGAGCAATTCATGTTCAAAATCATGGGGCAATATTACCGCCGCCGCAAATACCGGCCCGGCCAGGCAGCCGCGTCCGGCTTCATCACAACCGGCTTCAATCAATTCGCACTGGTATCGGCCCAACAACATCCCGCAAATATAAATGGCTGCTGCTTTTAATTTAAGTGACCGGAACAAGTTGTGGAAAAGTAAACCGCGCAAATCATAAATAACGCCGCGTACTTAAGGAAACCTCGAGATTCAGCCCCCTCTAATCCCGCACGTGCGGGACTTTAGCTTCGTTTACGGCGCTTTTTTTAAGTCCTCCCTGCCGCGGAGGATGGGTGAGGGCTTCGCCGTTCAGGAGGGATTCCCTTAAGTAAACGGCATTAGAGCATAAATAACGCCGTTTACAGATATTAGTTTGCCTCAAAAGCAGCCTCAATATCAATATAACTTTGTGGCCTCAGTGCCTCCTTTGTGCGCTCCGTGTTAAAAAATCAAAGCTCGGTTTCACCCAACTTTGTAATCTTTCCATCAAAATCCGACTCCAGTTTTGCCGATTGCCCCAAATCGCTATTTTTGTTGGAAACCAATTGCCCTTGAAGATATTATTTTTAACCCATCGTGTACCGTTCCCGCAAAACGGCGGGTACCCCATCGTGGTTTGCAATACGATAAGGGGTTTGGTTAATATGGGGCATGAGGTTTCGCTGGTAGCGCTGAATGCAAAAAAAAATCATCATGAGTTTAGCGAAGACGACAAGCAATTACTGTCGAAAATAAATTATCGTGCATTCGATATCGACACAAACGTTTCCGTACTGGAAGTGGCGATCAATCTCCTCAGCAAAACATCTTTCAATATCGACAGGTACTACGATGCCGAATTTGAACGCCTGCTTATTCATGAGTTAAGGAAAAGCAATTTCGATATCATTCAGTTCGAGGGCCTGATGGTTTCGCTCTACCTGAATGCTGTGCGCAAAAACTCGAAGGCAAAGCTTGTCTATCGCCTGCATAATATCGAAAACCAGATATGGCAGCGGCTCTCGATGCAAAAGACCGACCCGTTTAAAAAGTCGTACCTGAAAATGCACGCCAAGCGCATAAAAAATTATGAGCTGAAACAGTTGAATAATTTTGACGCCATAGCCGTATTTACCTCTCAGGACAAAGGTACCTTGCTGGAGTATGGTGTTAAAATCCCGATAGCGGTATTGCCGCTGGGCATCAACCTCGATCTTTACAATCCCGACCCGGCAAAAACAGATTACCCCAGCCTGTTCTTTTTAGGCTCGCTGGATTGGCTGCCTAACCGCGAAGGAATGGAGTGGTTTTTGGAAAACTTTGTACATGACCTGACCGAAGGCGACCTGCGCGTACGCTTTTATGTAGCCGGGAACGACATCCCCGACAGCTTTGACGATTTTGAGGTTATGGGCAAGATATTTATCCAGGGCGAAGTAGACGATGCACTGGAGTTTATCAATAGTAAGGCGATTATGATCGTTCCGCTATTGTCCGGTGGCGGCATGCGGGTTAAGATAGTGGAGGGCATGGCGATGCAAAAGTGTATCATTTCCACAAACCTGGGTGCGGAAGGCATTCATTTTGAAGATGGCGTGAACATGCTCATCGCCAATAACCAGGAGGAATTTTACGATGCCATTCACCGCTGCATTACGGACGAAGAATACTGCAAACAAATTGGCCTTAACGCCCGCAAACTGGTAGAAGAGCAACACGACGCCAATAAAGTGACCAGGAATTTGGTGGATTTTTATGACACTGTTGTCTGAACACGATTGGAGAGATTTGAAAGATATTAAAGATTCGAAGCACCTTAAAAAATCCTTCAAATCTTTTAAATCCATAACACGATTTATAAGATTTGAAAGATTTCATGGATGTAAGACACGCTACAGAATCCTTCGAATCTTTCAAATCTTATAAATCGTGTCATAAATCGTGTTAGCTTTGCGCCAATGAAGAATACCGCTTTAACTGATATCCATATAAAACTTGGCGCCAAAATGGTGCCTTTTGCTGGTTATAATATGCCGGTGCAATACGCAGGCATTAATGCTGAGCATGAAACCGTACGCAATGGCGTAGGCGTTTTTGATGTGAGCCACATGGGTGAATTTATTATAAAGGGCGAACACGCGCTCGACCTGATCCAGCGCGTAACCAGCAATGATGCTTCGAAATTATATGACGGAAAGGTGCAATATTCCTGCCTGCCCAATAAGGACGGCGGTATAGTTGATGATTTGCTGGTTTACCGCCTCGACGAAAAAACCTATATGCTGGTGGTTAATGCCTCCAATATCGAAAAAGACTGGGATTGGATATCCGCCTTCAATACGTTTGGCGCGGAGATGAAAAACATTTCTGACAAAACATCCTTGCTGGCCGTGCAAGGCCCGAAAGCTGCCGAGGCTTTACAAAGCCTGACCGACATCGACCTGGCCTCAATGGAATATTACACCTTCAAGAAAGGAAAATTCGCGGGCCTTGATAATATACTGGTATCGGCCACAGGTTATACCGGCGCAGGTGGTTTTGAAATTTATTTTGAGAACAGCCAGGCCGAACACATCTGGAATGCTATTTTCAAAGCGGGTGAGCCGTTCGGCATGAAACCCATCGGCCTGGGCGCCCGTGATACCTTGCGTTTGGAAATGGGCTTTTGCCTTTATGGCAATGATATCGACGACACCACGTCGCCGCTCGAAGCCGGTTTAGGCTGGGTAACCAAATTCAGCAAGGAGTTCACCAATTCAGCAGCCCTGCAGCAGCAAAAGCAGGAAGGTATAAAACGCAGATTGGTTGGGATTGAAATGATCGACCGCGGCATACCGCGCCACGATTACCCCATTGTGGATGCCGAAGGCAATAACATCGGCCGTGTAACTTCGGGCACACAATCGCCCAGCCTTCAAAAAGCCATCGGTATGGGCTATGTAAAAACCGAATTCGCCAAAGAAGGCACCGAGATCTATATCAGCATCCGAGATAACAAGGTTAAGGCGAAAGTGGTTAAGCCGCCGTTTACCGCTTAGTTTATTGGTTCACTGGTTCATTAGTTCATTAGTGCCTGTCCATTTCAAATAAAAAGAACTAACGAACGCTGTCCTACCAATAAACCAATGAACAAATGAACTAATGAACAACCTCGACGTCTGCCTCTCCCCCGCGCTCATTCCACTTTATAATGTGGAGGATTATATCGTTGTGATCGTTGATATTTTCAGGGCTACTTCATCCATTTGTTATGGCATTGAAAACGGTGCAACTGCTATCATCCCGGTTTCACAGGTTGAAGAATGCGCCGCCTATGCAGAAAAAGGCCTCGATTATCTGCTGGCCGCCGAACGGGACGGGAAAGTGGTTGAAGGCTTTGATTTTGGTAATTCGCCATTTTCCTATGCCAAAGACAAAGTTGCAGGCAAAACCATCGTGCTAACTACCACTAACGGCACGCATGCGCTGCATTTGAGCCGTGGCGCAAAAAAGATCGTGATCGGCTCGTTTTTGAATCTTACCTCGCTTTGCAACTGGCTGAAAGCCCAAAACGACAACATCCTTTTAGTTTGCGCAGGATGGAAAAACAATTTCAACCTGGAAGATACCCTTTTCGCCGGCGCAGTTGTTAATCAATTACAGGGTCTCAACTATAAACCCGATGATGCCGCCATCGCCGCTAACGATCTTTATCAAATCGGCAAACACGATATCAACGGCTATCTCAAAAAAACATCCCACAGCGAACGTTTGAAAAAGCTCGGGATCGAAAAAGACATTGAGTTTTGCCTGCACGTGGATCTGACCACAGCTATTCCGGTGTTGGACGGCGAACGGCTGGTCAGGTTAATTTGAGACAGGTGTTTCAGTTCGCTTTCGCCCTTTCCACCAACGTCTAATCATCGGGAAACAAATGAGCAGCAACAAGGTGAGCGGCCAAATTGAAATAAGGCCAAAGAACAGGCTCTGGAGTGCCCCCCACCCGTCGCCAAAGGAACCTTTAAACCGCGACCAGATCGAATTATCGCTCTCCTGCGCAACCTGTTGCGTATAAAAAACTAAGTTGAGCGAGCCGAGTTCAGTTTGCCTGCTTAGATAGTTTAATACGCCCTGTGTCGAGTCTATCTGTGTGCGTATTTCCGTTACCTTCGATTCAATTTCAAGCATGTCGCTTATTTTGCCGGCTTTTTTCAACATGCCCAGGTAGGTATCTTCCAAAACTTTGGCGTTTGCCAGTCGCGCTTTAACGTCGATAAATTCCGTCGTTACATCTTTAACGCTGATATCTTTCACATCGATTTTTCGTGCGCCTGATGATACCGAATCCAACAAGCGGTCGAAATTTTTTGCGGGGATGCGCAATTTTAATACATACTCGGTTCGGGAGCCATTCTCGTTGCTTTGATTTTCTTCAGCAACATAGCCGCCCAAACTTTTTACAGAAAGAAGGATTTTTTTTCGCGCCCTGTCCAGGTTTTCAACTTCAAAGTTCATCTCGCCTGTTTTGATTACCTTTTTGCCGGTATCTGCTTCGGCTTTTTCAGTGTTACCCATTGGCGGCGCCATGGCAAGATCTTCAACAACCGGCGCTTTTTCGAGCGCTACTGCTGTTACAACTTCTTTTGGGCTGGAATGTCCGCATGCGCTTAACAACACGCAAGGAACAAGGAGGATTAATAATGTTCTCATGTTCAAGATTTTTTGGTCCTCTTAAGACGCAAAAAATCTAACATTATTGCAACAAAGTTGCATTATTTTAATTTTTCATTATTCTGATGTCTTTCGGCATCGCGAATATTCTTCTTTTCAAGGTTTTTTTGAAGCGCATCAGTGAGGTCTACCCCCGTTTGGTTAGCCAAACAGATCAGCACAAAAAGAACATCTGCCATTTCATCAGCCAGGTTAACTTCGGTATCCGATTTTTTAAAAGATTGTTCACCATATTGCCGCGCCATAATGCGGGCCACCTCGCCAACTTCCTCCATTAAAATAGCGGTATTGGTGAGTTCATTAAAGTAGCGAACGCCTGTGGTTTTTATCCAGGCGTCGACGGCTTGCTGGGCTTCTTCGATAGTCATTATTGACACTAATTTCACGAATTGTTTCGAATTGCACGAATTAATATCGTTTGTTAAAAAATTACTCGTTGATATTCTAATGAAGGCGCTCCGAAATCAATAACAATACCTAATCGTAGTCCCGACGCCTTTAGGTAATTCAACGTTTGTTTTAGATACGGCTCACCAATATAGTTGCCGATCTTGATTTCAAGTATTATTGCATCGTTAACAACGAAATCGGCAACAAAGAAATGTTTCAGTTTGTGTTCTTTGTAAGTAATTGTATACAGTTTCTCCCTTGTAAATTGGATCTCCAACTTCGCCAATTCTATTTCAAGCGCATCTTTATAAACCGATTCCTTAAAACCATGACCGAGTATTTTGTGCACTTCAAAACAAGCTCCGATAATTTTATAAGATTCTTCTTTAAATAGTATATCAGCCATAATTAACACTAATTTCCGTTAATTTAATCGATTCGTGAATCTTCGTGTTAACTCAATTCGTGAAACTCGTCCTCATTCGCGAATTTTCGTGTCTATTATTATGGTAACCGGTCCGTCATTCACCAAACTCACTTTCATATCCGCACCAAATATCCCTACTTTGATCCTCTTTCCGGTCGCGCCTTCCAATGCCGCTATCATCTTCTCATAAAGCGGCATGGCCTTATCCGGCCTTGCCGCCCTGATAAACGATGGCCTGTTCCCCTTTTTTGTCTGCGCAAAC
>JABDHD010000136.1:0-1449 GCA_013285685.1 Bacteroidota bacterium
GAGGCAGCGAGTAGCCGATGGTTGCCTCGCGCAGCTTGGCAAATGAGCGGCTAACCATATAATACTCGTCGAAGTTGGCGCCCAAACCGCTGGATACATAGCTTTGAACCAATACAGGGGTGGTATTTGGCGCAAATTGCAATTGACCAAGGTTGGTAATTTGGCCACCGGGACCATATTGCGGTGTTCCGCTCACGATAGTAACACCCGGGCCAACATAAGCCGGCGTGGCGGCCACTGTACCCTCTTTGGTGCTATTCCACTCAGCTAAACGTGCCGCGCCATAAGCGCCTGTAGCGGTTTCAACAGCAGTTCCGCCGTTCATGGAGTGGTAGTAGGTATAATCGTAAATCTTACCGCCTATCCTGCCGTCGAACTGGATGCTCAGGCTCCAGTTTTTATAGCGGAAATGGTTGCCGATGCCGAAAGAGAAATCAGGATCAGCGTAACCTAACAGGCCATAGTTGGCATTGTCCGGCTGGCTCGGCGCGCTCAAAGGCACGCCGCCGCTGTTTATGATGTTGCCGTTTTGGTCGCGCACAAATTTGGTACCATATTCCGCATCCAGCCTGTCGCCAATATTATAAACGTGGTTGTTAAGGTAAATGGAAGTTGCACCGTTATAAACCGATTTCAGGGTTTCGCGGTAGGTTGAATAGTTTGCATTCACATCCCAGTTCAAACCGTCTTTGCTCCGCAGCACCGCGCCCATCAGTTCCAATTCCACCCCATCCTTTTTGGTTGTTAAGCCATTAACAATCTGGTTGGTATTGGTTGTTGAAGGGGCAACGGGCAACGAAATGATGTTTGGACCGTTGGTAGTAGTAAAGTAAGTGGCGTTAAGGCCTAAGCGATTATTTAAAAATTTAAAATCGGCGCCATACTCGTATGATTGTACGTCGAATGGTTTGATATGCGCATTTGCGATGGTATTTGACAGGTTAACCGATGGTGTACCGCCGTAATAGGTTGCCGGCGCCGAGGGGTTTGAGTTCTGATAAGTAGGCCCGTTGTATGGTGTGTACAACTCCGTACCATAGCCCAGCAGGTTGCCAACAGGCTGCGAGTTCCAGCCGGTTCCAAGCGCGGTAGACTGTACAGCGTTATAAGATGAGCCAATGTATGGCGAAGTTAAACCGCCTTTAACGTCCGCAAACGATGCACGCAGCTTTAAGAATGAAATAAATTCCGGCAGCTTAACGTAATCGTTAACTACCGAGCTCAAAGCCACTGATGGGTAGAAGAACGTATTGTTTCCTGACGGCAGCGTCGACAGGTTGTCCACGCGTCCGGTGGTGCTAAGTGTGATATAGTTTTTGTACCCGAAGTCGACAGAATAGTAAGCGCTGTTAACCTGCATTTTCGAGTTAAAATTATAATCAAGGATCGGGTTGTTGGAGTTATCCAGATTATACACATTTGGAATAGAAAGGTCCTTAGTGGTAGCCC
>JABDHD010000136.1:1459-2729 GCA_013285685.1 Bacteroidota bacterium
GAATACCGAAGATGTGCCCTCATCAACTAACCTGAACGAACGTTCATTTGCGCCGGCAAGTGCAGTTAGTTCAAAGCTTTTGCCCAGCTTCTTATTAAAGTTCAGTGTCAGGTCGGTATTGTTTTCGAGCAGGTTACGCTGGTCCTGGCGATAATCGCCGTACCACCCGAAATAGTACCAGGGCAGGTATTCGTTCAGGTTAGTTGATGAGGGCACATCTTCGGTATTCAGCTCGTTATAAGTGTCCAGCGCGCTGCGCAGTTTTAAACTCAGTTCGCTGTTGAATTTATAGGTAAATGCGAGGGACCCGTTGATCACCTGGTTGTCGCGGCCGCGGAGCCATTTTTCAGCTTGGAACCAGGGGTTGTTTTCGCGGCCGTACTCCTGTGCATATTGCACCAGGTTAGGAACACCCTGCGGGCCCTGGTAAATATTTTTCAGGGCATTGATAGGGTAATCGGACGAACCGTAAACAAAAAACTCGTAAGCGTAGCTGTTCGGGCCGTAGTTTACATCCGGAATATTGGGTGAATATTGCAAATTGAGGTTAAGGTCAGCATCCACACGCAATTTGGAGGTGATATCATAACCGGCCATCAATTTAAAGTTATCGATGTTCAGCTTCGTATTCGGAAAATCGCCCTGCTGAAAGGTATGGCCGTAGGATACGCGGATATCATAGTTTGAACCGCTTGCCGCTACCGAAAGCGAGTTGGTGCTGGTTATGCCGGTCTGTACAAACTGGTTAAAGTTGTCAGCGCCCCTGGCAAGCCACGGCGTAGGGGTACGCACGCCGGTTACCGTGTTATAAGGGCTGTCAAACTGGGTAGTTTCAAAAATGCCGTCAAAACGCGGGCCCCACTCGGGCAAACGCTGGGTATTATCGTACAACTGGTTACCGTAAGCATATTGGTAATTGGTACCGCGGCCATACTGAAACTGCGCCTGTGGCAGTACGATAAAGCCTTTTTCCATCTCGGTGGTGCTGTTGTAATCAACCTGCCAGCCTTTTTTGTCCTTGGTACCTTTTTTGGTGGTAATGATGATGGCGCCATTAATACCCCTGAAACCATAAAGAGCCGCAGCGTTGGGGCCTTTTAATATGGTGTAGGTCTCGATGTCGTCAGGGTTAAAATCGTAAGTGTCTGATTCAACCGGTTCGCCGTCAATAACGTAAAGCACATTTTGGCTGCCGCGCAAAACCACGGTTGGCGCACCGAAAAATTCGGAACTGGCGCCGATGCTCAAACCGGCAACTTTACCTTCCATC
>JABDHD010000136.1:2739-9691 GCA_013285685.1 Bacteroidota bacterium
GTTAAATCGTCACCGTTGATCTGGGTTTGTGAATAACCCAGTTTCTGAAACTCCTTTTTAACGCCCAGCGCCGTAACCACAACCTCGTTGAGGGCATTGGTGGTTTCTTTCAGCTGCACCGACACGTAGTTGTCCGCGCCGATCACCACTTCCTGGGTATCGAAACCGATAATACGTATTACCAGGGTTTCACCTTTTTCGGCCGCAATGGTAAAGCGGCCTTCGATACCGGTGTTGGTACCGCGGGTGGTGCCCTTAACTGTAACACTCACGCCAGGCAGGGGCTGGCTATTGTTATCTAAAACAATCCCCCTGATCGTATTGTTCTGGGCAAACAGGTTGCCGCAAAAAATACATACGGCCGCTATCGTCAGAAGCAGCCGCGAGATTTTCATAAGTAAGTTTTGTTTCATGTGCGATTTTATTTATCGCCGCAAAACTATCCCGGAAATGTTACGCGAACATTTATCCGGTAACAACAAAAAGTTAACAAATACTAAACAAACGCAAAAAAAATCCACCATTGTTAACAAAAAATAATTTCCCCGTGACCGCGCTGTTATTACGAAAAAACCTTGCTTAATAGGCAAGGCTTCCCTTGTGAATTTTTTAAAGATTTGGCAGATTAGCCCTAAACAAAATAAAAAATGACCAACCTTGTTACTGACTGGTCTAAAATAAACGCTTTATATCCGCCAATTTGGCCGATAACTTATAAAAAATCAAATTAATTTAACCACGGAGGACGCTGAGAAGCCGCAAAGAACACCGGGTAAATAATTGACGAACTATTAAAGCTTTGTGGCCTCTGTGTTTTCCCCTTTGCGTTCTTTGTGGTAAAATCCTGCCCGGTTTTTTATACAGAAGTCATTCAAACGCACAACGCTGGTAGGTGCGTTATAACGAATACTTTATTTTACGATTGAATGGGTGCTTTTTAACCTTGGCATATTTAGCCAGCATGGATACATTGTGGCCTATGCTTTTGTGCAGGCGGTTTAGTTCCAGTTCAGGCTCAAGGCGATGCAGCCGTTCTGTGATCTCATCGACCAGCATCGGTTTTTCCGATTGGGACAGGATGAACAGTATTTTGCTGCCGTAGGTAAGGTTTTTATCGAATTGCGCCGGAATATTACTATCCGAATATCCGCCAATGGTGTCGGAAACTCCAAAATTGATATCGTCAATAAATGCCTTCAGGGCAAGGCGTACTTTATTTAGCTCATTTAACAGTTGTGTCTCTCTGTGTTTTAGTTGTTGTACAATCAACTCATCAGTCATGATCATAAAATTTAAACGTTAATAAATCAGCGGCCAAATCCCGCTGCTTTTTGATTAGCCAAAGTTTAAATCAACTGATCATAGCCTCATGGCCCGTAGCAGAATAGTTTTGGCGCAATAGCGAACAGGAAGCGGAACGGGTAAAGCAATGGCGGCCTTATTTGAGCTGCCTGTAATAAGGTAAGATAAAATCAGGGTGGCCACCGGCAAAATAAGCTCAACAACCAGTTTTTGGTTGACCACTCTCGGCCTCGCTAAAAAGTTTCCCTGCCCCTTGCCGGGGGAATTGTCTGCCCCTGAAATTACCGCACCCGCTTTTACCAACTTAACATGGGCATTGTTTTCGGTACGGGCAATCACGTAAAGGCAGGCAAATGCCAGGTAAACAAAGGTTGTTAACAGCACAATATAATTCGTGGCCGGCTTGTTCATGCAAAAAATCTAATAAAATACTAACACAATGCTAACATAAGCAACGCAACTATAAATGGTGTTTCCCCAGCGTTAATAAATCATTAATTTTATGATGCCCGACCCCTTGTTTAAGAATGATTCAGCGAAATTAACCTGGGCCAAAGTTTATTGTCTTTTGCTTCATCCAACGGAGTATCGGGAGCGGGAATGTAAATTTTGTATCGTTTCGGAACAAGTGAAAAAAAGCGAAAAAAAGTTATACAAGCCTTGCTGTTAATAACTTAGCTACTGACAAAATATTGTCACCATTTTTATGTCTCCGGACAAGTTTTCTGTGTATCTCCGGTGGGTGTGTGCTGGCTTTGGCCAAAATTGTCGCGGTAATTAGCCGGCAAATTGTTCGGCCGAAGCCTGGAACAGTTCGCCGAAACTTACTCAAATGAAGAATTCATTTGTTGCCGGTAAGCATAAAACGTTTTTAAACCGGCAATTCCACCACGAACTCCGAGCCCTTGCCCAAGTTGCTCCTAACGGTTATGGTACCGCCCAATGCCTCCACCTGCATCTTTACCATAAATAGCCCCATGCCTTTACCTTCAACCGAAAAATCGAAACGCTTGTACAAGCCAAACAAGTGCGGGCCAAACTTTTTAAGGTCTATCCCTTTGCCATTGTCCGAAAAGGAAATTATTGCCTTATCCGCTTGCCGGCGTGTTTTGATGGTTATCTCCGGATTCTGTTCGTTTTTCCTGTATTTTATTCCGTTAACGATAAGGTTTTGGAATATACTGTAGAGGTAGGTTTTTATGGTGGACATTTGGGATATTTCTTCAAAATCACAAATTATGGAAGCGTGGTTTTTGTCTATCACTGATCTTACCTCGGCGCTTATGTCCTCAACCAGTTGCGGCAGCGAAACTACCTCCCTCATTGCGTTAACCTGCGCGCCGGTTTGCAATATGGTGTTCAGGTCGAGGATCACCCTGTCGAGCGCATTAACTGCCGTTGAAAGTGACGTTATAGTTGTAATGCATTCTTCGTCCGCATAATCATAACAGCCGAGCAAATCAGACAAACCTATGATATTGGCTACCGGCGCCCTCAAATTATGTGAGATGATATAGGTAAACTGTTCCAAATCCTGGTTGCGCTTCAACAGGTCGGTGGTCATTTTCTCACGCTCCAGGTCGGCATTTTTCTTTTCGGTAATATTCTTCAGCGTTAAAATAATGCCCAGGTTTTCCTTCGCGTCATTAAATATCCCTGTCCATCGTACGTCAAACCATTCCTTTCCTCCGCCTGAAATATTATAGATGGTTTCGTAATCAACGGTTTCTCCGATCCTAACCTTTTGAAGAATGCCCTTTATCACCGGCCAGCGTTCTTTTGGGAAATAGTTAAACGCAGAACTGCCGGCACTTAACCTTTTGCCAAATACCCCGATCGACTTGTGAAAAGCGTTGCTATTATATGAAACTACTTTCAAATTGCTGTCAAGCAGTACAATATAAAGATCGGTGTTTTCAAACACCGACCGTAGATTAGCCTCTGATCGTATGAGCGAAAGTTCAGCCTTCTTCCGGTCTGTAATGTCCCGGGTTACGCCATCTAAGCGAACCAGCACGCCGCTATCGTTCAGCGTCGGGATGATCTTACTTTCGGCCCAGCGTTCGCGTTGATCGCGGTGAATGATTTTATACTGTATTAAAACCGTCTCTCCCCTGTTAAACTTTTCGTTTATCTCCTTCCCGATATGGGCATAATCCGGGTGTGTTATCTGGCCCCATAGTCCGGGGTCAGCCAAAAACTCTTCGGATGTGTAACCGTACATGTTTTTGCATGCCGGCGATATTTGTATCAGCCGCCCATTCACCATGTCGCGCGAAAAGAACACCTCATCTATCGTATTGAATAAGCGGTTCAGGTCCTCAAATGCCTTTCTGCGCTCCGCATTTATTTTGTATTTCTCAATCGCATTAAGCACGGCGTTGGGTAAACGCTGCAGCCTGTCCTTCAAAATATAATCCGCGGCGCCCATTTGCATAATGCTGACGGCAAATTCTTCGGAAATAGTAGAGGTTATAAGTATAAAAGGAACATTTAGACCGCTTTCCTTGAGTACCGCAAGCGCTTCGGGGGATTTAAAATCAGGAAGAGAATGGTCTGAAAGAATAATATCCGGCTTAAATGAATTTAAGCCCGCTGTGTACGCCTCCTTTGTATCAACGTCGAGTTTTTCAAATTTCAGGCCTGCTTTTTCAAGCGCATACGTCACCAGCATAGCGTCTGTAGGCACATCTTCAAGGTGTAATATTTTTATATCAGCTGGCATAGTAATTTAATCACGCGATGTTTGATTAATAATCAGCCAATACAAACCCAGTTCCGACACTGCTTTAACAAACTCATCACTGTGTATTGGTTTTACCACATAGCTGTTTACACCCAGGTTATAGCTTGTGTAAATATCCCTTTCTTCGCGCGACGAGGTCATGATCACAACAGGAATGGACCGCGTATTTACATTATCTTTTATTTTTTTCAGTACTTCAATCCCATCAACCTTTGGCATTTTGATATCGAGCAGGATCACTTTCGGTTTTTTATCTATCTGTCGTTCTGAATATTCCCCTTTCCCGAAAATAAAATCAAGCGCTTCGGCGCCATCCTTTACATGAAATAAATGGTTGGCCAGGTTTATCTTGCTTAACGTATAAATGGTCAGCTCAGCATCTTCCATGTTATCCTCCACCAATAGTATTTCTACCTCATCATAGCTCATATAGTTGTTGTTTAATTAGCTTGTTTTACCGGAAGGCTGAAGTAAAAGATGGCCCCTTTTCCAGGCGTTGCCTTTACCGATAGTTTGCCCCCATGGCGGTCGATCACCCGTTTCACCAGCGCCAGGCCCACGCCGGTACCCTCAAATTCATCCTTTCGGTGCAGGCGCTGGAAGACGCCAAACAACTTGCCTGCGTACTGCATATCAAAACCTACCCCGTTGTCCCTTACAAAATAGGTGACCACATTGCCGTCTATCTTCGCCCCGACTTCAATTACAGGCTTATCAATTTTAGATGAATATTTGATCGCATTGCCCAGCAGGTTCATCCATACCTGTTTGATCATGCTGGTGTCCCCCTCGCAATCGGGCAGCTCCTCTATCTTAAATTCGTAGGTTTTGGGGTTATCATAGGTGAGTTCACTGATACATCCTTTAACCATTGACTGGATGTTTACCTTATTGAGTTTTAGTTCTTTCCGGCCCAGCCTCGAAAAATCCAACAGGTCGTCAATCAACTGGCCCATCAGGGTTGCATTGTTCACAATGGTATTAACAATGCGGTTACGGTCAGCCGTCTGCATGGTTTCAAATCCGTCCTTCAGCATCATGGCGAAACCGCCTACCGCACGCAACGGTGTGCGCAGATCGTGGGAAACGGAGTATGAAAACGCTTCCAATTCCTTATTCGCTGCTTCCAGTTGTTTTGTGCGGTCCTCAACCTTTCGTTCAAGGCTTTCATTTAAAAGGAGAATTTCCCGCTCCGCTTTTTTGCGTGCCGATATATCCCTGGCAAAAACAGACAATCCCCCTTCCGAAGGATAAAGATGCTCTTCCACCCAAATATCAAGCGGGGCATAATTTTCCTCAAAACTGACATAGCGCTGCTCCTGGATTGCCAGGTCAAAAACTTTTTGCGCGGCAGTGCCGACAGCTTCGGGAAATACGTCCCAAATATATTTTCCGATCATATCAGCCGGTGAAATGCCGGCCATCTCACCTATCCGTTTATTCACATAAGTATAACGAAGGTTATTATCCAACGCGACAAAACCATCGGTAATCCTTTCCAGGATATTTTCAATTTGTTCGTTCTTGCTCCTCAGCAATTGTTCGGCCTTTTTACGTTCGGTTATGTCCCGTACAAAAACAGACAATCCTCCTGCCGAAGGATACAAACGATCCTCAGCCCAGAAGTCCAGGGGCTGATAATAGTCCTCAAAAGTAACATTACGCCGCTCGCGAAGCGCCAGGTCAAACCCGTTTCGCGCCGCAGCGCTGGCGGCAGGGAATACATCCCAGATGTATTTTCCGATGATGGCTTCAGGCGAAAACCCGGTCATCCCGCCAAATTGATTATTTACATACGTAAAACACAGGTTGCTATCCAGGGCCATAAAACCATCGGTTATACTTTCCAGTATGTTTGCTATTTGTTCAGTTTTATTTTTGATCTCATCATCTGCATTTTTCTTTTCCGTTACATCCCTAAAGTTGCACACTATTGCTTCAATCGCCTTATCGGCCAGCATATTGGTGTTAATGCTTTCCAGCCATATATAGTAGCCTTTTTGGTGTTTAACGCGATAGGTAGCCTGGACAGGTACGCCCGGCTGGTTCAAAACATCCAAAAACAAATTTTGAACGGCCGGTAAATCGTCCGGGTGCACCAAATCGGCCATGGTTTGTTGTCCCCGCTCGGCGTCAAGCCAGCCATTTATCCTTTCGGCCGGACGGCTTCGATAAATAGCCTTGAAACTTTTATCGAGTAAGGTGACGCCGCTGTAATTGCTCTCGATCAGCGCCCGGTAGCGCATCTCATTCTTAATGATAGTTTCTGTGTTTTCCTTAACGCGCCGTTCCAGTTCAATTTTATGCTGCTCCTTTTGATCGGATATCATTTTTTGCCCGGTCATATCCCGGGTTACCTTGGCGAAGCCGAGCAACATGCCGGCCTCGTCATACAATGGCGTAAATACGATGTTAGCCCAAAAGACGGAGCCGTTTTTGCGCACCCTCCAGCCCTCTTTTTCAAACGAGCCGGAAGCAAGCGCTTCCTTTAGATTTTCTTGTGGTTCTTTTTGACTGATCTCTCCGGGTGTGTAAAAAATGGAGATGTGTTTGCCAATGATTTCTTCCTCGCGGTATCCTTTAATATTTTGCGCACCCTTGTTCCAGGTTAAGATAAACCCGTCCGGGTCGATCATAAAAATAGCATATTCCTTTACATTGGAAATAAGCAGGCCCAGAAGTTTTGCATCGACGCTTTCATATTGGCGGCGCCGATGGCTTGGTTTGGTTTTCAAAGCACTCTGATCAGGGGTAATATCTCACTAACTTATACCTTAAACTATTTCCTCATTTTTATAATTGCCGATGCAGTTGTGCATCAAATTTCTGCGTGAAGGAAATATTAACAACGCATGTTAAAGTTAGTGATATTAGCAACATATTACAACCACAAAGAATATTTAA
>JABDHD010000137.1 GCA_013285685.1 Bacteroidota bacterium
AGCCTATCCGGGAATAATTGAACAAGCATTTGAGCAAATTGCGCCCTCAGAAGAGCCGGAACCGGTTATGATGAAAATGGTCGGGTTGAGCATTTTCGGCACTGCGATCGGCATGCTGGGTGTGTTTGAAAACCAGGATGCTTACAACCGGGTAACCCGTTTCAGGGCCGGGTTTTACGGCGACAGGGACTTGACTGCCCTGGATGTGCGCATGACGCGCCCTTTTATCGGCCACATTACGCTCACGTATATCGAGCACAACCTGAATAAAAATCAAAAAGATCAGCTGGCTAATGTCGTGACTGAGATCAATGACTCATTAGCCGGAGAAAAACGCTATTTCAATATTACCCATACCGGCCTGCGCCGCTACCATCACCTGGCAGAATTTATTAAGCAGGACAATTACCCCGATTTTAAGCTGTAAACTAAAATCAATCAGCCATGCGATATTTTGAAAATTATCCCCCGGTGACCGAAGAAAAAAAGGAAATGACGTTGGGGGAGGAACCTTTTATACACCCAACCTGCGTGATAAGGGATAGTACAGTGGGCGCGTGGACGGCGTTGTATGCCAATACCTGGCTGGTGGAATCGTCATTTGGCGACTATAGCTATGCTGCCGGCAATGTGCAGATCATCTATTCCGAAGTCGGCAAATATTGCTCCATCGCAAACAGCGTTCGGATCAATCCCGGCAATCACCCGCAATGGCGGGTAACCCAGCATCATATGACCTATCGCCGCAAACATTATAAGCTCAGCGATGAAGATGATGCTGAATTTTTTCAATGGCGGCGGGATCATCATTGTAAAATCGGTCATGATGTGTGGATAGGGCACGGTGTGGTGATCATGCCCGGCGTATCCATTGGCACGGGTGCAGTTATCGGTTCCGGCGCGGTGGTGACAAAGGATATTGGCCCTTACGAAGTAGCTGTGGGCGTGCCTGCTAAGGCGATCAAAAAACGATTTGATGATGCCACGATTGAAAAGCTGCTGGCGAGTGCGTGGTGGGACTGGGACCGCGAAACCCTCGAGCATAATTTTAATGACCTGCTGAGTTTAGAAGTTTTTCTTGAAAAATACTGTTGAAAAACAAGCCAATGAAAGCAGTTACCAGCATAATCGTCCTGCTCATCGTTCTTGCGGCTTCGGGCTGTAAAGATAAGGCGGCATTAGATGATAAAGGCGTTCCGGGCGAGCTGATTATCGGCGTTTTTGGTGGTGAAAACCCAGGGCGTACGCAGTATATTATGGAAGACCTGCGCAAAACGATGGAGAAATCACTCGGCATGCCGGTGAAAATGATCATCACGAATGATTACACGGCGGTAATTGAGGCCCTTCACTCCAAAAAAATACATATGGGGTATTTGGGCCCTTTTTCGTACATACTGGCGGCCCAGTATAAGGACATTGATCCGTTGGTAGTGATTGGCCGTAACGGCCAGCCATCGGTGTATCATAGCAATATTTACGTGCGCACCTCGTCGGGCCTCAACAGCATGGCTGATGTTAAAGCTCATGCTAAAAACCTTACTTTTTGCTTCACTGACCCGGCCTCAACGTCGGGTCATTTAGTTCCAAGGGCTTACCTCAACTCGATCGGCCTTAATCCCGACAGCGCTTTCAAACAAACCGTTTTTGCAGGCAGCCACGCTGCGGCTGTATTGACGGTTGCTGCCGGTAAAGTAGATGTTGGCTGCGCGACGGACCAATATGGCGTTGATATGCTGGTGAAGCGGGGACTGGTTAAACCCGGTGTGCTAAAAGTATTGTGGACCTCGGCGCCAATAACCGAAAGTCCGGTAGTTATCCGGAAGGATATTAATAAAGATTTGGCCGAAAAAATAAAACAATACTATCTCAGCATGGCCAAAACACAGCCGAAAGCATTCCACGACTATATCGCGGCCTATTACGCGTCGGCGCCGGCTGATTTCACCTGGGTGCCCATCGCTGATTCGGATTTTAACGGCATCCGCAAAATGGCAAGTGGCCTGAAAGATTTAAAACTGGTTCATTAATCCCGAAAAAGAAAAAATGAAAATTCGCATTTTAACCCTGGGCTTTGTGCTAACCTTGCTTACCCTGGCAGGATGTGACAGCACCCCCGGTGCTGTTGATAGCAATGGCATGCCTAAGGAATTGGAGATTGCCGTGGTGCAGACCGAAAATATCCCGGAGCTTACACACGTACGCCAGGATGTATGCAAATTCCTGGGAAAGAAGTTAGGTATCCCGGTGGAAATGATCTATACAAACGATTACACCGGCGTAATAGAAGCATTGAAGGCAAAGAAAGTACATATGGCGGATATCCCGCCTTTTGCCTATATAATTGCCACGCGCACCTTCAAACTCGATCCGCTGGTTACGCTGGGCCAAAACGGCAAGCCGTCAACCTATACAAGTTCGATCATTGTTAACGGGCACAGTAACCTCAATAGCATGGCCGATATAAAGGCCCGATCTAAAAACCTCACGCTCTGTTTTGTCGATCCGGCCTCCACTTCCGGGCACCTGGTACCAAGAGCTTACCTGAATACGATCGGCCTTAACCCCGACAACGCCTTTAAACAGGTCATTTTTGCGGGGAACCATCTGGCTTCGGTACTGGCAGTAAAATCCGGTAAGATTGATGTCGGATGTACCACCAGCCTGGTGTTCAAGATCATGCTGGAGAAAAAAATGATAAACGAGGGCGACGTGCGGGTTGTGTGGACCTCCGATCCCATTATGGCCCAGCCCATTGTGATACGCGATGATGTCAATAAAGCTTTTGCCAAAAAAATTCAGGAGGCCTATCTTTCCATCAACAAAGAAAGGCCAGACATCATTAACAAATATGTTAAGTTGTTTTTAAAGGACACCGCCAAAAGGAGTTATGTTGTTGTGAAAGATGCTGATTACGACGGCTTGCGAAAGATAGCCGCCGGCATAAAGGATTTGAGGGCAAGTCAATAGTTTTTTGAATATGAAAGCGAAATTCCTACTGCTTTTTGGTTTAAGCGTCGCGATTTTATCGGGATGCAATGGAGGCGGCGATCTCGACGCCAACGGAATCCCGCATAAGCTGGTGTTCGGGATGTTTGCCGGCGATAAACCCGGCCAAACGAAGCATGCGATGGAGCCGATAAGGGTGTACCTCCAAAAAAAGCTGGGCATGGACGTTGAGTTTATATTTACAACTGATTATACCGCGACCATCGAAGCCCTGCGCACAAAAAAGATCGGGGCAGCTAACCTGGGGCCCTTTGCCTACGTGCTTGCTACGCAAAAACCCGGTGTTGAGTGTATAGCGACACTTGGAATAAACGGCAATCCGGCGATGTATCATAGTTCCATATTTACCAATCCCGGAACGGGGATTAAAACAATGGACGATGTTAAAAAAACGCTCCAAAAGCTTAACGCTTTGTTTTGCTGACCCCGCATCGACATCGGGACATCTTATTCCCCGGGCTTACCTTACCAGCATAGGCCTCAATCCGCAGAACGCTTTTAAAGATGTGCTGTTTTCCGGCAGCCATGCCGCCTCTATCCTTAATGTAAAATCGGGCAAGGTTGATATAGGATGCTCAACCATCGACCTGGAAATGGATAAGCTGATCAGGGAGGGAATGGCTAAACGCAGCGATTTTGTGATCCTGTGGATTTCGCCGCCTATTATTAACGATGCGATAACCATCAGGCAGGATTTGAACAAAGATTTCATCAAAAAGGTTCAGGATGCCTTCGTCAATATGGCGCGCGACGACTCGGCGGCGTTCAACTCTTATGCTAAGTTATATTATGCAAACACGCGGGGCATGTCTTACATCCCTATCCGGGACTCGATGTACAACGGGCTTAGGAAAATAGCAGCAACCATACCGCAATTTAAATCGAAATAAAATTACTGACATGAAGACGATTGTTTCAAGTGCATGTTTTCTGCTTTTGCTGCTGGTGTTGTCAGCATGCCATAATACGGCCGACCTCGATTCAAACGGTATGCCGGGAAAGCTGGTTTTGGCCATTTATGCCGGCGGCGATAACCCCCAGGCAGTAAAATCGGCCATGGCGACTTTTGGCAGCTATCTCGAAAAGAAATTGGGCATGCCGGTAGAATTTAATTTCAGTACCGACTATACTTCCGTTATCGAAGCCATACGGGCTAAAAAGGCGCACATTGCCTATTTAAGCCCTTTTTCCTACGTGCTGGCTTCTCAAACGCACGACATTACCCCGATTGCAACCCTCGGCGAGAACGGGAAGCCTGCCATGTACCACAGCGTTATTTTTACCAATCCGGGAACGGGTATCAACAGTATGGCCGATGTTAAGGCAAGGGCTAAAACATTAACCCTTTGCTTCGCCGACCCGGCATCTACTTCGGGCCACCTGATTCCGCGTGCTTATTTGGTTACCATTGGCTTAAACCCCGACAGTGCCTTTAAGCAAGTCATCTTTGCCGGCAGCCACCCGGCCTCGGTTTTATCGGTTGCCTCAAAAAAAATCGATATCGGTTGCTCCACCATGGAGTATGGTATTGAAAAACTGGAACGTGGTAACGAACTAAAGGCCGATCAAATAAAAATACTTTGGGAATCGGACCCTATTGTATCCAGCCCGATAGTTGCCCGCAATGACCTGAATAAGGATTTTGTAAAAAAAGTACAGGGCCTCTTCCTTAACCTGTCCAAAGATGCGCCGGATGTTTTTGCCGCCTACGTAAAATTATATCACCCTAAACTTAACGGCCTGTCGTACATGCCGGTTCAGGACTCGATGTACAACGGGCTGCGCAAAATAGCTCGCGGAATAAAGGACCTGAATGTTGGTCAATAACGGTTTTAACGGAAAAGGAATATGATTGAAGTAAAGAATTTAACCAAGTCGTTACCAAACGGCCGTAAGCTGCTGGATGGTATCAGTTTTAAAGTAAAAAAAGGCGAATTTGTGGGGATTTTGGGCCCCAGCGGTGCCGGCAAAACGCTTACCCTGCGATGCCTTAATGGCTTACTGAAGCCTGATTCAGGTTCGGTGATCATAAAGAGCGAAAATAGCCAGCCGTTGGATATTTGTAAGATAGATAAAAGAGAGTTGCGGCGGGTACGGCAAAAGATCGGCGTTATTTTCCAGGGGTATCATTTGGTAAAACGATTGTCGGCGCTGGAGAACGTGATGATCGGCCGGCTTGGGCAGATCAGTACCTGGCGAAGCATGTTTTACGGCTTCACCGACGCGGAAGCGGAAGAGGCGTTAAAAGCGCTAGACCAGGTGAAAATGTCGCAGATGGCCGGCATGCAAACGGGCAGCCTGAGCGGCGGGGAGATGCAGCGGGTATCCATTGCCCGTGCTATTTTTCAATCACCCACACTTTTGCTGGCCGATGAGCCCATATCAAACCTGGACCCCAGCAATGCCAAAACGATTATGAAAATGATCAAACCTTTGTCAGAACTGATGCCCGTGGTTGGCGTTTTCCATCAGCCCGAAATGACGGCCAAATACTGCACCCGCGTAATCGCGATAAAAGAAGGGAAACTGATCTACGACGGCGATCCGAAATTATCCAACAAACGCCTGGAAGAGATATACGGCGAGGAATTGGAGCTGATAGAGCAGCAGGAACACATGATACCGGTAACAGCCAAATAAAACCATGCCACCGAAAAAGTTTAGTTTTAAGCGGTATAGAAAGTTTATTTTACCATTGATTATTCTGCTGGCCGTTACAGAAGCGACGGCTATTGTTTGCGGGGCTACTTTTGGTAAACTTTCTGACGGGATATTCAACGGGCTCGCGTTTTTAGGGAACATGTACCCGCCGGACTGGAGCGCTTTCCCCGAAATGCTGGAACCCGCGCTTCAATCCATCATCATCGCGTTTTTGGGAACCGTGTTTGGCACGATCATCTCCGTCGTTTTTGCCCTGTTGGCGGCTAATAACCTGGCCAATCCATGGGTTCGCAACATCACCCGGGTTTTTATAGCCATTGAAAGGTCCATCCCCGAGATCATTATCCTGATATTGCTGGTAGCCGCCTTTGGCCTGGGGGCCATGCCCGGTGTAGTGGCGCTCAGTATCGGCTGCATCGGCATGCTGGGCAAATTGCTGGCCGACATCATCGAGGAAATCGACCCGCTGATGATAGAAGCCATTGAATCAGTTGGCGGCAACAAAATCCAGGTGATCATTTTTGGTGTTTTGCCACAAATTATGCCAAATCTGATTTCCTACGCACTTTTCAGGTTCGAGATCAATATTCGTTTATCGGTGCTGTTAGGGGCTGTAGGCGCAGGCGGCGTTGGCTACGAGTTGGAATATTCCTTCGGCATGCTGCAATATCACCGGGCGTTTACTGCCGTGATCATCATCATCGCAATGGTATTTGGTACCGAGCGGCTATCTTATTTCCTCAGAAAAAAAGTTAAAACGGAAGGAGCTTTGACATGACCGCAATTGACTTCACCCTGCCTTCAAAAAAATTTAAGGATAAGACGACGGTCTTCGCCGTGGGGACAGTTGTAGTAGCGCTTTGCTGCATCTATACCAATTTTAACCCGCTGGCCTTCTTCATGGAGTTTCATAATGTACGTGATCTGCTTGGAGAGATGCTGCCGCCGAACTACCGGACTTTGACCGACGACCCGTCAACCGGCTATGCTATCCTGCAAACCTTATGCATGGCATTCCTCGGAAGCCTGTACGGAGGGATCATCGCGGTGATCATCGCATTCCTGGCGGCCTCAAATACAATGCCCCTTAAATCAGTGCGCATGATTGCCCGGTTTACGCTGTCTTTTTTGCGCGTTATCCCCATCGTTGTGGTCATATTGATCTTCGTGATCGCCGTGGGGCCCAGCACCTTTGCCGGTATGCTTGCACTGGTTATCGTAACGATCGGCAATTTTGGAAAACTATTTACCGAGATCATCGAAAATGTAGAAAGTCCACCCGCCGAGGCCATCTATTCAGTCGGCGCATCACGCATGCAGGTGATCAGGTACTCCATTATTCCACAGATACTACCTACGCTGATTGCCAATATGTTATTTGCGTTCGACGTAAACATACGTTCGGCCATAGCGCTGGGTATTTTTGGCGGCGGCGGAATTGGGTTTAAGCTGCAGCTGGCCAAAAGCGTGCTGCATTATAAGGATGTGGCCGCAATAGTAAGCCTCATTATTATAATGGTGATTTTGACCGAAAAAATATCCGATTATTTAAGGCGGAAAATATTGGGTGAGGGGAAATTGAAGTAGGCAATTGGCTGCAGTGCCCGTTTCACCCGCTGGTGTTCAAGTGTTCAAGTGAGTTGAAAATTGAACACTTTGAACACTTTGAACATTATTATGTTAAGTAGAAATTAGAGTTAAGTTATTAATAATAAGGAATTTAGTCTATTTTTATAAAGAACCAATCGGTCTTTTTACCAAAAATAGCGTTCATTTTTTAAACGCAAATTGAACACCAAATGAATACTTTTTGAGCATTTGGCGCCTTTGAGACGCAATATTTTGCGTCTCCGGAACCTATAGCGTCTCCGGAACGGATCGCATCGGCGAAATGGACGCCGGCGTTTTTTTTAAATTTTATGATGGGGTTCGAGACGCAAAATATCGCGTCTCTGCATGGTGCTCTCATTATATAGGTTATCAAAGCTGATTAGACAGGCATGAAAACGCTTTCGAAATGCAAACAAACGCTTTCGAAACGATTACGAAAGAGGTACAAACGGCATCGAATCCCGTACGTACGGGATTGACGGACCCAAAAAAATGTTCATTTTTGAACACCAAATGAACACCTGAAATATATGATCGAGATCAATCACGGCGAATTTGCGGACCCCTGGCGCGGGCCGCAACCGATGACCGAAGCGCCCTGGATACATGAAACGGCGCTGGTAAAAAACAGCCGCATGGGCGCCTGGACCGCTGTGGGCCAGCGCTGCGAAGTATTTCAAAGCGACCTGCTGGATTATGCCTACCTGGTTAAGGATGTAGAGGTTTTTAATGCCGAGGTAGGCAAGTTTGCCAATGTGGCCTCGCATGTGCGCATCAACCCAACCAATCATCCCATGTGGCGGGCTACACTGCATCATTTTACCTATCGCTCCAAATCGCATTTTATGGGAGACACCGACTATGACGAGGAGATTTCGAATTGGCGCAATGAACACCGGGTAATTATTGGTCCGGATGTTTGGATAGGGCATGGGGCGATTTTGATGCCCGGCGTTTCCGTGGGGACAGGCGCAATTATCGGTTCAGGTTCGGTGGTGACCAAAAATGTGCCAGATTATGCGATCGTTGCCGGTAATCCCGCAAAACTGATCAGGCGAAGGGTAAGTGAAGGAACGGAATCAGCATTAAAACGAATTGCCTGGTGGGACTGGGACCGGGACGAACTAATGAAAGCATTGCCAGATTTCAGGGCTTTGGGCGCTGACGCTTTTGCAAAAAAATATGATGTCGGATAACCTCATCATCCGCCAGGCGTCGCCGGAAGAATATGAGCTGGTTTCAGCTCATTATAAAATTTGCGGGTACCGGGGAGGATTGGAAGACAACGACCAGGTATTCGTGGCTATTGATGAGCAGCTGATCGGTGCAGTCAGGATTTGCATCGAAAATGATGTAAAGGTGTTGCGGGGCATGTACCTAAAGCCCGAATTTCAGCAAAAAGGTATCGGTGTATCGATGCTGAATTATCTTGTGCAGCATACCGAAATGAGCGGTTGTTATTGCCTGCCTTATAAGCATCTTATTGAATTCTATGGCAAAATAGGCTTTGAAGAAATCTCGCCAAGAGATGCGCCGGGTTTTCTTGCAGAACGACTTAAAAAATACCGAGGCAACGGAAATCGGGATATAACCATTATGCAGATCAAAAAATGACATTCCAGGAAAGCTATTTCGGGCAAATTCGTGAACTTGTGGGCAACCGCATGTTAAAAGTGCCCGGCATGCGCATTATTATGGAAAATGACGATGGCGAAATTTTACTGCAGCTGCGTGGCGACTGGCAAAAGTGGGGCCTCCCGGCGGGCCTGCCGGAGGAATTTGAAAATATTTCGGAAACCGTAAAAAGGGAAGTGCTGGAAGAGACCGGCCTCGTCGTAACGGAGTTTTTCCCCTGGGGATTTGCCAGTTCGGTGGAAACAGATGTGTTTGTTTATCCCAACGGTGATATCATCCATAATTACTCACTGGCCTTTTATACCGACCAATGGGAAGGCGACCTGAAAGCCGACGGTGATGAAACCTTGAATCTTGGATTTTTCAGGCCGGCTGATCTGCCCGAAATGATTCCAAACCATCGTCTTACCATCGAAAAGTTTTTACAATTCAGGGCCACAGGC
>JABDHD010000138.1 GCA_013285685.1 Bacteroidota bacterium
GCAAAAACCCTACCTTTACTCATGCACTTTACACCCGAAATAGAAGAGCGCCTGGCCCGTTTGCAGGAAAAATACGAAGCGATGGGGCAGGATATGACCTCCTACCTTGACGGCCTGCTTTATGCTGAATTTTTAACTTATTGGGAATACATTCACCTGGACACCCTGCTGAGCCTGCAAACGCCTAAAACACCGTTTCCCGATGAAGAGATATTCATCATGTACCACCAAATAACCGAATTGTATTTTAAGCTGGCTTTACACGAGTGCAAGCAAATTACCGCTGCCGGGGTCCTCACCGCTGAATTTTTTGCAGCGAGGCTGAAACGGGTCAACAACTACTTTGAAGCGCTTACCCAGTCATTCGGCATAATGGTTGACGGGATGGAAAAGGACCAGTTTTTAAAGTTCCGCATGTCGCTTTTGCCGGCAAGCGGTTTTCAATCCGGGCAATACCGAATGATTGAAATCTACGCGACGGATTTTATAAACCTGGTTGCCCGCGATAAGCGGGATGACTTGATAAATGCGCCAATTGAAGATCAGTTTGAATACCTGTACTGGAAGTTTGGCGCCACGGAGTTATCCACGGGCAAAAAAACGCTCACGCTAAAACAGTTTGAAAAGAAATATTCAAAATCATTTATCGAATTAGGAAAAGCGAACCTCGACAGCAATTTCAATGCGCTTTATCTTCAGCTGCAGAAGAACAACCAGGCAACAACCGAATTAAAACACGAATTGAGGCAGTTAGACAACATTGAGTTAATTAATAACCTATAGTTCACCGTCAGAAAAACAATTTATTGTAAAAAATCAGCCATAATGCGTCTGCGATCAACTTTCAGCAAAAAAAATCCCTACCTTGCCATTTTCAGAATTAATACCAAATGCCATGACAGAGACGCTGGACATCAGGATCACTAAAACCGATCATTCCCGTTTACAACAGACGGATTTCGACAATTTACAATTCGGCAAAACATTTTCCGACCACATGTTTGTGGCTGATTATGTCGATGGCGAATGGAAGAATTTTGAAATCATTCCATACGGGGAGATCAGTATTAGCCCTGCTACATCCGCGCTGCATTACGGCCAGTCGTTTTTCGAAGGACTAAAAGCCTACAAACATGCCGACGGGCAGGTTTCTGTTTTCCGCCCGGATAAAAATGCCGTTCGTTTTAACAAATCGGCCGAGCGCCTGTGCATGCCGACGCTGCCCGAAGAAATATTTGTGCAAAGCATTGCCGCTGTGGTTGATTTAGACCGCGATTGGGTACCTGCCAGTGCCAACCACTCGCTGTATATCCGGCCGTTTATGTTTGCTAGTGACCCTTTCATTGGCGTGCATCCGTCAAGTACTTACAAATATTTCGTATTGATCGGACCTGTCGGGCCCTATTTTGCAAAAACGCTGCGGGTTAAAGTGGAAACACATTTTACCCGTGCTGCAGAAGGCGGAATGGGTTACGCCAAGTCATCAGGCAATTATGGCGGAGCTATGCTGGCCGGTCGCCGCGCCGCACAGGAAGGCTTTGACCAGGTGATATGGACCGATGCAAAAAAACACGAATATATTGAAGAGATGGGCGCCGCAAACGTAATGTTTGTGCTGGACGGCGTGTTGATCACCCCATCAACCCGCGATACTATATTAGACGGTGTTACCCGCGATACCGTAATCACCCTTGCAAAAGATTGGGGCATGCCGGTTGAAGAACGCCGCGTTTCCGTTGCTGAAATACTTGAAGGCGCTAAAAATGGGAAGTTAACCGATGCCTTTGGCGCCGGAACTGCTGCTACCATCGCGCCGGTGGGCTCTATAAGCCACAATGGTGAAGAATATTTCCTCAGTGATCCAAAAACACGTGAGTTCTCTCAAAAAGTGCTAAAAACACTTGACGCCATCCGTTATGGCAATGCGCCGGATACGCATGGATGGAATTATATGGTTTGACTTCGGATTTCGAAATTTCGATTTCGGATTTAGACGCCAGGATTTAAATCCGAAATACCAAATCCGAAATTGATTAGTCCACAGAGACCGTCAACCCTTCCTGCTGTAAAATTTTTCGGTAAACTTCCACTTCGGTGAATGAGCCTTCCAGTACGGCGCATTTGCCTTCATTGTGCACCTTCCAGGCGATCTTTTCAGCCTGGGATTCGGAATAATCCAGGTATTTCATCATACACCATATCACGTGCTCAAACGAGTTCACGTCATCATTCCATAAAATCAAACGATGCATTTCCTTGAGGCTTGAAAGTATTTCCTCAAGGCTCAGCGTTTCCTCTTGTACCTCGGTCGACATAGTTAACGGCAAATTTACGCAAAACATGATGAAAACAGTTGTATCTTAGTGATTACTCTTGTCTATCCATCAACTATTATGATACACAACACCCCTTATTTTTCGATTAATTTTCCTTTTAATTTAAAAACAGTCAAACAATAAAAACAATTTGCTTATTTAAATTGTTATATATAGCTTCATGAGTCTTTTCAACCGATGAACAACCCTGAGAAAACCATTATAATATTCGATGATGACGAGGATATTCTTTCCATCTGCAGCTTTATTTTAGAAGAGCAGGGCTGGAAGGTTTATGCCTATACAGATTGCAACCAGATTACGGAAAAGGTATCGGCCATATTGCCTGATGTGATCATTATGGATAATTGGATACCCGATGACGGCGGGATCATTGCAACCCAAACACTAAAGAAACACGAGTCGTTAAGAAACATCCCGGTAGTGTATTTTTCAGCTAACAGCGATATTGAGCTGCTGGCAAACCATGCCGGGGCCGAAATTTACCTCGCCAAACCGTTCGACCTGGAAGACCTGGAAAATGTTATCAATAAAGTTTTGGTAAGAAATTAAACTGCCGTCCGCCGCTAACACGGATTTCAAGCGGGATACCGCCCCATACTCAGAAACCATTTGCTAACTTTTGCGATCAGGCACCCTGGCAATACGCCGGATGCTTACCTTTGCCGCCATGATTGACGTGTTATTAAAAAAAGGCAAGGAAAAAGCAGTAACTCAACGCCATCCCTGGGTGTTTTCAGGGGCTATTGAGCGCTTGAAAGGCAAGCCCGCCAATGGCGATATTGTACGGCTGACGGATTCCGGCGGCAAGTTTATGGCCTATGGTTTTTATAACGACCAGTCGCGCGTGGCTTTGCGCCTGCTGGAGTGGGATGAAAGCATCATCGTAAATGAAGACTGGTTCCGCGCCGCCGTGAAGGCCAGTGTAATAAGCCGAAGCAGCTTGCTTGTTGAGGGCATAACCAATACCTGCCGCCTGGTTTTCAGCGAATCGGATTACCTGCCGGGATTGATCGTTGATAAATATGCTGACCACCTGGCTGTCCAGGTACTCACCTCGGGTATGGAAAAAATGATGCCGGTAATTATTGATGAACTGCAAACCTTATTAAAGCCCGAAAGTATTTTCGACAAAAGCGATGCATCTTCACGCAGCCATGAGGGGATGGAAACCACCAACGTTTCCCTGACCCTAAATCCGCCGCCTGAATTTGTGGAGGTACTGGAAAACGGCCTCCGGTACCACATCAATATTGCCGAAGGTCAAAAATCCGGCTTTTACTGCGACCAGCGCGAAAACCGAAAAATAGTAGCCATGCATGCCAAAGGCAAAAAAGTGCTGGATTGTTTTAGCTATACCGGCGGTTTTACGCTTAACTGCCTGCAAAACGCCGCAGGGTCGGTTACTTCGGTTGATAGCTCTGCATTGGCGGTGGATACCCTGATGCAAAATGTTACGCTGAATAATTTCGACCCGGCAAAAGTTACAGCGCTCACATCGGATGTCAATAAGCAACTGCGCAAATTTCGCGAAGAGGGCGAAACCTTCGACATCGTTGTGCTCGATCCACCAAAATATGCCCCATCACGCTCGGCGCTCGATAAGGCTGCGCGCGCCTATAAGGATTTAAACCGCCTGGGCATGCTGTTGCTTAACAAAGGTGGTTTGTTAGCTACCTTTTCCTGCTCCGGCGCGATGAACATGGAAACGTTTAAGCAGGTATTGGCCTGGGCGGCGCTTGACGCAGGCAAACAGGTACAATTCATCCACCAGTTTTGTCAGCCGGAGGATCATCCGGTAAGGTCGTCATTCCCGGAGGGAGAATATTTGAAGGGATTGCTTTGCAGGGTGTTTTGAGGAAGGCAAAAGGTGAAAGGCGAAAGGTAAACGTAACAAGGTGCGGAATATTAACTTTCAATTTATTTTGAAAGTTTCATAATTTATTTATATTTGTGCATGGAATTGGACGAAGCAAAGCAGAAATTCATCGAGGCCTGGGGCAAACTGGGCTCCGAGTGGGGCATTAACCGCACCATGGCCCAGGTACATGCCCTGCTGCTGATCACCCCGGAGGCTTTGTCCACTGAAGAAATAATGGAGGCGCTGAGCATTTCGCGCGGCAATGCCAACATGACCGTGCGCGACCTGATTGGCTGGGGATTAGTGGAGAAACAACTAAAGCAGGGCGAGCGCAAGGAATTTTTTTACGCGGATAAGGATACCTGGAACATCGCCCGCCAGGTAGCCAAAGAGCGCCGTAAACGGGAGCTCGACCCGGTGATCAAGATACTGGACGAGTTGTCAAAAGTAAAAGGGGATGCTAAAGACCCCGCCTTTAAAACGTTTAACAAATCGGTTACCGACATAAATAAACTGGCAAAGAACGTAGATAAAACGCTCGAGAAAATGATCAAGGCCGATGAAAGCTGGTTTTGGGGGTCGATATTGAAGATATTTAAGTAATACCACTCCTGTTTTTGGCCCGGCCAATTTCCAATAAATCACATTTTTCCTATATTTGCATCACGGCAGCCCTGCACGAGATTCGAACTCGTAACGGCTGCAAAACTTTCCTGTGGTGTAATGGTATCACATCAGATTCTGGCTCTGAAGATTGAGGTTCGAGCCCTTGCAGGAAAACAAAACCCGCCTGGTAAAATCAGGCGGGCTTTGTTTTTTTAGCCGGTGTTGCAGGCATTATGTAAGTAATAATATTTGCCGGCTCGCGGTTATAAAAAACCGCATCAAGCAGCCAAATGTTATAATAAAAGTATAACTTTTGTACTATGCAAAAAACATATCGCGTAAGGATAACACAAATTGGGGCCTCCAAAGCCATAAGGCTGCCTAAAGAGTTGGCTTCGTCATTAAGTACCACAGAAGTTATATTGGAACAAACTGTTGACGGCATCCTTATGAAGCCAGCGCCTGTCATATCACCGTTGAGCCAATGGACGGCGATATTTGCAAGGGCAGATACGGGCGCCAATCCCGAATTTAACGATTGGAATATTACACTGCATGACGGACTAGAGGAAGGTTAAGCCCTACAACATGCCGGAAATAGTATAGTGAACTCACCACTACGTTTTCAAAGTCTTCTGCTTATTGCGCAACATTACCATCGCTTTATCCGCCCTTACCCTGCGCGTCTCTTCCTGCTTTGCAGAACCTACCCAATCGCAATAACCTTGTTTGTACGACCTGGACAAGCTTTCAAAAAAATCACTTGCTTCGGCGTCCTGGTCAAGCAATACCTGCAACTCTGTTGGGATACCTGCTATATGTTCTCCTTTTTTCAGCATAGCTATTACTTTTTTGTCCTTGTGAATACCGCCATCACCAGCGCTATCAGTGTTCCGGCCGCAGTTTGCCCAACAAGGGCTTGCAAAACCTGCATAAACGGTGAAAATTGCATTTGCAGATCGGCTACACCGTGCGCAATATCCCCGGGAGAGCCCCCTTTGGCCAGCAAGGCCTTTTTCCCTTCGGTAATCATGTAATCGGTATAGCCCGGGTTTATAAGGCCGGTATAAACAAGGCCTAAAACGGCCATGATGATACCAACTGTAAGCGCGATAAGAAAGCCCGTCAATAGCGCCTGCTTATAGCTAAGTTGTCCCTGGTTTGCCTGTTTTATAATTTGCATACCGGCATAAATGCCAATGCCCAGGATGATCAGTGTGAGTAAGCCGACAAAGCCGCGGATACTTGCCGGGTTAATGTTCCAGCCGTTATGTTGGTTCAGGCTATCAACAATGGCAAAGGCGCCAGTGGCAAAAATTGCCGAAACGATGCCGGTAATAACTGCCTGTTTAAATGGGTAAGTTTTGTTCATGCTGCAAATTTGTATTCCGGACGGGGCAAAATCAAATTATTGCGGGTGGAGAAAGGGTTGATTTTTGCGCTGTGAGGCCTTTTTGGTAGATCGCAGCGGCATCTTTCCGGTTTTTTACGCCCAACTTGCAGTAGATATTATTGATATGCGTTTTTACGGTGCTTAGCTCAACATAATTTAACGCGGCGATTTCCTTATTGCTTCTGCCCTGGCTGATGAGCTCCAAAACGCGCAGCTCTCTGCCCGTGAGGCTATCCAGTTTGCCGGCGCCGATCGTCGTTTCGGTTTTGCGATAACGGTTGGCCAGCATAAAACCAGCGCCCAACGCAACTATGGCGACGCCGGCAATATAGTACTCGTAGGTAAAATAGTGATAAATAAGCAATAGGTTGGATACCTGGTACAGCGCGATAACGCCCGCCGTTGCCAAACCTGTTACCACTGATATTTTTAAAATCCGCGACATAAACGCTGCCTAAAATAGCGATTTTATTTGGTGGCCGGCCATGCGGTTTCTCTTTTTTGCAAAGCCCTGGTGATGAAGTGTCGCTTTTTTTTGACCAACGGCCAAAATCCTTTGATCAGCGGGTAATAAGATTTACTTTTTTCAGCCTAATATTGTAACGTCGTAATCGTTTGTTTGTCAGTTGATTTTGAAAATCAATAACGCCGTTACCATAAAAGTATGAAAACAGTAAATACAGCAGCCACAGCAACGCTCACCACCGAAAAACCAGCAAAGGCAAAAATTGCATATATCGATCACCTTAAAATTTTAGCCACGGTGCTGGTGGTATTGCACCATACCTTTATTACTTATGGTGCGCCGGGCGGCTGGTACTTTAAGCAGCCAAGTAATTTGATGGCAGCCAAATTTCCGATGACGGTTTTTGTGGCGACCAACCAGTCGTTCTTTATGGGGTTTTTCTTTTTCCTGTCGGCGTTATTTGTCGGGCCATCCTATAAAAAGAAAGGCGCAGGCAAGTTTCTTTCCGACCGGTTGAAAAGATTAGGCGTGCCGTTGGTGTTTTACTCACTGGTATTATCGCCGGTGCTCAATTATATCGTTGAACATTTTGGCTACGGGCAGCACCATTCGTTTATCGAATACATGTCCGGGTATCATCATTGGATAGATTTTGGGGTAATGTGGTTTGTCGCCGCTTTAATCGTTTTCAATTTGGCCTACCTGCTTTGGAAACAGCTTTCAATTAACCTCAACGCGAAAATCAGCTGGCCGACAAACACGCAATTACTTATCGCGGGGGCTGTGTTGGGGTTGATCAGCTTTTTGGTCAGGCTGGTTTGGCCCACCGGCTGGGTATTGTCGCCGGTCGGCTTTCAATTAGGGTACTTTCCCCAATATATCGTTTGTTTTATTGCGGGGATAATCGCCTCAAACAACAAATGGCTTGACCAGCTGAATTTGAAACAGGGCAAAAGCATGGCCCGGATGGCGCGTGTTATGGTACTGCTTTTACTGCCTGCCATATTTGTGTGGTTCCTGGTGGCAAAGTTCCCGGGCAATTATTTTAACGGCGGCTGGAACCCCGTTGCGTTTACCTATGCACTGTGGGAGCAAATTACCGGCATCATGATCATGACGGCATTGCTTTGCATCGCCAAATTTAAGTGGAATAATGATACACCTTTTCTTAAATCATTAGCCGCCAACGCCTTCGGGGTGTATATGTTTCATCCTTTGCTGGTCATTTCGGTAGCCCTGCTGCTAAAGGATTGGGCCATCGAGCCGGCTGTTAAACTATTGATCGCTGCTCCGCTGGCCGTGGCATCGAGTTTTGTATTTGCGGGGCTTTTGCGAAAAATACCGGGGGTCAGGAACTTCTTATAGCTTTTACTAATAGCTTTTACTATCGGCGGGCTATTTTTAACCACAAAGAGCACGAAGATTTCACAAAGTGCACCAAGGGGGATTTTAATAAGCTTTGGTGCAATCTTTGTGTCCATTGTGATCTTTGTGGTTTAAATTTTTCAAACGTACTTATCGGGTTAAATAAAAAAATTTCAAATAACATGCGGTTTGCTGTAAATTAGCCCTCAGTCGTCAAACCAATTCAAACCGTTATGAAAAAGTCCGCCAGCATGTTTGCCGTCCTGGTTTTGTTATTCAGCGTGGTTACCTTTTCGTTTAAGTATCCGGCCGATGAACACCCCTCGCTTGCCATTGGCGCACAAGCGCCTGATTTTAGCCTGCAGGGTGTAGATGGCAAAAGCTATACGCTTAACTCGTTTAAAAGCTCACCCATCCTGATGATCGTTTTTACCTGCAACCATTGCCCCACCGCACAGGCTTACGAGGACAGGATCATCCAGATCACCAAAGATTATAAAGACAAAGGCGTGGCCGTGGCAGCCATTATGCCCAACGATCCTAAAGCTATTCGACTGGATGAACTCGGTTATACCGACATGAGCGATACTTTTGACGAGATGAAACTGCGGGCGGCCAATAAACATTTTAATTTTCCGTACCTGTATGACGGCGCTACCCAAAGCGTTGCCCACGCCTACGGGCCGATAGCAACGCCGCATGTTTTTATTTTTGACAAGGACAGGAAATTACGCTATTCGGGGAGGATAGATGATGTAGAAAAGCCAACTAAAACACCGCATGTGCGGGATACGCGAAACGCGCTTGATGCTTTAATTGCGGGGAAAATGCCCGCCGAGCCCACCACAAAAGTTTTCGGCTGCTCCATAAAATGGGCCGAAAAAGCGAGCTGGCTGCAAGAGGCACAAAACGAATGGGCCAAAGAGCCTGTAACGCTCGACAAACTTGACGAATCAGGCCTTAAAGCGCTTTTACAAAATAAAACGGACAGTCTTAAAGTCATTACCATATGGGCAACTGCCAATGGCGCCGGTTCAGCCGGATTACCGGCGTTTGTCGACATGAACCGGATGTACCGCCGCCGCGATTTTGAGATGATTTCCATCAGTGCAGACGGGGTGGCGAAAAGGCATGATGCACTTAAAACATTGCATCAGTCGGAAGCATCGTTTACCAATTACATTTTCAGCAGCGGCAAAAGTTCGTTAATTGCACAAATCGACTCGAAATGGAACGGAACTTTGCCTTACACGCTTTTAATT
>JABDHD010000139.1 GCA_013285685.1 Bacteroidota bacterium
CTGATTAATGCCGGCCGAACTTACCACCCAAACATCAGGTGACTCCCAGAAAACCGTTCCGGCAGCAAGCGGCCTGTCGCCAAAGTCGCTGTAGTTGGCGCGTACCACGATCCATGTGGTATCGTGGACCGGCTCTTTCCTGTTGTTAAAATTCAATTTAGGAATTTGGGGGGCGGTAAAGCGCTTGTTATCGCCATTGCCATTGTTCCGGGGTGAATTTCCCCCTTTGGTTGATATTTCCTGTATGTTTTCCATGATCAATATTTTTTGTTTTTTAAGGCATTTTATAATTTCTAAAAATTTAAAATCGGGTTTAAATCTCCTGCATATCCTGAACCGGCAGGTTAAACGGATTACTTCCGGCCACGGCATCCCAGGCCAGCCAGCCATAGCCGCGGTCGCCGTCAAGGTTATAATCGGGTAGTTTTGAACCGCCATCTCCTATCAACTGCACAGCGTTTGACACCGCATCCCCAAAAAACAAATTGCTGCTTGGATAGGGCTCGCTGTTAACGATCCCTCCGTTCATCAGCCCAAAACCATTCACAAAGGTTTGCGGGTAAATATTTGGCGGAATAGGATTACCCGTTGCGTGGGTTTCAGTTGCTATCATAAGCGGAAACACTGCGAAATTAAGGTCGGCAGATGGGGCAATCTGGCTTTTAGTATCCAGCCAGCGCGGGTAGGATGGAGGCACAAAGGTTACATCGATACCTTGCGTGGTCAGCTCGTTCGATTTGCACAGCGGCACACCGGTGATATTGGGCACCGGCGAAATGCTGGGGTCCAAAGGCGGAGTAAGATCAGTTGCAGGTAAGGTAACGTTGTTGCCCATAATATTAACCTGGGCGCCGAGCATCACCGGAGGCGGGTAGGCCAGGCCACCCATAACCAGTATATTTTGCATCAGGTTCTCCTCGTCAATCAGCGTTTTGCGCAGCCAGAATAATTCGTTGGCAACGGTGCCCCAATCAATTATCGGTACACTCAAAGCAGCCTCCAAAGTTGCTAAACCCCCAATCAGATCGCCGCCCAATGTCAACAGAGCGCCCAATATGGCAAGGATAGCCGCGCAAATAGCCGCGCCGACATTTAAACCCGCCTGGGCAGGTGACGGCGTGCTGCCCTGGGTGATCCAGGTAGGTTCCGGCATGCCTGTGCCGGGCCCAAGAACACTGTTAACCAGCGCGCCATGCCCGGAGGTCATGAACCAATAAACTGCAAATGCGCCTACATAGGCGTTGGCTAAAGTTTTATCATCGAAGGCAGGTATGGTATTAAAGCTGCTGTCGACGCCAAGAACGGGCTGGGTTGCGGCCGGATAAGTGCTATTAAGAGCTTTTGAAAACATTTGAGTAATTTCAGCCGGGAATGAATTTGGTAAAGTTCCCAAGTCCCCTTTGGCCATTGCTTTTACCGCTGTAGGCACATCATCGGGGGCAGGGCCGCTCAGGTTGCCAACATTAAATTTGTCCTGCAAATTGCCGCCATCGCATAATGCAGGCCAGCCAGTACTGGTTGTGGGATCAAAATAAGCAGGCGTAGGATTGTCGCCGCTCATGGTTGGATTTGGCGTTTGCTCGAAAAATCCAAAGGTCCACGAATCTACAAAATTACCAACCAGGCGGTTCCTCCACCAATGGGTGCGGTACGGGCCGCCGGTAATGTTATTGATAAACGGTTCAGCAGTTATCGATGAAGCCATGTGGCATTGCCAGCCAAAAACATAAGCTTTCTGATTATCCGAAGTTGCATTTGCTGATAATGCCTGGGCAAATTCCGTTGTTTGATGCCAGCGCAGGAATTCAAAGCGCCGGTCAGCAATGTTATCGGATGCCGGGGGGAAGCTTTGGTTCATTTCCATCCATGGCCCAAGGGTTAAAATACTGCCCAAAACAACCTCCATTAGCTGTAAAGTTGAAGGAAGGCCAGTAAGTGATTTGGCGCCACTTTGTATAGCCGAAAACTGCCCGATCACAGCGGCTAAACCGATTTCGTCCTGGTTTTGAACGATGATAGATAGTTTGTTGAAGAAGTCGGTTGTTTTATCTAGTATGGGCCACACCGGTACCACCAGTCCGCTGAACAATACGGCGTAAATGGCGCCAATCGGGTTAAAATAAAGCTCGAATGCCAAAGCCTGATCCGTAGTGCTCAGGTTCGACATATCATTCTGAATTTGTGTAGTGGCTGCGGTCATTTCCGCAGTTGTTAAAAGTTTACCGGATGTTGCCGGAGGAATAGATTTTGTAAGGAAACTTACCAGTTTTTGGCTAACCGGGATATAACGGAGCATATCGGGGCCCATTACGCCCAGTACCGCAAACTCTTTGAGTTTGGCATTAGCCGGATTATTTAATTTGATAGCGATCGGGTCGCCCATACCGGCACGTTTTGCGATTACCTGGTTGAGGACTTCTGTATGAAATGCGAGATTTGGCATGATAATTTGTTTTTAAATGAAAAAATAGGTTAGAATGCAGCGTTTGAGTTGCCTTAATTTTAAGGCCGGCCGGTTCAATACCGGAATGGTTTTGTTTTCAGATTCATTTTCATTGGCGATGATGATTGGTTTTTGCCTACTCTTTTGACCGGATTTTCGGCGTTTTTCCGCAGTTGTTTTTCGGGGATAAAATTAGAATGGCACTCAGGCAATGGCAGTAGTAGGACTACCCAAATTTGATAGGTAAAACCACGCGAAGATTTAAGTAGTAATACGCAATATTTTACTTAATAATTAAATATAATTGCTTAATAGAAAAATATTGACGGTGAGTCCCTTTTGGTTGGAAAGTCGTTAACTACCAGACGCCATAAAATGAATTCTAAATTTTGAAAGGAGTGCTGGTAGCACTGTCACCAGGAAGATTTCGTTCAAAATTTTTATTTGCCTTGATAACGTCGCAAGCTTCCTGGTTTAGCCTGCCTTTACCGAAGCTAAATGAGGCGAATTTTTGCGGGTACTCAAGTTGATTTGAAAAATAAGACTGTATTTCACTTTTTTGAAAGGTCATGATCAGTTGATTGACGCCATCATCCCCCGTATAAATAAAATCTGAATGATCGAAATAAAAGAAATACCAGGCAATATTTTTAAAACTTTCATTAAAGTTTAGTTTGACATTGCTGCCCGAAATAGTAATGCCGCTTTGCTGTATGCTCCGAAAAGCAACCCTTGCTGCTGATTGGGCTGGGTTATCCAGGAACAGCGCGACCAGCGAAGTGCGGAATTTAGCGTTGTTAGCCTGGTCGACAAGGTCTTTAAATGATTCATCATTGAATACAGTTTCAATCAAAACACTTTTGCCCTCGGCAATGGCTTTTTGCGCCAGCGCTTTGGTCCGCCCTTTATAAACATCAGCCATCAGAATTTCAAAATCCCCCAGTTCATCCATCCTGGTCCTTATGAAGGTCGATTTGCCAGCTGCATTGCACCCCGCCACAAAGATCAATTCCGGCTGGTTCATTCAATCTGTTTAATAACTGTATCCTTTATTTCAACTGGCATGTCATTTTCGTCCATTATTATTTCCACAGTCACTAAATATTTTTCTCCTGTCGGCATCTCTTTGCGATAATACCCGCCATCCTCTTTGTAGTGTGCATAGAAAGGATTTCCCAGCTCAAAAGCCCTTTGCTTGCCGAGTTCATGCATATTATTCATATTTCTCAGCAAGCGGTCGACTGTCGATGTTTCTTTCATAAATGTTTACGATCTGAACACAAATTTAACAATTTTGCGGTATCTCCGGATAACGCCCCGCGATTAACTTCAAAAGAAAATCGGCCTGAGATTTTGCTAAACAATGTCAGAAAACATTTTCCGCACCGTATCTATTTAAATTATTACATAATATACCGACGTTTACACACTAACAAGATTACCTATGAATCGTCTCGCCAATTCCACCTCGCCATACTTGCTGCAGCATGCCAACAACCCGGTCGACTGGCATCCCTGGGGCACTGAAGCTTTGCAAAAGGCGAAAGATGAAAACAAACTGATCCTGGTGAGCATCGGCTACTCCGCCTGCCATTGGTGCCATGTGATGGAACATGAAAGTTTTGAAGATGAAAAAGTTGCGGCGGTGATGAACGAATATTTCGTTTGCATTAAGGTTGACAGGGAGGAACGCCCCGACGTCGACCAGATATACATGAGCGCGGTCCAATTAATGAGCGGCAGGGGAGGCTGGCCCCTCAACTGTATCTGCCTGCCCGACCAGCGGCCCATATACGGCGGCACCTACTTCCGCAAAAACGACTGGGTGAGCCTGTTGTTCAGCGTGGCGGATTTTTTTAAAAATAAACCCGACGAAGCGGAAGAATATGCCTACAGGCTCACCAAAGGCATACAGCAATACGAGTCGTTGGGGCTGGTTACGGAACCAGCTACGTATACAAGGGATGCCCTTGAACAAATTATAGGCGACTGGGCAAAATATTTCGATAAAACTGAAGGCGGCCTGGGAAACGCACCTAAATTCCCGATGCCCAACAATTGGCAATGCCTGATGAGATACGGGTATTTGATGAATGATGAAAGTGTTGCTGCCCAGGTAAAGCTAACGCTTCAAAAAATGGCTTTCGGCGGGATTTACGATCATATCGGGGGCGGTTTTGCGCGTTATTCGGTAGATGGGATGTGGCATGTGCCTCATTTTGAAAAGATGCTTTATGATAATGCGCAGCTAATCAGCCTTTATGCAGAAGCATATACCTGGCACCCTGATCCGCTTTATAAAAAGGTTGTGCAAGATATTGTTCTTTTTGTCCTGCGCGAACTAACATCACCAGAATTCGGCTTTTATTCGGCGCTCGATGCTGACAGCGAGGGCGAAGAGGGTAAGTTTTACATTTTTACCAAAGCAGAAATTGAAGCCATTTTAGGTGACGATGCAGAATTGTTCTGCATTTATTACCAGATCACCGAACATGGCAATTGGGAGGAGGAATCGTCGAATGTTTTATTCCGAAAAGAAACTGATCAAGGACTGTCTGATAAATTAGGCTTGCCTTTTTATACCCTGCTCGAGAAAATAGAAATGTCTCGCGAAAAAGTCTTTAATGCACGAAGCTTACGCGTCCACCCGGGGCTCGACCATAAAATACTGGCCTCGTGGAACGGCTTAGTGCTGAAAAGCCTTTGTGACGCCTGTCGTGCGTTTGGTAAAACCAAATACCTGGAAGTAGCGCTCAAAAACGCTGATTTTATTTTAAATAACCTAGTTAGTGAAGATGGCAGGCTATCAAGGGTTAAGGGGCAAAATATTTCCTTTTTAGACGATTACGCTAACGTCGCCGATGCTTTTATCGCCTTATACGAGGTTACTTTTAATGAAGAGTGGCTTTTCCATGCCAAAAAATTGGTGGACATTGCCATTATACATTATTACGACAAGGAAAATGGCGTTTTCTTTTACACCGCCGATGATGATGTGCAACTGATCGCCCGGAAATCGGAAATTATGGATGGCGTTACGCCCGCGTCCAACTCGGTAATGGCGCGAAACCTTAAAAAGCTCTGCTTGTTGTTCGATGATCAGCAATACCAGGAGATATCCGCGCAACTGCTGCGGAATATCGTTCCGCAGATAGAAAGATATCCTTCGGCTTATTCCAATTGGATGATGCTGATGCTGGAGGAAGTATTCGGCACATATGAAGTTGCCGTAACCGGTGAAAATTACGAAGACATGCGCCGTGAAATGGAAAAAAATTACGTTCCTAATAAAATTATCTTGGGCGGTAAAAAAGGAAGTTTACCTTTGCTGCAGGACAAGTTTGGCGCTGATACGCAAATTTTTATTTGTAAAGATAAAACCTGCGGTTTACCTACAAAAACGACTGCCGATGCGCTTAAACAACTTAAGGGTAGCTAAACCAGTCAATTAATAGAATACCTGGATGTAAATCGGTGAAACTGAGTGCAGCGACCTCATGAACACCGCTAAAAAACAAATACTGGTGAATAATCATTTAATAAAAATCGGTGTAATCATAAATAATACAATGGAAATCAAACCAAAACACGTGGTGTCATTAACTTACGACCTGTATGTTAACGGCGAGGATGGCACAGAGGTGCTGGAAGAAAGCGCTACCGAGGAGCAGCCGCTTACCTTTTTATATGGCGCAGACCAGATGCTGCCAAAATTCGAGGAAAATTTGAGCGGCCTGTCTACCGGCGATAGCTATGATTTCCATTTAACCGCCGGCGACGCCTATGGCGAATATGACGATGAGGCCGTAGCTAACCTGCCGTTGGATATGTTTAAAGGCCAGGAAATGCCCGAGATCGGCAGCTACCTGCCTTTGCAGGACAACCATGGCAACCGTTTCCAGGGCCAGGTTGTATCAGTCGCCGAGGATGCTGTTCTTGTCGATCTTAATCATCCCATGGCCGGCCAGGACCTGCATTTTAAAGGCGCTATCTTAAACGTGCGCCCTGCCACCCCAGAAGAATTATCCCACGGCCACGCACACGGGCCGGATGGGCATCACCACCATTAAAAACCGACTTCCCCAAAAACTTCCCAAAACTTACGAAGTTTCAAAAACTTCGTAAGTTTCTCCCATAAATAAATGTCGGCATTACTGTTGCGTTCGCAACAGGTGAAACAGTGTGAAACAAAGCGATACAGCGCTGATTATTAACCATTTAAGTACTGACAATATTTTGTCAGTGACAAAATATTGTCACCATTTCAGCAGCTTTTTTGATAGATTTGTGAAAAAAGGTAAGTCTTGCTGTTCAATACAGCCGGGAACCTGCTTTCGGCATCCCGTTTTTTACAAATGCTGATACTTTTTTAGCGTTTTTTTAACTTCCGGATTCTTTTCCTTTACTTTTCGGCTAAAACAATTACTTTAGCAAAACCAGTTATTTTTATAACAACCCGTTTTACTCTTTTCTGTCACTTAACCGCTATGCTGTATCATTTTCGCAGTAATTGAGGTTATTTTACCAAAAGCGTTTTAAAATTTGAAAAACAGGTTTTTATCTTATATAATTGTCAAACTAACAATTTTAAACCAATTGCTGAATTATGAAAACCCTTACCGGCGGAGATTACATTGTATTTATTATCTATTTTTTAATTGTATCCATTTATGGGTATTGGGTTTACCGGCGCAAACACAATCTTGACGTTACTTCTAAAGGGTATTTCCTCGCCGAAGGCACACTCACCTGGTGGGCCATTGGCGCGTCCCTGATCGCTTCGAATATATCGGCAGAACAAATGGTAGCGATGAATGGTTCGGGCTTCAGCATGGGCCTGGCCATCTCTGCATACGAATGGATGGCGGCGGCAACGCTGGTGTTAGTGGCCATATTTTTTATCCCCGTTTATCTAAAAAATAAAATATTTACGATGCCGCAGTTTCTAAACCAGCGGTATAACGGTACGGTGGCAATGATCATGGCCGTGTTTTGGCTTTTGCTTTATGTTATCGTAAACCTTACGTCTATCCTTTTTTTGGGCGCACTTGCCATCCACGGTATTTCAGGTATCGATATAAATGTTTGCATATGGTCATTGGCGATTTTTGCCGTAATTATAACGCTGGGCGGTATGAAGGTTATCGGTTACACTGATGTTATCCAGGTGTTCTTTTTGATACTGGGCGGTTTGGTTACTACTTATATTGCGGTAACGCAGGTTGCTGAGCACTTTGGAACCCCCGGTTTTCTGCATGGTCTTAGTTTGATGAAGGAGCATGCCGCAGGACATTTCCAGATGATCTTTAAACGCGATAATCCGAACTATTCCGATTTGCCTGGCATCAGCGTTTTGATAGGTGGTTTATGGATCACTAACCTTAACTATTGGGGATGTAACCAGTACATTACACAAAGGGCCTTAGGTGCTAACCTTCCGACCGCGCGCAAGGGCCTTTTATTTGCGGCTTTCCTCAAATTATTAATGCCGGTTATTGTAGTGTTGCCAGGTATCGCAGCCTTTATATTGTATAAAGAAAATGTCCTCAATACGCAAATGATGCACAACGGCGAACTGGCGCCTGATAACGCCTATCCGACTATGCTTAATTTGCTGCCGCATTGGTTCAAGGGGTTATCATTTGCTGCTTTAACCGCTGCTATTGTTGCTTCGTTAGCGGGTAAGGCCAACAGCATAGCAACCATCTTTACGCTTGATATTTACAAGAAAAAAATCCGCCCGGATGCTGACGATAAAAAGCTGGTAGTGGTTGGCAAAATTGTAGTTGTTGCAGCAATGGTGATTGGCATTTTAATATCCCCCCATCTGGGTATCGATAAAGGCGGGTTTAAATTTATTCAGGAGTACACCGGATTTGTATCGCCCGGTATATTCGCAATGTTCCTATTGGGATTTTTCTGGAAAAAAACCACCTCAAACGCTGCGTTATTTGCAACTATCGGCGGATTTGTTATGTCGGTAATCCTAAAATTACTGCCTTTGTTTGTAAACCTCGAGCCGTTAAAAAATATCGGGTTTTCCACGCTGGTAAGACAAAATGACAAGGTAACCATGCTTTACGAAATCCCATTCCTTGATCGCATGGCGATAGTTTTTATAATCTGTTTAATTGGGATGTATATAATCTCCATGATCGAGAACTCTAAAGGCACCAGGGTAAATGGACTCGAAGTGGATACCAAAATGTTCAAAGTATCAACCGGATTTGCTGTCGGCGCCCTTCTCATAGGGGGTATTTTGACCGCATTGTACACCATACTTTGGTAGTTAGAACGCGATTTTAACACGATTTTCAGGATTTGAAGGATTATATTGATTTTAAAAAAATCTTTTAATCCTTCAAATCTTTTTAATCTTGAAAATCGTGTTAAAATCGTGTTCAGACATCAATAAAAATCCAGTCCGCCGCTTTGCGTTACAAAACACCTGATCAATATCCTCGATATTACCGGCACCCCGTTTTTTGTAGCCGGAGTAAAAGTGCGGTCTTCATCGCTGAAAAGGTGAACGTCGATATTGAATGTCCGGTCGTATTGGTAGTCGCTCGAAACCACCCGGACATTATAATCGGCCAGCCGGCCCATGGGACTGATCAGCAGCTCAATATACGCTTGAAAGAGGTAAGTATTAACGTCATACGTTTCAAAAGGAAGTTTATAAACACTTAAATACGGGATAAACCCATAATATACCCCGCCAATCTTCAAAGGCCGGGTTAACCGGTCGCCAACCTT
>JABDHD010000140.1 GCA_013285685.1 Bacteroidota bacterium
CTAATCCCTCACCTACTGATCCTTCAAATATTTGGTTGGATTGGAAGTATGCGCCTTAAATATATGCCACGAAACGCTGAAAGCTGTCATGCCTAAGATGGCCACAAACGATAAAATGAGTGGCAACATGGAAACGCTTGACTCCGGCGATAGCAGCTTAAACATACTGCCGGTAAGCCACCAGGAAATGGGTAAGCCAAACAAAAGCGCAAACCCAATGGCATATAAAAATTCTTTGTTGATCAGGAAAATAATGTTTCCAATGCCGGCGCCGAGCACTTTTCTAACGCTGATCTCCTTCATTTTTTTACCTAAAATAAGCAATGCCAGGCCAAAAATGCCGCATATGGAAATAAACACCATAATTAATGCGGCATTGCGCAATACTTCGCCCACCTGGATATACCCCCTGAAATAGCCATCAAATACGGTATCCTGATAGTAGTATTCGAACGGCAGATTGGGGTTTACCGCTTTCCATACTTTTTCAACCGCCTTATGTTCATCTGAAAATAGACCGTGTGCTGTTTTTACATACACGTAGCTTACATCGGCTGGCTTGCAGCCTATCAGGAGCATCGGGCCCACCGGGGCCAGAAAGTTTTCAAAATGGAAATCGTTTACTTCACCCACTATTTGATATTTATGGCTATCGTATTCAATGTTTTTACCGATGCCTGTAGTCCAGTGCATTTGTTTCAGGAAAGCCTGGTTCACCAATACGGCATCTGTTTGATCCGACTCAAATTGCTCATTCAGGTCCCTGCCCCGGGTGATGGCAATTCCCATTTGGGCGGCAAAGCCGGGTAAAGCACTGATGCTTTGCACGGTCAGTTCTTTCCCTTCTGTTTTAACTACCAGTTGCTTGGTATAGTTACCAAGCGGCTGCACCGACCCGGTAACCGATTTTACATTGTTGTTGTTGTTTAGTTCGCTTTTAAAAGCATCGAAATTGACGGTTTTATCGAGTGTTACCACCACGTTGTCTGTGGGTGTATATCCCCAGGAGCTCGACTTGACGTGATTTGTTTCACGGATAAACGCTATCGCCGTTGAGATCGCTAAAAAGGTGAGGAAAAACTGGAAGCCAAGCAGCGCTTTCCGGAAGCGGTTATTGCTGCCCATTTTGCTGTTCCCCTTTATAATATTTACAGGCTTAAATGCTGATATGTAAAATGAAGGGTAAGCTGCCCCGCTGAGCGCTGATACGATAATTAACGCAACTAATGCCAGCCAGGTGCGGTAGTTGGAAAACATACTGCCGCCAAATTCAACATTGGCTATTTGAGTGAACCAGGGTATGAAAATGAATTTTGCCAAAACCACACCAACCATCACGCCAACGGTGCAAAGGATAAGGTTTTCAAAAATGAATTGAAAAATGATCTGTTTCCGGCTGCTGCCCATTACTTTCCTCACACCGATCTCTTTTAACCTGGTCGAGGCAGACGCAATGGCAATATTCATATAATTAAAGTAAACCAATAATAACGTAGCAATAGCAATAACAAACAGCATTATATAGCCCGCTATTTGCGTAGAATTGAAACGCTGGTTATTTACTTTATAGGAATGAAAGTTCATTCCGCTTAATGGCTGGATATGGAAGGCAGCTATCTTATTATTCAGATTGGCTGCGTTGTAAAGCTGTAAATATTTTTTACTATGGTCAATTCCCGGCGATAATGCCGCCGCATTGTCTGCCTCAATAAAGGTAATATCCGAGCTTTGGCCCCAGTCGCCTGGTTTATCCATTCCTAAAGAAGCCATCCTGCCCGAAGGGACAAGCGCTGAGAAATGCCAGGACGACTCGACGGGCTCTTTATCAAATACGCCTTTAACCGTAAAGTTTTCAACGATGTCATTGCCATTATTATTGAACCGGATGTTTACATTTTTCCCGACCGGGTTTTCATTACCAAATAGTTTTTCTGAAAGGTAGGTGGTCAATACTATTCCGTCGGGGTCGGTAAAGTGTGCCGGGTTTCCCCATTTAACCGGGAAATCAAACATTTTATAAAAGGAATCATCAACAAAGGTTACGCTTTCCCTGAAAACATTATCGCCTTGCTTAATAGTAACGCCGCTGTAGTTTACCCGGGTAACGTTTTTTATTTGCGGGAAATCGTTTTTTAGCATGGGGCCCATGGGGGAAGGGGAGTTACCCCATAATTGCTGACTGCCGTCCTTTTCAGATACTCTTTCAACAACAAAAAGGTTGTTTACTTTATGATGAAAGTTGTCCATGTGCATGGCCCAGTCAAAAAATTCAAAAACCACCAGGCAGCAGCCTACAGCCAATGCAAGACCGAGAATGTTTATCGCTGACGATAAGCGGTTTTTTGCAAGGTTCCGTAAACCTAATTTGAAATAGTTCTTTATCATGATTGCTTGTTTTAAGATTGATTTTACAGATTCGCTTTTTGAACCTGAGTTTTGAATTGGCTGAGGGTCAACCACTTAAAAACAAGCGATATGCCATATTGATAACTATCTCATTATTAAGGCATTACCAATATCCCTGTTTAACAACCGTTCGTTATTGATATAATAACGTCCGTTATTGATACAAGGGGAGTCATTTTGTCAATTTTCAAAAGTGACAAGTCTGGTCCTGGCTCAAAGTTAGCCACTGCAGTCTGCACTAATCAGCTATAGTTTGCTTACCTTTTTTCACATACAATTCATCAATTAAAATAACCAATATAGCCAGCAGTGGTACAGCCAATATAATGCCTAATGCGCCAGACAATGTCCCCATGATCAACTGGCTGATGAGTGTTAAGGCAGGCGGTAGGTTGATCATCTTTTTTTGAATTAAGGGGGTAACAATATTTGCGACAATTGTTTGCGATACGATATACAGCAATGCCACGATAATGCCTGTATTTACCCCGACGGTTAACGCCAGTAAAACACCGGGTATCATGGCAATCAAAGGCCCAAAGTTGGGAACGATCTCCAATATGCCGGTTATCAGGCCTAATACCAGCGCCGCCGGTATACCCATTATGGATAAGCCAATGGTGATGAGGATAGTGATCAGCACCATGGAAAGCAGCATCCCTTTGAGCCAACCCTTAAGCGCTATGCTGATTCGGTCGGTAATATCCGAGGCCAATTGCTTTTTATTTTCAGGGATCAGTATCAATATACCGTTTTTGTAAAGCGATGGGCTGGCCGTAAAAAAAATGCCCAGGAATAAAGTGATATACAAATCGCCGAGCACGCCAAAGCTGGTGCTGAAAAAAGTTTGCGCTGTGGCCGCCAGTTTTTGTGAATTATCGCCGGAGGTAAAATCAAGCAGCTTTTGGCCTAAAGCTGATTGCGAAAGTTTTGCTTTTGCCGTACTGATATTATGCGGAAGGTTGTTATTCAACTGGGTAACCTGGCTTTGTATTTTAGCGCCGATAAACCATAGCAGTAAACCAATGATGACAAATGTCCCTGCGACCGAAATGATCATGGCAAACCTGCGGCTTAGTTTGGTTTTTTTCTGGATCAAATCGCCCAGGCCATGAAAATAAACGGCGATGAGCGACCCGGCCAGGGCCATCAGCAACACATTGAAAGCAACCCGGACGATCAATATGCCTACCACCAACAATGCCACAATGGCCACTGTTTGCCATACTTTCGCGCTATAGCTTAACTCTTTTTTTACGGGGTCAGCCGGTTTATTGTCTGCAGGCATTTCATTTTCACTTTAGGTAAGAAATAAAGATACCTGTTAATATCATAATAATAAGTAGGCCTAAGGTATTTTTTATCCGTACATTGGCTGGACCAGTATTTTTATTTTTTCGGCGCCTAATGCACTACCGGCGGCAAAATGTAAATGCTGCATGGCATTAAAAATAGCAGCATGCGCGAGTCACTTATTTGGTACGGATTCCGTCAACAATATTTTCAACCGAATTCAGTTTTAACTAAAAAATTCAGCCTGATGAAAAAGCCTTTTGCGCTAATTTGTTTATTCGTTGCAGGTTATTGGTTACTTACATCGTTTAGCGCAGGCAAGCCTAAAGCTAACCACGCCACTGCCACTGTAGGTTATTTTAAAAGCCGGGTGCTTCAGTACCAAAATAGCGACCTTGCCAAAACGGAGCAGGATATATTGGCGCTTTCCTACGCGGCTTCTGAGAACAGCCTGTTGCTTTTTGATGCGCGTATAGACGACTTTGCGCAAAGTAAGCTGGGGCGCAATAAACTAAAGGATAACGAGTTGAGTTACGCCTGCTCCGTAAATGACCTGGAAACTTTTAAAAGCCGGCTCGCCGAATTCCAGGGCAGCGAGCTTAAGGACATGACCATCTCGCGCGGCGCTTTATACTATGCAAGCTCCGGGTATGATATGGCCACCTTTAAAACCCGGCTGGCTGAATTTGAAAAAAGTGCTTATGCGCACAGCGATTTCAGCCGCTATTGTGATATTTATGCACGGTCGATAAACGATATTGATATCTTCAAAGACAGGTTGAAGGAATTTAGTAAGAGCGGAATGGACAACATGGCCGCCACACCGGCCGCATTGTGCTATGCAGCATGGGCGAATTGAATTAACATTCATTTCTTCACCACCGGAAAAGCCACTATCCTAACTTTTGTAAACCCATAAGGAATCAAAGTAAAATGTGACAGGGTGTCGCTTACCGTGCCGCGATAACCGCCATCGCGGTCGGTGACGGGCTGGTTGGCAACGCCGTCGGTAAGTTGCCAGTTGGGGATCAGCCGGCCTTCCGCAGTGATTTCAATGGGCGCATGCTGCTGGTTCCATACAAATTTGCCATTGAACGGCTTTTCGGTTATTTGCAGATTTTTTGCCGGGTCGGCTACAATTTGTTCCGATAGGCCATAATTCCAGTTGCCGGTGGGGTAAATGCTGAAATAGTCACCTTCTGCTTTGTCGTTCCCTTTTTCCCAGCGCTCGCCCAATTTTAAGGCATAAACAAGCGGCCCGCGTTCAACGGCACGCGAGTTGCGGCCCCACTCGGAAGTGCTGACACGCATAGGGAGTTTTAGCACTATTTTATCGCCGTTTTTCCAAATGCGGTTAAGCGTGATCAATTGGCCCCCTTTGCCGGTTTGTATCTCTTTTCCGTTGATACTGAGCGTTGCTTCGGCGCACCACGAAGGCACCCTGAACTGCCAGTCAAATTGTACTGATCTTTGCGCCGACAGCTCAAAATCGATCTCGTCGCTGAAAGGATAATTCGTTATTTCATTTATCGTAACGGGCGTATTACCAATGCCGGCGGTGGTCTTAAGCGTGTTCGGCGCATAAACCAATGATGCCAGTCCGTTATCCTGCGTTTTATACCAAAGATGGGTGGCAAACTTGGTCCAGCCCTGGTGCATATTGGCCAGGCAGTAGGTATAACCGCTGCGCATGCCCAATACATTGTTCATCTCGCGCCCAAAGGGCAGCGAAAAATCAAACACTCCGCGGGCGATCTCCACCTGGTTGGCTACCTGGAAATACTGCTTGTTGTTATAATCATCCGTGGTTTGGGTGGGCAGGGCGTTAAAGGCAATGCGTTCCAGGGCATCCATGTAACGGGTATCGCCGGAGATGGCGATGGCCTGTTCCATCGAGAACATATCTTCCACTATTGCGCAAAGCTCGGTGCCCTGGGTGGGCAGGTTGCCGTGCAGATCCTCGTCGGCTGAGAAAGCGCCGTTAGGCAGCCCGTTCAGCGTCATGATGTCGTTAAAGCCGGTTTTCATAGCAGCCAGGTAAGCCGGGTTGCCGGTGCGTTGGTAGGTAAGTGCGGGGGCTTTAATACCCATGGCCACGTTTACGCCATGGCGATGCATCCAGTCGCTGTCATCCTGGTGGGCGGCCGCACGAATCGCCCAGTCGCGACCGGCGAACCATTTGCTCCAGGAAAAGCATTGTTTGTCCAGCTCACCGGCCAGTGCCAGCAGACCTTTGTCCGCGGTTTTTTGGTACAGCCACTGCGCCACAAGGATGTTTTCGCTGCCGCGCGACTCGGCCCATTCGCTCCACTTGTTTATCGGGCAAACCTTCAGCGCCTGCAATTCATAATGAAAATAGGCCGTCATGAATTTTATCACCCGCGCATCGTTTGTTGCGGTATAATATTGCTGCAGCACTTTCAGCATTACCATTTTTGGCCACCAGTCTTCACCTCTTTGCGCTGTCGCGATGGTAATTACCGCCCCGCTGTCACGCTCTGCTTTGGTGATCGGCCCGAAATAACCTGATCGCCGCTGGTGGTCAATCGTCCAGTTGATGTATTTTAAAACTTTCGCTTTCAGGGTGGCATCGTCCAGCAGGTAAGCCAGCGGCACGGCGCCGTCCAGCCAGTAAGGCGTTTCTTCCCAGCCGTCGCCTTTACCGCCCAGCCAGCCGTTATCGTTCTTTAACTTCCAGTACACTTCGTCCAGGTGGCCAGTTGTGCCATCGCGCATGGTTTCCAACTGGTCGCGCAGCCAGCCGGTGGGGCGGATAGTGCCGAGGGGGATTTCGGTGTAGAGCGGAGCGGTCAAATGGGGGCCGGTTTTTGGGATGTAGGAAGTAAGGCCGAATGTTATCAATACCATAAAGCCTGCTATGTATATCCGCGTTTGACTCTTCATTTTCAAATTATCAACTGGCCCAGTCTGAAATACTATACGCCATTACCCAAACACCTTTTCGTTTGATATAAATATTAAATAACCCTCTGCCGCAAAGGCCTCCGCAACTGTTTTCAAAATAAAAAAAGCAGACAGAACTATTGCGCAGGAAAATTGGTTTACTGAATCTATGGTATGATTTACCGTAATGTTGATGAAAGTAGTTCCAACCGGTCAAAATGTTTCCTTTAAATATTGCTTTAAGAGAATCCTCATAAATCACGGTCGAGCGTTTAACAAGTCCGGGCTTCCAGGCAAATTGTGTTTGTAAGCCGATTTGAACGTTGACATACTGTATCTCAGCATCAGTAAGACGTAGCGATCGCACCCAGCTGCTCGAATTGTCTTTGTTCTCCGGGGAGTTTAACTGCTCATTAAAATCCGTTTTCATTCCTTTTATAGCGTAGGTTCCGATCGAATCGGTATAAACAACACCTTTTTCGCGGATGACAGATCGTATAAACCGCTGGCAAGCAGAATCATTTTGTGCATGAGTTAATTGGATAAATAACAGGAGTAACAAACAAGCGACTAAGGTTTTCATAAAGTAGATTTAATAACAGTTAAATCTACAAATCATTCGGCAACAAGACAAAGGTTTACTGCGCTACTGCTGCACCTCCAGCGAATTAATATAATAGGTCTTCCCGCCGCTTTGCACCGTATCTTTAAAAAGAATTTGCAATCTGCCGTTAACATTGCTCACCACGCCGGCCAGCGGCTGGGAATTGCCCTGATAAGTAAGGTAGATGTTATTTCCCTTTTGTCGCCAGGTTCCCAACAGCGGGATCGCGCCGGGCAGTCCAAAAACCTGTGCACCCGCTGATTGCAGGTGGGTGGGAGTTACAAAGCAGGAATCGATGCCATCGTAGCCCGAACTGGAGGTAGAGTCGCGGTAAAAAGTTTGGATATTATAGGCTATGCAGGGGTATTGTGCTACCGTTGCATTTACGCCGACGCCAAAGTTGGTTTGATAGGAAGCCAAGGTAAAGGTACCGACAACGCTGTAGATCACCGGCGCGGGCTTTTTATCTTTTTTACAAGCAGCGAATGAAAGCAGGAGGAGCAGGCCCGCCAGTAATTTTGTTTTCATCACCTTGATGGTTTATATAGTGCAAGTTAACAATTCAACCAGCCTCGTTTTCAATACCATACGGACGAAATTAATCAAGCGTTACACCGGCTTGCGAATATGAGGACAACCCCGGGCTTTATTTTTTATATCCGGCCACATTCAAAAAAATGATGCTGTTATGCGGTATCCCCAATGTTTTTCCGGGGATGACGTCAAAATAGCGCATAAGATAGCCATCTGTTATCGCTTTCATGGTGGCGATCAGCCTGTCTTTAAACTCGGGCATCATTACATCAAGCGATTTGCGAAATGTGATCTTCCCTTTTTCATCCACAAAAGCGGTGTAGGAATAATAAAAATCCTGATAAGCATGATGTATAGCGATATTGTACGTGGGCGATAAATAATCATCGTACGATTTGCCGCCATTGACATCATCCATCGGCGTAACTTCTTTTCGCACGGTCACAAAGGGGCTTTTGCTTTTCAGGACGACTGGCTGCGTCCCGGCGAAGGCACTATCGGCAACGCGGCTGGCCAGCAGTGTTTTTGCCTTGACATATTCTGTATCCCTGCGGCTTGGGCGCCGGAGTTGGTTGGTATCTGAATGAAGAATGTTTTTGATGTAATCGTTGGTGTAAAAGGTCATATAAACGTGCACTTTTTCATCGTCGATCACCCTGTCGTTTACGTGCAGCACCATAAACTGGATGCTGTCCTTTTTAATATACCGCAGCTTTAGCCAGGCCCAGGCCACATTAAATATAGAATCGTGATCAAACACCACAGGTGCATTTAAAAACTTGTTTTTCTTTGGGCTGAAAATATTTACCGAATCTTTGGCAAACGTGATGCGCCATTCGGGCACCAGCTGAAAACCGACCGGGCTAAAGGAAAGGCCATTATCAAAAGTGCGTTTTACCTCGGTGTAGCCAATGCCCTGAATCGATGCCAGTAGTTTTTTGGTGTGGTTGGCTTCCTGCTCTTTACGCTCTTTTTCTTCGGCAATCTTTCGATATCCGCGGTTGCATTTGCCGGCAAAAAGTAAAAGGAAAATAACAAGGATAGAGAGGTTTCGTATCGTAGGAAGCGCGAAGGGCGTTTTATGCATTATTTTCCGGCGGAATTTATTTAAGCGCGAAAATATGAATTAGTTGACAAATTGTATCTTTATGTAACAAAGCCTTTAAAAAAGTCCGTAAATAGTAAATCGAAAAATCTAAAGCGATGGAAAAACATTCGCACCGATTGTCCACAACCCTCAAATTGACGCTTTTACTTGTTGTGCTGGTTATGACGGTTATGGCATTCACCAATCCGGGGATATCAGATTTCAGAGGGTATACCGACTCCATCCGTTTTAACTCAGATTATCAAGTGAGAACGGGAAATTATTTTATCTTTTCAACCTACCAATGCGGGGATTACAGCTACCTGGGG
>JABDHD010000141.1:0-8063 GCA_013285685.1 Bacteroidota bacterium
CCTTTTATCCTTATTGTTAACGCTGATGCTTAACAACTTATTTGCCCAGCAGGGCGAAATGCTCATTTACCACCCTATCCAAACTGATAAGGCCGGCCATATCGTCCCCTGGTATAACCCGGACCAGGCCATAGCTTTTGACCACGACCTGCATATCATCTGGAATTTCTGGCTTAACATGCGCCGCGACCCCAATGGTCTGCCTTATTATATGGACCACCAGGTTTTTAATCCGAATATGGACGATCCGCGCGGCATCGGCGGCGATCAGTTTATGATGGCTATGTCGTCATGGCGGCTGTATTATGCTTATACAGGGGATGAAAACGTAAAAAATAACTTGTATTTCCTTGCGGAATATTATTTGACCCACGGGATGTCACCTGCAAGCTGCAAATGGCCGGATATCCCTTTCCCTTATAATACGCTCATTTATTCGGGCATTTATGATGGCGATATGCGCAGCGGGCGGGGCGTAGCACAGCCTGACAAAGCGGGATCGTTTGGTCTGGAGCTGGTGCATGCTTACAAAATAAAGTACGACCCGCTCTTTTTATATGCAGCTATAAAAATAGCCAATACGCTTGCCGCCAACGTAAAAGCCGGCGATGAAAAACATTCGCCATTGCCTTTTAAGGTAAATGTATTTACCGGGAAAACCGCTTTACTGCAGGACGATGGCATTGTCAAATCAAAAGATACCGGTTGCTATACCAGTAACCTCACCGGTACGCTGCAACTGTTTTACGACCTGATCGAACTGAAACAAGGTAACGTTGCGGCATATAAAGCCGGGGCGGATAAAATACTGGCCTGGTTAAAAAAATATCCTGTCCAAAATAACCGGTGGGGGCCATTTTTTGAAGATGTAGGCGAGTGGAGCCAAACGCAGATCAACGCCATGACTTGCGCGCGCTACATGATGGAACATCCTCAATATTTCCCCAATTGGAAAGCAGATGTAAAAAATATCATCAACTGGGTACACACCAATTTCAATAACGATAAATGGAAAAAATACGGCGTCATTGTCACCAATGAGCAATCGATATACCCGGTGCCGGGCGAAAGCCACACTTCCAGGCAAGGGGCCGACGAACTGTTGTACACCTCGTTAACCGGCGATACTTCAAACTATACCAATGCCCTCCGTGAGCTTACGTGGGCCACCTATTCTGTAGATTTCGATGGCAAAAACTGTTTTCCGTTTGATGAACCCTGGCTCACCGATGGCTATGGCGACTACGTAAGGCACTACCTTAGGGCAATGGCCACCTATCCTTTCCTGGCCCCTGTTGAAGACCATATTCTATCCAGCACCTCCGTTATCCAGCAAGCTGATTATAAAGGCCATTTTCATAAATACTACAGCGTTGATTTTACCGAAATCGACTCCAACAAAGTGCGACTGTATTACCGCACATTTGACAGCACCGGAACTGAAGAAATAAAGCTGAAAGATAAGCCAAAAGGTGTTTTGCTGAATGACAAGCCATTAAAAGAGGTTGCCGACGGTGAAGGTTACAGTTGGGAAGGGGTTAAAGAGGGCGGCGGGGTTTTATGGGTGAGGAGAAAGAATGGGAATAGAGTAATTGTCTTAACCGTTGATTAAGCTGATTAAATGATTTTTTATGATGACTTTATAGTTTGATAATAGTTCAGTTCAATCACATAAATCAGGTTATTCAACGGTTCAGACAAATTCAGCTCAATCAAAAAAATCAGTTTAATCAATGGTTCAGACAATGATAAAAGAACAATATAAATACTCCGACATCACCGCGAAAATTATTGGATGCACCATGGAAGTACATAAAATTTTAGGCAACGGCTTTCAGGAGGTCATTTATCAAAGGGCACTTGAAAAAGAACTTATTCTCACCGGATTATCTTTTCAAAGAGAATTTGAAATGCCGATTTTTTACAAAGACGAACAGATCGGAGCCAGACGAGTTGATTTTTTGGTAGGGCAAGTAGTATCAATCGAACTAAAGGCAATCACGGTGCTGGAAGATGTACACCTGGCCCAGGCCATAAACTATTTGGAAGCATATAATTTAGAGATCGGCATGTTAATCAACTTTGAAGCGAAAAGTTTACAATTCAAAAGGCTCATCAATTCAAAATTTAAGAACTAAATCATACCTCTTCAGCTCAATCAAAAAAATCAGTTTAATCAATGGTTCAGACAAAATAAAGACTTGCACAGATTAACAGGTGCAAGTCTTTATTTTGTGCTCAAGCTTCTTCGATGACCGGTCAGCTGTTCGGCAAAGCTATTGTTTTTTTAAAGTACCGAAAAGGCCGTGGGCCTCATCATCGGGGCCTGCCGTAAAATACAGCGGGTCGTTGGGATTTCCGCCGGGCATATTACCTTTCAGAAAATCAATGGCCCACAAGCCTGGTATCGTTAAGGACTGCCCGCCTTCGCTTCGCAGCTGGCCCTTAAAAAAGCCGTTCATATCAAAAATATTGATCCGTCCATCGCCAAAATTACCGATAAGGATTGTTGGCTGCGGGTCGGCAAATCCGGCCGGGGCCAGAGCGATGCCCCATGGTGAATTAAGAGGGCCCTGGGAGGCAAAGCGCTTGATCAGCGTGCCTTTAGGATCAAAAACGTCAATATATCCATTGCCTGGCCCTTTTTGGTCGTCCATCTTATCGGGTAGTTTTTGCTTGGCATAAGTAATATATACTTTGTTTTGTATAACCTGGATATTGAATGGTGCGAACCCTCCGGGAATATTAGGGTCGACAAAACGGCTGTTGGTAACAAAATTAAAATTCCTGTCGAAGACATCGACGGTAGCTCCGCGTAAATTGGTTACACAAAGAAAATTAGCGGTTCCATCGTTAACAATGGCAAGGCCTTTGTAAACAGTGCTTGTTTGCGGCCGCTCGGCAACCTTTACCGCCGAATTTCCTGAGCTCCAGGCCAGGATGATACCATCCTCGCTTGCGAAAATGAATTTGCTTCCGCCAAAGTCAGATGTACTATTAAAAATGGCCCCTGATGGCGCACCGGTCCCCCCGGGTGTAACGGAAGGAATAGTAACCGGCGGACGTAACGTATTGCCATTATTATCGTAAACAACGCTAAGCCCCTTGCCATTGGCAGATATCCAGATAGGGCCGCCGGGTACGGCGGCTATTCCCCATGCGTTAACAAGGTTGGTGTCAATCCGGGCCGCTCCAAGGCCGGCAGTATCGGAAACAAGATTGGTTTGTAAAACGTCGAAATCAAATGGTGGGGGGTTATGGCCTTTATTACATGCGCATAAACAAGTTATCGCCAAAAGCCCTGCAAGCCAGGTTTTGGCTTTTATTAATCTTTTCATAGGTGTATAATTTGAGTGAATAATTTGTTAATTGGATATTAACTAATCTGCTTACCGGTCCATTGTCCTCCTTTCTCTGTTTGAGGTATTGAAGATTGAGCACACTTTTAAACAAAACGGGGCTGATTATGAAAAGGTTGCCTTATTTGCAATTAAATTAATCGGTAAGAAATAAACTTAACATAATCGCCAGCAAAAGGGTCGGAAAACGGCGATTATTTTGGTTGCGATCCCCCTGGGAACGGCAGTTTAGCCCGCGCTCGCTTCCCCGGAAAGTCGGCCTTTTCCACCATACATCGATCCGGGCGGCACGCTATTGGGTCATTCATAAATACTGCGAGTACGGGGCGAAAGCGTGCGTGTGGTAATTATGGGGTTGCCGTGTGAACATGGCAACTGTGGTTATATGGCTTTTTTAACTTTTATCCAGCTCGTTATACCAGCTTGTTAAATCCAAAGGGTCGTCTAATTTTTTTTGAAGTTCGATCAGGGCCCGAAAAAGCGAAACTATCTGATTTTTGTATCTGGGATCGGAGGCCAGATCTTTCATTTCCTCCGGGTCCTTTTTGATGTTAAATAATAAGGCCTTTTTTATTTTGGTGTACAGAATAAGTTTAAAATCACCGATGTGGATACTTCTTTCGAAATCCAGATAGGAACCATATATAGCAGGATAATTACTGGTTGTCTGCGTCCCATTGGCCAGGTTAATCAGTGAATTGAATTCGACATAAGGCGGGGCTTTTATTCCGGCAACATCAAGGCTGGTGGCCATAATATCTTGCAGGTAAACCGGTGCGATCACCTTTTTATTTTTAGGAATCCCGGGGCCGGCAATAATTAAAGGCGGTTTTACACTGTGTTCAAACAAACTTTGCTTGCCCATTAATCCATGCCTGCCCAATTCTAATCCCTGGTCCGAAGTAAAGAATATAAAGGTATTATCCATTTTGCCTGATTTCTTCAGGGCGTCTAAAATTGCCCCAATCTGCTCGTCCAGATAGGTAATACTGGCATAATACTCTCTGATGTGTTCTTTAACGGCAAATTTAGTACGGGGGAATGGAGCAAGCGCTTCATCCCGCAATGACGGGCCGTTGCCAATTGCAACTCGATAAGGGTATTCCGGTACAAAACTTTTTGGTACAGAGATGTTTGCCAGGGGGTATTTATCCCAGTATTCTTTTGGCGCCTGCCTTGGATCGTGCGGTGCATTTGATGCGATATACATAAAGAAAGGGGTTGGCTTTTTGGATGCAGAATCAATGAAACCAATCGCGTCTTCCCGCAATACTAACGACCAATGTTTACCTCCTTTCCAATAGCCGCTTAAAGTGGTATCATAAGAGCGCCAGGTGGTATCTGCAAGGCTTTTTGGCCTGTTGTATCCCAGGGGCATAATGTCGTCCAGGTTTATTTTACCACTATCAATGGCGCCTGCTTTTTTATTCATCGTTACAAAGTCCCATTTATCTTCGGCCATCCCCGGCCTGATATCTTTTGTCACACGGAATACTTTTGTCGGATCAACATCCACATGCCATTTTCCGGTCATATAAGTATCGTAACCTGCATTCTCCATCAATCTGCCCCAGGTCTTCCCGATGGAGTCTCCTTTTGTCCAGCTTCCAACTATTTTTTTTGCACGCCACACGCTTCGCCCGGAGATGATCATCGACCTGGCTGCTACGCAAACGGCTGAATTCCAGGAGCCCATGTTATAGGCATTGGAAAAACTGGTTCCTTCTTCCACCAGTTTGTCCAAATTTGGCGTTATGATTTCGCTGTTCCCGAGTGCGTGAATAGCGTCAAAGGTTTGGTCATCGGTTAAAATAATTACGATATTGGGTTTGATTTTCGGTCGCTCAACAAGTGTTTTGTTTAGTCCTGCGCATTGGACGAATATGGCAAGCACCAATACTCCGTAACAATATAAAGCATACCGCTTCTTCGCTCTCAATTTCATAGGTTTTGGGGTTGAAAACCGTGATTATAAAATGAAGGTAAGACAAATCCGGGGAATAAACAACCGGCGCCATTCAAAGTTTCACAAATTCGGGCTAATAAAATTTGTGGCTAAAATCCCCACTTTAGCCGTAAATAAATACTATTTCCAAGAGGTTTGTAGCCGCCGTTCTGCTGCGAATAGAAAGACTGGCTGATCAGATCAAGCACCCAATTATCCGATATAGAGTAAGTTACTGTTGGAAGGATGATAAGCGAGTTGCCCGACAGCGAATACATGCCGCCAAGGGATGCTTTAAATATGGGCGAAAATGAATAAGAAATTTCCGAAAACAAGGTGTATTTAAATGGAAAGATATTTTTGGCCGATAGCGTCGAAGTGGTCAACTGCGCGATATTAAGCAGGCTGTCAGTCCCCAGCTTGTTATATAAGCCTGATATCATTACATAAATACCGTTTTTAAAAGCATAATCAACCGACAGCGTTGCGGCTACCGAAGCGCTGTCTGCGCCGCCATGCCCGCCGGCAAAGTAGGTTACCTCGCCTTTAAAACCGGCATCGCTTATATTGCCGGCCCAGCCGGCGCCAGCGGTAAAATTTTGCCGGTAAACACCCGAGAACGCCTGGAAATCGTACCCCCATTTATTAAAATGGTACATCAGCGCACCGACATTGCCGACAGCCGTTTTACCGGGACTAAAAGCAGCATCGAGCGACGACGACGGCGTTAAATTATACTGCACGCGCGCGGCATCGGTACCGGGGCGCTCCTCGTAGTCAAAATCAAAATAGTTAAAAGTGTTAAAAATATCGTTCGGCGTCCAAACGGTGCTGATCCCCCAGTTGATGCGCTGCCGGCCGACAGTGATGTCCCACTTGCCGTTCATATATTCGGCGCTGCCGCGATCAATCGTGCTGTTAAAGAGCATGGAGTGACTGTCCACCCAGTTTTCCGACAGGTTGAGCGTGCCATCGCCGCCGGTAACCAGCGCGGCAAAACCGGGATAGGTTTTAACTTCATCGCCATAATAAATGCGGTTGCGCACTTCCAGCCGGAACGTGAAATGATCATTGGGCTGGTATTTAAAGTTGAGCCGGTTGTGCAGCAGGTCCAGTGTTTGCAGGTTGGTAATATCACTCACAAAACTAACCTGCTCCAAATATTTGATGTAGCCGTTAACGGTAAACTTGTGATCTTTGCTGAGGCTGTCGCTTGTGGCTCTTTTAGTCGAATCGCTTTGCGCATTTGCAGCCTGAAGAATAGCCACAAATGTCACAAATAATAATATGGCCCGACCCATTTTCATTTTTTAGTGTCCGATACGATTTTACCGTCAACCAATGTCACCACCCTGCGGGCTTTATCGATCACCCGCTGGTCGTGGGTGGAAAAAATGAAGGTCATATTATCCTCTTTGTTCAGTTTCGCCATAATTTCCAGCAGGTTTTCTGTCGAGACAGAGTCGAGATTGGCGGTCGGCTCATCAGCCAGGATAAACCTTGGTTTTGATGCCAGCGCGCGGGCCACTGCTACCCGCTGCTGCTGCCCGCCTGAAAGCTCGGACGGACGTTTATTGAGCTTATCCTTCAAGCCTACCTCTGTCAGTAGTTCAACGGCACGTTTTTCCCTTTCATTTTTCGACGTCTTTTGCAGCAGCATCACAAACTCCACGTTCTCGCTGGCAGTAAGCACCGGAATCAGGTTATATGCCTGGAATACAAAACCGATATTTTTCAGCCGGAAATCGATCAGCTTATTCTCGCTCATATTGGTGATATCCACCCCCTCAATCTTCACCTCGCCGCCGGTAGGATAATCCAAACCGCCAATCAGGTTGAGCAGTGTGGTCTTTCCTGATCCCGACGGACCAACCAGCGCGGTAAATTCTCCTTCTTCCACAGCCAGGTCCACATTATTCACTGCATGAACAGGTATGGTATCCGGGTTGTATGTTTTTGAAAGATGATGTGATTCGATAATGTTGCCCATGATCTTAAATTTTATGTATTGCTTCCGCAGGTTTAAATCTCAATGCTTTTATGGCAGGATAAATCGCTGATAATATGGCCGTAAGCGCCGTCATCAGGATGACCGGCATAAACATCGACTGCTTTAATACCGGGTAAATGATGTTACTGAAACCGTACTGCGATAATGCCTTTGAAAATGACGACAGGTCAATTCCGTGCTTTGCAAGCGAGCCAACCGTGAGGCTGGTAAAAAGTATGCCCGCCGGGATGCCGGCGCAGGTCAGCATAACCGACTCCAGCACAATCATCGCAAACACCCGGGGCTTGTTCATGCCGATTGCCATCAGCATCCCAAATTCGCGCTGCCGCTCCAGCACCGCCATCAGCATGGTATTGATAATGCCAAACATCAAAGCCAGCAGTATGATTCCGATTATTATGTACATCATTTGGTCCATGATGCCGCTTAGCAGCGCCATTTGGGGCGAGAGTTCCGTCCAGGTTTGCACCAGCAGCGATGGGTATTGTTTTTTTAGTCCGGCGGCTACCGCATTGGTTTTTTGACCTTCTTTTAGTACGACGGCTATTTCGTGCATTCCGCCGGTTGTGCCCAATATTGCTGCCAGGTCATCAAAGCGGGTAAATACAGTCACCTGGTCGAAACTTGAATTGCGCGAACGGAATATTCCGGCGATTCGGAACGAGCCGGCGGTAAGGTCGCCTGTTTTGGATTGAAAGGTTAGCACGATCTTATTATGCAGCTTAACGCCTAATTTGTCTGCCAGCTT
>JABDHD010000141.1:8073-9109 GCA_013285685.1 Bacteroidota bacterium
CTTAAGACCGGTAAAGTAGCTACCCTCAATTACATCCTTTGAAATGTCGCTTACCGATCTTTCGTCTTCCGGATTGACGCCGTGGATCTCAACGCCTGAAGCCGTCGACGACGAGGACACCATGCCGGCAGTGATCAGCCTGCCCGATACTGCCTTTACATCCCTGTCCTGCTTCAGCCGCTTAACAATCGACTGACCGTTAGCTATCGTATCATTTACCTCCTTATCATCAATAAATGCCGGGTTATGAAATTGGATATGCGAAAGCTGGGTTTCAACCATGCTTTCAATTTCCTGGTTTATAGCGCCCTGGAAAAAGGCCATGATAAACATACCGGCAAACAGGCCGACAGCTACCGCCGAGATAACCACCAGGCTTCGTGTACGGTTTCTCCAGATATTTCTCCAGGCTATTTTAAAAAGCATTTTATTAAAATGTTTAACTGTTTATGGCGGCAATAACTTTTATCTTGTATATCTTAAAAATGGCGTACAGTGACAGTAAAACCGCAATGATGAGCACGACATAAGCCTGCACAACGAAGTTTGACAAGTTGGCCGACATGGGCATCACCGGCTCAATGTTGTATAGTTCTGATGATTTCCCCATGTCGCCGGTGAGTTTGATAGGGTGCACATGATAGTAGTGCACCACCGGGTAAATACAAACCGCGCCCAATACCACGCCCACAACCGACATGAGTACCATCTCGATCACGACCACCCCGGCCAGCAGGCTTTTTTTCATGCCAATGGCGATCAGAATGCCAAATTCGTGCAAACGCTCATTCAGCATCATCAGGATGGTGCCGAATATGCCGAAGGCGATAACCAGGTACAGCACACCCGACATGATCACGTTCTGCGCCATTTTGGCCTGGAAAAGCTGGTCCAACTCGGGGATCATTTCCTTCCAGGTCATCACTTCGTAACCATCGCCTTTTGTTTTATTGATGATATCCTTTTTCAGATCGTCCATATTGTTTTGGTTATTTATCAATATGGATATGGAGGTATACCGTGTGCCGGTGCTCAA
>JABDHD010000142.1 GCA_013285685.1 Bacteroidota bacterium
TGTAAGCCCTTTAATACACCTTGAAGTTATGTAACCCATATTTAACTCTTCCAATTTATTGACGAGAAGTGTCGTTTTTCCCGCTCCAGAATGGCCATAAACAATTATTTGTTTACCCGGCGTCATTAGAGAAGTCTTCAGTTGTTTTTTTACTGACTCACGTTCGACAAATGTCAGTGAAGCTGGCTGCGATGGCGTAAATACATCTTGAACGAGGAAACCCATTTTAGTTGTCATGTTTAGGTACATTTTAAAATGCAAGATATAAATTCCCTGCTGTATCAAAGAACTTCTTTTCAATACGACTGTTCATAATTCAGTCGACAGTGTTTTTTGTTTTCTTGAGCAATGATGAAGATCATATTTCGTAAATTTGCGATATGAACACCATTGCCGCTATAAAAACCCTCCCCGGCCGTTACTGCAATTCGCTTACCGAATATTCGCGGTTTGTAACGCGTGAGGTAGCCATAGGCGATGTGCCGATGGGCGGGAACAATCCGATCCGCATCCAAAGTATGACCACTACCGATACTATGGATACCATTGGTACGGTTGAGCAATCGATACGGATGATAGAGGCGGGCTGCGAATACGTGCGAATTACTGCCCCCAGCATTAAGGAAGCGCAGAACCTGGCCGAAATAAAAAAACAGCTGCGGGCGCGTGGCTATACCACACCCTTGGTGGCGGATATTCACTTTACACCGAATGCTGCCGAAGTTGCCGCGCGCATTGTTGAAAAAGTGCGGGTAAACCCTGGCAATTATGCCGATAAAAAGAAATTTGACCAGATAGAATATACCGACGCCCAATACCGGGGTGAACTGGACCGTATTTACCAAAAGTTTGCACCGCTGGTTAAAATATGCAAGGAATATGGCACGGCCATGCGCATCGGTACCAACCATGGCTCGCTGAGTGACCGGATCATGAGCCGTTATGGCGATACCCCGCAAGGCATGGTGGAATCGGCCATGGAGTTTATGCGGATATGCGAGGCACTGAACTATTACAGCCTGGTGATCAGCATGAAATCAAGCAATCCCCAGGTGATGGTTCAAGCCTACCGTTTGCTGGTAGAGACCATGGTTGCCGAGGGAATGAACTACCCCCTGCACCTGGGCGTAACTGAAGCTGGCGACGGTGAAGACGGCCGCATCAAATCAGCAGTAGGGATTGGCACGCTGCTGGAAGACGGTTTAGGAGATACCGTCCGCGTTTCTCTCACCGAAGAACCCGAAGCTGAAGCCCCCGTGGCTATTGCATTGGTAAGCAGATATGCGGAGAGAGCGAAAAGGAAAGCCACAGGGCAAGAAAACCTTTCACCTTTCACCTTTCACCTTTCACCTCATAATCCGTACGAATACATGCGCCGCGAAACTTACGAAGCCAATGCTTTTATCGGCGGCCATATGGTGCCGAGGGTGGTGGTTGATCTTTCGCAAAAGAACTTAAAAGATCCCGCGATATTGAATGATGCCGGTTATTTGTATTCGCCGGTGCTGGACAAATACAATATGGCCGATCAATCGGTTGATTTTGTGTATTTAGGTGATGGCCTGCCGTCGTTTAACTTCCCGGGCAACTTAAAACAGCTTTACAACTACGCAACCTGGCAAAAACTGGCCGACAAAACCATGTGCCACCCGGTTTTTACGCTTAAGGAGTTTATTGAGGCGGACGACCGCTCATCGGCCTTAAACCTGGTGCGGTTGAAAGATACAGATGTTGAAAGCGATGAATTTGGAGCGCTTCCATTTGACAGATCACTTGTTTTTGTGTTGGAAACAGATGAAGAACACGGCATGGCCGATCAGCGTTCTTTCTTTTTTAAGCTCCAAGAATTAGGGCTTGACGTGCCTGTCATCATTAAAAGAAGTTACGATTTTAAGACTTTAGACTCAGGACTTCAGACTCAGGACTTACAACTCTACGCTTCCACCGATATGGGCGCCCTTTTGGTGGATGGTTTTGGGGATGGTATCTGGATAGATGCGCCGCAAACACAGACGAAGGTCATCACCTCTACATCATTTGGCATACTGCAGGCTACCCGTTCGCGCATATCAAAAACAGAATACATATCCTGTCCCAGCTGCGGACGGACACTGTTCGACCTGATGGTAACCACCCAAATGATCCGCAGCAGAACAAGTCACCTAAAAGGTTTGAAGATCGGTATCATGGGCTGCATTGTTAACGGCCCCGGCGAAATGGCAGATGCCGATTACGGTTATGTTGGTTCAGGGCCTGATAAAGTTACTCTTTACCGTGGTAAGGAAGCGGTGAAGAAAAATATTGCTTCGACCAATGCGCTGGATGAATTGATAGGGATTATTAAAGAGGATGGGAATTGGATAGAGGCGGTTTAAGCGTCCTGTCATCTAAAAAGCTAACTGGCAATACGAAATCGCCTGAGACAGTTTTAAAGACTTTGCTGACAGGCACCCACTTCGGCATTGTATTAAGCACCCTCAACACTTCCGCATCGTCCAGGGGGCTTATCCTGTGAATTATTTTTGCCTTCTCCAGATAACCTTCCGGGCTCATAGTAAACGCAACAACCACCTTCCCATTTTTCATTCCTTTTTTCCAGCGTATGCTTTTACCTAAGAATTTTTGCAGTGCAACATTCCCACCCGGGAATTCCGGCGGAAAGGTTTCTTCTATGCTATATTTCAATTTCAATGTGTCATTATGTTGTTCTTGTAAGTTTTGAAGCAAATCCGGCGAGGTATCTTGCGCATAGGAATAGTAAAAGGCCAGGGTTAAAATAAATAGGATAACGATAAATTGAGGCTGATTAAAACAGATTGTTTTGGTTATCCTTTTTTTTGACGCCATGAGTCAGCTTTTATCGTTTTATCACCCTAATTCATAGGTTTAAATCCCGCAAACATATCGCCGGCCTCGGCCAACGTATTTATCGGCACGTAGTCGCAAGCCTCCCCATATTCGCCCCACATTTTCATAACCGCCGGATTGGAGTGCGCACTTACGATCGCTTCCGCAGAGAGCCATTCAAAAACCTCTAAAATCGTCCCGTCTTTTGCCTCCATGATGATAGATTCACGGTCAGTCACCAGGCCTTCTGCCTTAAGGCGTGGCAGATGGGTCTTCATCAATTCTTTTAAGCCTTGCTCTTTTCCGGGTTTAGGCCTATAACATGCAATTACAATCAGCCCCATAAATTTTTATTAAGCAATAAATTTACTTAAAAGCGCGACCAATGGCTATCGTACCTGTATTATTTTTTATCCACGCTGTATTTTCCAGGGCCGAGGAATATCAACCCGGCAAAAGTGATCGCATCTTCAATTGGATGGGCGGCATCTGACAAGCCGCCGTGCGCATATTGAGCCGCCGCTGCGACAAGCAGGTTGACCAGCAGCAAAATACAAACAGGCCTGAACCAAAACCCGATAATCAGGAATGCTCCGCCGACAGTTTCTACCACGGCGCACAGCAAACCCCATATCATCGGCATAAAATGGATACCCACATATTTGGTTGATTCACCCAACTGCTCCCACATCTTTTGACCGCCTAACAGCTTGGGATAGCCATGATAGATAAACATGATGCCCAAACCAACCCGGATAATCAACAATCCGAAGTTTTTGTAATTGCCTAATTTGCCTAATGCTGCCATATTTTAAATAATTGACACGAATTTATAATAACACGAATTTCACGAATTTTGGCGAATAGACACGAATTAATCTAAGCAATTGACACGAATTAAACGAGCTGGGACGAATTAAGCCAGTTGGGATCCATGCAATTCGTATCAAAATAAATTTGTGTTCATTCGTTCGCATTCGTGAAAATTAGTGTTTACATAAATTCGTGTTAATATATTTTCACGTGATTCTCGTCAACCTTTAAATTTATAGTTTTGCCCAGTACTAAACTGCAATTGTCCGGAATATGCCCTGCCGGGAAATCGAAGCAAACCGGGTAATCATACTCTTTCACTACTTCCATGATAATTTCCGGCACGGTTTGCCCAAAAGGTATTTCATTGTCCTTTACCTCTGTAAAACCACCAACGATCAGGCCTTTAAGCTGTTTTAGTTTATTGGCGCGCTTCAGGCAGCGCATCATACGATCGATAGCGTAAAGATACTCACCAACATCTTCGATGAAGAGTATCTTATCGCTGTAATCCAAATCCGACACGGAACCCGACACGGCAATTAATAGAGACAGATTACCGCCAACCAAAATACCCGAGGATTCACCACTGCGGTTGAGCGCATGTGAATCAAAGTGATAGCGAAGCGTTTCGCCAAACAAAGCTTTTCGCAGCGTTTCCAGCGAATGGGCTGAAGCGTCGGGTATATTCACCGGCATTTGCCCGTGGATGGTCTGCACGCCATGGTTGGTAAACAAGTGGGTATGTAAAACTGTAATGTCGCTAAACCCCACCAGCCATTTAGGGTTAGCAGCAAAGCGGCTGAAGTCTACCTTGTCGATCATCCGTACCGTGCCATAACCGCCGCGGGCGGCAATGATGGCTTTTATGTCATCATCATCAATAAAACGCTGCAGGTCACTGGCGCGCTGCTCATCATCGCCGGCAAACTGATGATAGGAAAGGTCAATCGTGTCGCCCAAAACAACTACCAGGCCCCAGCTTTCCAGTAGTTTCACCGCATCAGTCATTGGCGCAGGCAGCTTTTTAGCGGGGCAGGTGATGGCGATTTTATCACCTTTTTTCAGCGGCAAAGGGGCGGCTATTTCGGATTTCGAATGTTCGATTTCGGATTTACGTGCTGGGCGATTCATAGCCAATATTAGAAAAACTTCCTGACTTGGCGTTAATCTTTCCTATACCCTTTTACTTTCGGACTTTATATCACCGATTTTTTTTATTTGATTGCACCGATTGCATATCATTTTACCCAGGCCAATTCTTTCGGACGTTCGGACTTCCCGACTTTCGGACTAATCCCTATCTTTGCCCATTATTACAACGAATGTCCAAACTCAATAAATACAAGCGCTTTACGGTTACTTCGGCGTTGCCGTATGCTAACGGCCCGCTGCATATCGGGCATTTGGCCGGCGCTTACCTGCCCGCCGATATTTTTGTACGCTACCTCAGGCTGAAAAAAAAGGATGTAGTGTATGTTTGCGGTTCCGACGAACACGGGGCGGCCATTACGATAAAAGCCAAAAAGGAAGATACCACCCCGCAAGCCATCATCGATAAATATCACGCCCAGATCAAAAAAAGCTTTGAAGATTTCGGCATCGCTTTCGACATTTACCACCGCACTTCGTCGCCCATACATCACGATCTTTCGCAGGAGTTTTTTTTGAACCTGTACGAGAAGGATGAGTTTATAGAGAAGTTTTCAGAACAATACTTCGACGAGGATTTCCAGCAGTTCCTGGCCGACCGTTATATTATTGGTACCTGCCCCAATTGCGGCAATCCCAACGCCTACGGCGACCAGTGCGAAAATTGCGGCACATCGCTTAACCCAACCGACCTGATCAAGCCCATATCCACCTTAAGCGGCAAAACACCCGTATTAAAACCGACCAAACATTGGTACCTGCCGCTGGACAAATATCAGCCCTGGCTGGAAAAGTGGATCGACACCAAAGAAGGTGACTGGAAAGTAAACGTTTTCGGGCAGTGTAAGTCGTGGTTAAAATCCGGTTTGCAACCGCGCTCGATGACGCGTGATTTGGACTGGGGCATCGATGTTCCGCTCGACGAGGCCAAAGGCAAAAAACTTTATGTGTGGATGGATGCGCCTATCGGCTATATCTCCGCCACCAAGCAATGGGCGATTGATAATGGCAAAGACTGGAAATTGTATTGGAAAAAACAAGCCAGCGAGGCTGATGAATCCTGCCTGCTGCATTTTATCGGCAAGGATAATATTGTATTCCATTGCATCATCTTCCCCTCAATCCTGCATGCGCACGGCGAATACATTTTGCCGCAAAACGTGCCCGCCAATGAGTTTTTGAACCTGGAAGGCGACAAGCTGTCAACTTCGCGCAACCACGCGGTTTGGCTGCACGAATATTTGGAAGAGTTCCCGGGCCGGCAGGATGAATTGCGCTACGTGCTCACCTCAATCCTCCCCGAAACCAGCGACAGCGAGTTTACCTGGAAGGATTACCAGGCCCGCGTGAACAACGAATTGGTGGCTATCCTCGGTAACTACGTAAACCGCGTGATGATATTGATGCACAAGTTTTATGATGGCAAAGTAGAAAGCGAAGGTGGCCAAATCGTCCTCGCTGACAACCACATATCGAATGAACTTGGCCGTTTTTATGGCGAACTGGAAGCCGCGCTCGAAACTTATAAGTTTCGGCAGGCGCTGCAAACGGTGATGGAAATAGCCCGGCTGGGCAACAGGTATTTGACGGAAAATGAGCCCTGGAAAACCATCAAAACCGATCCGGCGGCCGCCAAAACCACATTGCATAACAGCTTGGTGATGATCGGTCACCTGGCATCGTGCCTGCAGCCATTTTTGCCCCATACGGTGCAAAAGCTCGTTAACATGCTTAACCTGCCGTACAGCGCCATCGGGCTTGGAGAGGAAATCGCTTTTAAGAACGGCCACCAGCTAAACCCTGCCGTGCTGCTGTTTGAAAAAGTGGAAGACGAGGCTATTGACAAGCAAATTCAAAAGCTTTTAGACAAAAAGGCCGCCACCGCGCCCAAAGCGCCTGAAGTAGTTGCGCCCAAGGAAAATATCAGTTATGACTCCTTCGCCACCATGGACATCCGCACCGGAACCATCCTGACCGCCGAAAAAGTAGCCAAAACCAAAAAACTCCTCAAGCTTACCATTGATACCGGCATTGATACGCGCACCATTGTATCCGGCATTGCCGAATACTTTGAACCGGAAGCCATCATCGGCCAAAAAGTGACTGTGCTTGTAAACCTGGAACCCCGCGATATCAAAGGCATCACCTCCCAGGGCATGATCCTGATGGCAGAGAACGCCGAGGGCAAGCTCGCCTTTGTTTCCGCCCCTGATGGTATGCACAATGGGTCGGTGATAAGATGATGTGCGGTATATTTCTGTTAGAAATTGCGCCTTTGCTGGTGAAAAAATACCAACCAAGGCACAGCCGGCGTAAATAAAACTACGCACGGCTGGTTTTAATTCCTGAAATCCTGCGTGATCATCAGTCCGTAAATTCCGCCATCCTCAATGCCGATGCCCAGGCGACCGAAGGCTGGATTGAGGATATTTGCGCGGTGCCCGGGCGAATGCATCAGGCCGGAATGCGCCTCCGGCAATGTTGGCGCCAATGCCACATTTTCGCCGGCGGCTAAAAAATGAATATCGTCATTCCGCATACGTGCGAAAGGGTCGATGCCCTCGGGTGTGTAATGCGAAAAATACCCCCTTGCCAGCATATCCACCGAATGTTTGCGCGCAACGGCAGTTAATTTCGGGTCGGCTTTAAGCGGGGCTATCCCTCTTTGGGCGCGTTCCTTGTTTACCAGGCGCAACATTTCAGCTTCCAGATCGGCACGTACTTCGGGCTGTCTTACGGTGAATGGCAGCTGGGTGAATTTTTCTTCTCCGTGTTCCGTACCGGGGTTGCGGATGACATGCTCCGGAATTTCCACAAAAACGGGCGACAACCAGTGTTCCAGCCAGCCGGTTTCGCCGGCAAGCCCGGCGGCCAGTTTACTGTTATGCGCCTCGCGCGAAAGCGGGCCGGGAAACGGCATCAACAGCAAAAATATCGCCAGCAATGCCGCCCAGATGTAGCCGTCGACCAAACCGGGCAAAATGCCTAATATTTTATTAAGCGCCGAGGTGTGCACATAAAAGGGTGTTTGCAGCAGGATGCGTTCGGCCAGGCGGTCTAACAGGATGCGGGCGACGATGACGATGAGGATAAACGATAATAAAGCAGAAAAAAAACCGATACCCGGAAAAATTTCCAAAAGCACCCCGCTAAACGGCTTGTAAAAAATATAGCCGATAACCAGGCTGCCCAACCAGGTGAGCAATTGCAGCGTGGCCAGGATAAAGCCACGCCGCACAGCCACCAGTACACAAGCCAGCAGGATGATGAACAACACAAAGTCGATAAAATTCATTTCTTTTACAATGTTGATAGTTAAACCAGTTGCGGGGCAATTAGTTTAAAATGAGTGCAGGTTGACGCTGGAATGATGTTACCAGCCCTCCCGCCTTTGTTGGTGAAAAACACCGGCAAAAGGCATTTCAAAAGCATTTAAAGCGTTCACGTTTCGCGCACATACACCCGTTAAACAGCAACGAAAAGCGCTGGTTTTTAGCCTGTTAAAATTTACACTATCTCCAAATTGTGACGTTTTTGAGGAATTTCGTGAACGCTTGCAGCGGATAACCGGCAAAACAGCGCTAAGGCGCCTGTCAAACACGTCACGAAACGCTTAAGAAACACCTAAAAAAGCATTCCAGGCGCGTACGATAAGGGAATAAAAACAAGACCCGCGTGCCAGGCGTTTAGGCGAACCCGCAGCACAAGCAGCCATACCGGGCGGATTTCATACCGGGATGGTGAGGTTTTGCCTAAACCATACATCCATTGCATGGTGGTTAGGCATTTCGGTTTGTTGGTGAAAAACAACGGCAAAAGGCGGAGAACTCCCGACATAAAATCAGCTTTATTACTAATATTACCAAACCCGGTAATTTTAAAACCCTCGAATTCGAGGGTTTTAAAATTGGCTAAACGCTAATTGTGGCGAATTTGCCATAATTAAATTATACAAGCCCCCGCCGTTAATGCAACGCAGGCGCCCGCAACCCGCATAGTTTGTTACCTGTCAGCGGCGCACGAGACCGCCACTTTTGCCCGCCTTTGCAGGTGTTGTTACCTGCAAACCGCAATGCCCCGGGAAAACAGCGGATGGTTTTTTCCCGCCCTTGTTGGTGTTTTTCACCAACAATACCCGCGTGCCAGGCGTTTAGGCGAACCCGCA
>JABDHD010000143.1 GCA_013285685.1 Bacteroidota bacterium
TATGCGATGAAACGATTGACTATATTTGCCGCATGGCGGTCTCACATCTCATATCTCATATCTCTCGTCTCTCATGAGGGTCATGGCTTTCGATTATGGCACCAAACGGGTGGGCATCGCGGTAACTGACCCGATGCAGATCATCGCGACCGGACTGGATACTATCCACCCTATTAAAATAATCGACTACCTGAAAAAATACCTGCAAAGTGAGCAGGTAGAGTGCTTTATTGTGGGCGAACCAAAGCAGATGGACAATACACCCTCGCAGTCAGCTGTCCATGTAAAAGGCTTTGTTAATTTGCTGAAGAAAGCTTTTCCGGATATACCCGTTGAAATGCTGGATGAGCGCTTCACCTCAAAAATGGCTTCGGCCACTATCGCCCAAAGCGGCATGAATAAAAAGCACCGGCAAAATAAGGAACTGGTGGATACGATATCTGCGGTGATCCTTTTGCAATCGTGGATGGAAAAGGCCATTTAATATGTATTTGATGATTTTCTCCGATCGGGGAAAATGATCGGTAGTGGCTTGAACAATCGGTGACACAAGGTAAAATCGCTAAATTCGCTGCATGGAAATTTTACCTCCCGACCTCCAATCATACCTCGACAACCATTGCGACCCCGAACCCGCCGCCTTGCAAACCATCAACCGCGAAACATACTTAAAGGTGCTGAAACCGCCCAAAGAGTGACCAAAGTGATGGATATTAATATGGCCCAGGGCATCATCAACGAGCTTGAAAAGGCTCACTATCATATAGAAAGAAATGCAAACCCTAAAATTTTATTTTTAGATGTATCTTTACAAATTGTTAAACATGTAAATTTAACGATCCGCCAACGGGCGGACACCTGATATAACCGAAATTATGGGATGTGGAAGTTGCTCAACCGGGGGCGGATGCTCACCGGCGGGCTGCAAAAGTAATGGCTCATGCCTCACCAATGGCTGCAGCAAACTTGATGTTTACGACTGGCTTTCCAACATGGATATGCCGGCAAATTATAAACCCTTCAATATCGTAGAGGTTAAATTTAAAGGCTCGCGCAAGGAGTTTTACCTTAATAACGATAATATTTACCTGGAGGCCGGCGAGTTGGTTGCTGTTGAAACAAGCACCGGCGGCTATGACGTGGGCCATGTGTCCATAACCGGCGAGTTGGTGCGCATGCAGATGGTTAAGCGCCGTGTACGTGAAACCGACGTGGTGAAAAAGATATACCGCAGGGCCACCCCCGCTGACGTAGATAAATGGAAAGCGGCGAAGGATATGGAGTGGGAAACCATGCACCGGTCGAGGAAATTGGCGCTCGAATTGAACCTTTCCATGAAGCTTAGCGACGTAGACTACCAGGGCGATAAAACCAAGGCGACTTTTTATTATACCGCCGAAGGCCGCGTCGATTTCAGGGAACTCATCAAAAAAATGGCCGAAGCTTTCCGTATCCGCATCGAAATGCGGCAAATTGGTATGCGGCAGGAAGCCAGCAGGCTGGGGGGCATCGGCTCGTGCGGCCGGGAACTTTGCTGCTCAACCTGGTTAACTGATTTTAAAACCGTTTCTACTTCTGCTGCCCGTTACCAAAATCTTTCGCTGAATACGTTGAAACTTGCCGGTCAGTGTGGCAAGCTAAAATGTTGTTTGAACTATGAGTTGGATACCTACATGGATGCGCTCAAATATATCCCCGACAATGTTAACGTGCTCAGAACGGAGAAAGGTGACGCCCGGCTTCAAAAAACAGATATTTTTAAAAAGCTGATGTGGTTTAGCTACCCCATGGCCGAAAACTGGATCCCATTACCCCTAAGCCGGGTGAAGGAAATTCAGCAGATGAATAAGGAGGGCGTTTTGCCGCCCGACCTGGGTGAAATTGTTGAGGTTGAAACCAAGCCGGTAAAAGTACTGGATTACGAAAACGTAGTCGGGCAGGACAGCCTGACCCGCCTGGATGACAGCCGCAACAAAAAGAAAAACAAGAACAGGAACAAAAATAACCGCCCCGGCGGCCAGGGAGATGGCCCTCGCCCGCAACGTCCGGCAGGGCAGGGACAGCCTCAGCCACAACGGCCACCACAGGGGCAAGGTGCCAGCCCTGCAAACACACAGGGCCCAAGGCCCGAAGGCGGCAACAATCCCAACAAAAAGAAAAAATTCAGGCCGAACAGGAATAACCAAAACCGCCCCGATAACCGTGATCGCGGCGGCCAACCGGGAAATCAGTAATGAAACGGGGAATATATTTTTTATCAGGTTTTGTTTTGATGGCCTTATTGGCCATAACTACAGGATGCGGTAAAGGCGGCACCATCATCGATAAAAACGACGATGTAGAGAACCATAACTGGACCTATGTAAACAAGTTCAGGTATGACGTGGCAATAGATGATCCAGGCCTGACCTATAATGTCTATATCAACCTCCGGGTAACGGGCGATTATAAATACTCCAACATATTTATCCTGCTAACCCAGGTCGACCCGGATAAAAAATCAACAACTACCCGTTTTGAACTCAGGCTGGCCGATAAAGACGGCGCCTGGCTGGGCGATGGATCCGGCAACCTGTACAGCTTCCAGCAGCCGGTACTTACCAAATACAAATTCCCGGCTAAAGGAAAGTATACTTTTTATATCGAGCAAAATATGCGGGACAATCCTTTGCGCGAGGTGAGCGATGTAGGGTTGAGGGTTGAGAAGGCGGAAAAATAACGATCAGCTCCTTAGAGCCTGTTTAAAAATCAAAACAGTGACGCAATATTTTGCGTCTCGGACCCAAATTTAGAAATTTAGGAAGATGCCTTAGACTGGGTTTTACGCTTACAGCTTGTGGGAATATTCTGAACATTTGTCTCCGAGACGCAAAATATTGCGTCTCTACAGCCAGCGATGAACTGATAAATAAATTTCAAAAGCATTTTTAAACCGGCTCTTAATTTTTACCTTTTTTTCCTGTGTATTGGCTAAAAAGCTATCTTGTTTAAATTCTAATAATTTCTGAATTATTTATCAATGTTTGAGTTACTCGAAATCGTTGCCGATAAACTTAATTCAATACAAGTGCCTTATATGGTTTCCGGGAGTGTTGCCATGTCATTTTATTCCGTTAGTCGCACAACCAGGGATATTGATATCGTCGCTTATTTACAGGTAGAAGATGTTGACAAGTTATTATCCGCCTTTGAAGGATATTACTTTCATCGTGAAAGCATTAAGGACGAAATTAACCGGAAGGGCTTTTTCAACATTATCAGCAATGACAATGGTTTCAAAATCGATTTCATCGTTTTAAAAACGGATGAATATAGCCAAACGGCTTTTAGCCGTCGAAAACTGCGGGATTTTATTGGAATTGAGGCCGAAGTTATTTCAATAGAAGATTTGATCCTCGCCAAAACGAAGTGGATACAGCAACTATATAGTGAGCGGCAGTTTGAGGATATAAAAGTGTTGTTAAAGAATGACACTGTGGATATGGATTATTTAAACTATTGGAAAGATAAGTTACGCCTGGATACGTTTGATCTCTATTAATATGAACCCATACAAAAATCTACCTTCCGATACGCCCGACCATGTGTTAAAAATTCAGCATGATATCGTGATGCGAAAAACCCCTTTAGAGCGCCTCAAAATGTGCTGCGATATGGCTGATTTCTCGATGGCGATGGTTCGAAGGCTGATCAAAGATAAGCACCCCGATATTTCCGAGGGCGAACTAAAATACGAGACAATAAAGCTGGTTTACGCCGACTGCTACACCGAAGAAGATTTCGCCCGGATCAGGGCTCATTTTGTCGGTTCGAAATCTTAACCTTCCTAAGCAATACTTTTTGCTTTTTTTCCTTCTTTCGGACTTTTCCGACTAATTCCCTACATTCGTTTGCTAATATTTTTATCAAAGATGAGTGTGTACATTTTACTCGCCGCCCTTGTTATACTGGGGATCGCTGTGCTTCTGTTTTTAAAGAAGCCTGTAGCCGCTGACGGCATTACTGCAGACGAATTCCAAAAATTAAAAAACGAAAACGCTTCTCTCAGCATTTCTTTAGCTAAAGTTGAAGAACGGGCGGAAAATTTAGCGCTCGAAAGGGATAAGGCTGACAGGCAGTTACAGGGTGAGCGCATAAGGTATGATCATCTGACCACCTCGCTCAACCAGGATTTGCTCGCCGAAAAAAACCGGGCGGCCAGGGCCGAGGAAGCTTTAAAAGCGCAGCGCGAGCGCCTGGCCGAGCAGGAAAAATCGATACAGGATATCCAACAAAAGTTTCAGCTGGAGTTTCAAAATATAGCCAATAAGCTGCTGGATGAAAAGTCGCAAAAGTTTATTGAGACCAACCGGACCAACCTGGATATATTGTTAAATCCTTTAAAGGAAAACATAAAAGCGTTTGAGGAAAAAGTGGACAAAGTTTACAAAGCCGAGTCAGACGAAAGAAATGTATTGCGCGGCGAGATTACACAATTAATGGCACTGAACAAGCAGATCAGCGAAGAGGCCACCAACTTAACCAGGGCATTAAAAGGCGACAGCAAAAAACAGGGCAACTGGGGCGAAGTAATTTTGGAGCGCGTGCTTGAGCGTTCGGGGTTGGTGCGGGACCGCGAGTACCGTTTACAGGCCAGTACGAATGCTGCCGATGGCTCGCGTTTTCAGCCTGACGTTATTATCGACCTGCCCGATGAAAAACACCTGATCATCGATGCTAAAGTTTCTCTTATCGCTTACGAACGCCTGGTGAATGCCGAAACCGAAGACGAGCGCAAGCTTTATTCAAAAGCGCATGTAGAATCCATCAGGGGCCACGTGTTGAATCTGTCTTCCAAAAACTATCATGACCTGTACCAAATCAACTCGCCGGATTTTGTATTGCTTTTTGTGCCGATAGAATCTTCGTTCAGTTTTGCCGTACAACTGGATGCGGAGCTCTTCAGCGATGCATGGGATAAACGGGTAGTGATTGTTAGCCCGTCTACTTTGCTGGCCACACTGCGCACCATAGCCAGCATATGGAAGCAGGAGCGGCAAAACCGCAATGTGCTGGAGATTGCCGCATTGAGCGGAAGGATGTATGATAAATTTGTCGGCTTTGTGGCAGATATGGAAAATATCGGCAAAAACATCAAATCCAGCCAGGCGGCGTATGACAGTGCGTTAAACAAACTTAGCGAGGGCAACGGGAATTTAACCACCACGGCGGATAAGATAAAAAAATTAGGCGCCAGGGCTAATAAACAATTGGATGATAAGTATATTGGGGAGGAATAAAATTTGACATTGGATGAAAGTTGTTTTTTATATAGTGTGTGTGTTTTCCTTCTCCTTTATCGCAGCTTTTTCTTGCAAACAGCGTCCGCCAAAACATTTTACCGAAGGCGATATCCTGTGGCAATTGGATTCAGCTTTCAGCGATTTTCACAAAAACTTTACCGAAGAAGATGCCAGGAAGGAGCAGCAGCGCCAAACAAACACCCACGAGTTGCATTACACTTTTTTGCCTGATTTGGAACACGGCTACCTGGTAACGGCCGGCAGTAAAATTCATTTGTATGCCGATAGCACCCGGTGGGCGATTGTATTTGAAAAATGCGGCTACGAAAATCGTGGCGGGGATGCCATAATTGAGCTCGATTATTTTGGAAATTGCATTAAGCCTATCGTTCAAAAAGTAGGGCAGTTTACCGAATATTCCAACATGTATAATGTTGAGCTGATTTCGGATAATGAGTATGAACGCATCCGGAATAAAACCGGGGCAGGCATGGAACTGTTTGAAAAAATAAGCCCGGAGGCCAAAACGGTAAATATCCGGGGCAGAATTGTTCCCATCGAACATGCCCTTTCAAAATATCTAAAACTGGGCATCGTGCCGGACAGTGACGATAACCCTCACCAACTGATCGGGTACGGCGATTTGGTACGCTATTATAGCGACACCAACCCTGCTTTGGTTAGCGCCGAAGAATTTGATATGCGCAAATACCTGCCGGCTGATCTGCCAAAGATCATGACCATTTCCGGCTTCCATTTCGAAAGCATTTACGATAAAAAGAATTTACTCAGTTCGCAGGAAACCTACCGCTTAATAGCGCAAATATTAGTAAAACGCGACAGTACCCTTTGGAAACCGAAGGATAAACCAAATAACCATTGGTCGAATTGGGAATCCGGTAATTTATAGAATTGATTCGCGTTAGTTAGTTGTTATTGTATACTTATAACCCATCTCAAAATCCGCCGTCGCGTCGATCTGCATTTTTGCGATCAAGCCACTGATTTTAAGGTTGAATGTGGTGGTGGATTCCGTTGCAAAATTATCTTTTATGCTGTAAACCATTTTTCCGGAACCACCCCCTGTTATAGTTAATGTATTCCCTTTGATAGGTATCGAAACATCAATACTCGGTTTTAAGTCAAAATAAGCAAACCCGTCAGCGATACTTGTAAGCGTATAAACCGTTTTTGCATCTATTTTCAGTTTACTGTCAGTTATCGGCATATTGAAAGGCAATCCCTGGGTAAAGCTTTCACCTACCTTCATCGGGTGGTCCGGGAACTTTATTTTTTTTTGAAACCCGTCGGTCATTTTCTTTAGTTTTTGTCCCATAGGGTCCCCTGTCGCCTTTTCCCCCGCAGTGTCCGCCTGAAAGACGCCGTCCTTGTCAAACCGCCCGGCTACCGATATTCCTTGCCCAAGCTTTTCCAAAGGAATGGGTAATTTATTTCCATTCAACTCCACTCCCAAATCATCAAAACTAATTTTCATCGATGCCGGAATACTTTGGTCTGCCATTGCAGGCCCTGTTTTGGTGGACATACCCATTTTCATTTCTAAATTTGCCGTGAGCGGAAGCGGGATGCCCTTTGCTGTAATTTTCGCGATAATCGTATCATTCCCGCTTAGGTTAACATGGCACACCGCCTTTAGATTAATCGCGCCATCGTAAGTGTGGTTTGGCAGATAACTTATTTTAAATGTTGCGCTTTGCTGGGCCTGTAATTTAACGGCCGATAATAACAGGACGAGGTAAAGGATTTTTTTCATGTTATGCTTTTTTTAATAATTTTCTGATGCTAATAAAAAGCCCTTAAAATGATAAAATTTGTCAACTTTAAAAGTCGGCAAATCTTATCATTTCTTTTCTGACTTGAGACTCCCGATAGCTATCTGGACAACGCAAGACTAATTAATCGTATACTTATACTCCATGTTCATCTGCGCGGTAGCGTCAATCTTAAGCGTTTTTATCTGACCGGTCACTTTCAAATTTACATTTGAGCTGAAATCAGTGGCAAAATTGTCTTTTATGCTGTAAACAAGTTTTCCGCCGCCCGTGCCGCTTACATTTATGGTTGCGCCGGCTATCGGAACGCTCATATCCATGGATTGCTGCACGTCAAAATTGGCAATCCCGTCGCTAATGCTTACCAGTTTGTAAACCACTTCCGAGTTAAGGTCCATGTTACTTCCTCCCATCGGTATACTCATTGGCATGGTCTGGGTAAAAGTTTCTCCTATCTTCATCGGGTGAGCCGGAAATTGAATGTTTTTTTGAATTGAATTCATCAATTTGGCCACTTTCGCCTGCGATGTATCGCCTTTTTTAGCGCCCCCTATCGAATCGGCTTTAATATTACCATCGGCGCCAACATGCCCGTATATCGAAACACCGTTACCCAACTTATCAGTAGGGACAGGAATACTATTGCCGTTAAGGTCAATACTCAGGTTGTCAAACTTAAAGCCCATATTTATCGGGAATGCCTGGTTAGCGCCGGGTGCGCCGGTTTTGGTGGTACCATCCATTTTCATATCCATATTCATGGCTAAAGGCGAGGAAAGGCCCTGCTTTTTCATTTTGTTTAAAACAGCTGTGTCGCCGCTTAAATCAACATGTACAACCATGCCCATACTAATAGCGCCGGCGTAGGTATGGTTGGGGAGGTATTTTATTTTAAACACAACGTTTTCCTGGGCCTGTGTCTTTAGCGCCAGCAATAATAGCGGAAGGTAAAGGAGTTTTTTCATTTTCATAAGTTTGTAAATAATTTGCTAATTATAATAAAAAACCCATAAAAACGGAATTATTATACCATTATCTTTTTCCGCTCCGCTATGCCGACGGGGGTCCAAATGCATTCCAGCCCTGCGCCTTCAAAGGGTGTACATTCCCGCTTTTGGTAATCAAATTACACCCTGCAGACGGCTCGGTAATATAGCCGATGATGCTGATATCCATTTTAAACTTGATCTTATCATAATCGGCTTGCTTTACTGTAAAAAGCAATTCATAATCCTCGCCGCCGCTGAGGGCGCAAACCGTCGGGTCCAGGTTAAATTCGCGCGCAGTTTCAAAGGTCATTGGGTCAAGCGGTATTTTATCTTCGTACAAATTGCAGCCCTTGTCACTTTGTTTGCAGATATGCAGTATCTCCGAAGCCAACCCATCCGAAACATCGATCATCGCCGTCGGCTTTACCTCAATTTCCTTTAGTAACTCAACTACATCTTTGCGCGCTTCTGGTTTTAGCTGGCGCTCAATAATGTAATCTTTACCTTCCAGGTCCGGCTGTATATTGGGGTTTTCCAGGTAGATCATCTTCTCGCGTTCCAGCAGCTGCAAACCAACGTAGGCCCCGCCAAGGTCGCCGGAAACACAAATAAGGTCGCCCTCTTCGGCGCCGCTGCGGTAAACGATCTCGTTTTCATCGGCATACCCAATAGCAGTTACGCTGATCACCAGGCCCTGCTTGGATGATGACG